>JAVEVB010000049.1:0-28423 GCA_034005265.1 Lentimicrobium sp.
TCTATACGCCAAGTGCCGCTGATCGCCTCAATGGTTCAGTCATCCTGACGATGACTGTCACCAGTGCATCACCATGCGTAAATGCCGTTGATCAGATGGTACTGACCATCAACCGTCAGGCAGTTGTAAATGCCGGTGTTGATGCAACCATCTGCGAAAGCGGAACCTATATCTTAAGCAGTGCAACAGCCACCAATGCCATCAGTATTGAGTGGACCACCAGTGGAGACGGCGCATTCAGCAGCACAACAACGCTGAACCCGATCTACACCCCGGGCACAGCAGACATAGCTACAGGTTCAGTTACCCTGACCCTTACTGGTCAGTCTGCCGCTCCATGTGTTGAAGTCAGTGACTTAATGGTACTGACCATCAATCCACAGGCAACCGCCAATGCAGGTGCTGATGCCACGATTTGTGAAGGATCAACCTACACGCTCGATGCAACCGCAACCCATGCAGCCGGCATTCTCTGGACAAGCAGTGGAACCGGAAGTTTCAACGATGCAAGCATCGAAGATCCGACCTATACGCCAAGTGCCGCTGATCGCCTCAATGGTTCTATTATCCTGACCATGACCGTAACATCTGCAAGTCCATGTAGCAATGCAGTCGACCAGATGACATTAACCATCAGCAAACAGGCAGTTGTAAATGCCGGTGTTGATGCCACGATTTGTGAAAACGGAACCTATACCTTAAGCAGTGCAACAGCCACCAATGCCATCAGTATTGAGTGGAGCACCAGTGGAGACGGCACATTCAGCAGCACAACAACACTGAACCCGATCTATACTCCAGGTACAACTGACATTGCTAACGTAACCGTAACCCTGACCCTAACCGGCCAGTCTGCCGCTCCATGTGTTGAAGTCAGTGACTTAATGGTATTGACCATCAATGCACAGGCTACCGCCGATGCAGGTGCAGATGCCACGATTTGTGAAGGATCAACCTACACATTGGATGGAACAGCAACCGGAGCAACCGGCATATTGTGGACAAGCAGTGGAACCGGAAGTTTCGACAATGCAAGCATCGAAGATCCGACCTATACGCCAAGTGCCGCTGATCGCCTCAATGGTTCTATTATCCTGACCATGACCGTAACATCTGCAAGTCCATGTAGCAATGCAGTCGACCAGATGACATTAACCATCAGCAAACAGGCAGTTGTAAATGCCGGTGTTGATGCAACTATCTGTGAAACTGGTACATATATGCTCAACACAGCTACAGCTCTTAACGCCATCAGTATTGAGTGGAGTACCAGTGGAGACGGCGCATTCAGCAACACAACAACGCTGAATCCGATCTACACCCCAGGCACAGCAGACATAGCTACAGGTTCAGTAACCCTGACCCTGACCGGCCAGTCTGCCGCTCCATGTGTTGAAGTCAGTGACTTAATGGTATTGACCATCAATGCACAGGCTACCGCCGATGCAGGTGCAGATGCCACGATTTGTGAAGGATCAACCTACACATTGGATGGAACAGCAACCGGAGCAACCGGCATATTGTGGACAAGCAGTGGAACCGGAAGTTTCGACAATGCAAGCATCGAAGATCCGACCTATACGCCAAGTGCCGCTGATCGCCTCAATGGTTCTATTATCCTGACCATGACCGTAACATCTGCAAGTCCATGTAGCAATGCAGTCGACCAGATGACATTAACCATCAGCAAACAGGCAGTTGTAAATGCCGGTGTTGATGCCACGATTTGTGAAAGCGGAACCTATACTTTAAGCAGTGCAACAGCCACCAATGCCATCAGTATTGAGTGGAGCACCAGTGGAGACGGCACATTCAGCAGCACAACAACGCTGAATCCGATCTATACTCCAGGTACAACTGACATTGCCAACGGAACCGTAACCCTGACCCTAACCGGCCAGTCTGCCGCTCCATGTGTTGAGGCTAGTGATCTAATGGTATTGACCATCAATGCACAGGCTACCGCCAATGCAGGTGCAGATGCCACGATTTGTGAAGGATCAACTTACACGCTTACCGATGCTGTTGCTAGTAACGGATCTTCAATCTTCTGGACCACCAGCGGAACCGGCTCATTCAGTAGTGGAAATGTTCAAAATCCGATGTATACACCAAGTCAGAATGATATTGATGATGGTTCAGTTATCCTGACTATGACGGTTAGTTCTTATGACGGATGCCCAGATGCAGTGGATGCCATGATATTGAATATCAGTCATCAGGCACTGGTTAATGCCGGAAGTGATGTTGAGATTTGTGAAGGTGAGGTGTATATTACTACTACAGCTACAACCCTGCATACAACGAGTGTAATGTGGACAAGCAATGGCACAGGAGTCTTTGACGATCCAACCTTGCTTGCCGCAACATATGAGCCAAGTGCTGATGATATCACCAATGGCTCAGTTGTATTAATCATCACTGGTCAGTCATCTGCACCTTGTCCTATGGATCAGGATGAAATGATCCTTACCATAAACCGTCAGGCTACTGCAAATGCCGGCCCGGATGATATTATTTGTGGCGCTACACCATACACATTGACTGGTGCAACCGCAAATAACCAATATTCGGTATTCTGGACAACAACTGGTACAGGAACATTTAATAGTCCTTATAGTATCAATCCTACTTATACTCCGAGTCAGAATGATATCGATGATGGTGAGGTTACCCTGATTATTGCAGCGTTCTCTGAAGGCTCCTGTTTAACAGCTATTGATGAGATGATACTCACCATTCAGGCACCGGTTAACGTCAGTGCCGGAGCCGATGCACTAATATGCGAAACCAGTACCTATCAACTTTCAGAAGCAACTTCACTGAATACGGTTTCACTGCTCTGGACAACTTCCGGTAACGGAACATTTGACGATGCAACAGCTCAAAATCCGGTTTATACTCCGGGTGATGCTGACATCACTGCTGGTTCTGTTATTCTGACACTCACGGGTGAGGCTCCGTTCCCCTGTGTGGCTGTTATTGATGAAATGGTATTGAGTATAAGCCCGCAGGTAACTGTATCAGCAGGTGATGATGCCTTGATTTGTGAAAACTCAGCCTATCAATTAACTGATGCAAATACTCAAAATGCATCCTCTGTACTCTGGACATCCAGCGGAACCGGTTTCTTTAGCAATCCGACTGCTGTAAATCCAACCTATACACCAAGTATGGCTGACATCATCAATGGTTCGGTTATTCTGACTCTTACCGGAAATGCAATTTCACCTTGTGCAAATGTTCAGGATCAAATGATGCTTACCATTTCACGGCAGGCTGTTGCAAACGCAGGTTCGGATGGAGTTACTTGTGAAAGAAGCCCATACACCCTTGATGGTGTCAATGCAGCCCATGCTGAAAGTTTACTTTGGACCACTTCCGGCACAGGCACATTTGCCGATGCCACAGTTTTGAATGCTATCTACACCCCAAGTGGTGCCGATGTGATTGCAGGAAGCGTTTCACTCACACTTACAGCTCAATCGTTCGCACCGTGTGGTGAATCGAGTGACGTTATGGTTCTCTCTATCAGTGAAAATGCCATTGCCAATGCCGGACCGGATGTTACCATCTGTGAAGGTAGTGCCTATAACATCACTACTGCTGTTGCTACAGATGCTTTATCCATTCTCTGGACTACCAGTGGAACAGGATTGTTCAGCAACCCCAATATTCAAAATCCGTACTATGTACCAAGCGCTTCTGATATCCTGAACGGTTCGGTTGTACTTACCATGAATGTTTCGTCTGAAGCACCTTGCGGAAACGATGCTGATTTCATGGTGCTTACCATAAATCGTCAGGCTGCAGTGAATGCAGGTGCCGATGCGTCAATCTGCGAAGGAGCAACTTATTCACTGAATGGAGCAACCGCTGCGTTTGCCAGTAACTTGCTGTGGACCACTAACGGAACAGGTACATTTAACAATGCAGGTTCACTGAACCCGGTTTATACACCGAGTACTGCTGATATCGCTGCAGGCTCTGTTGTACTTACCCTTTCAGCACAATCCGGAGCTCCTTGTGGAAATGTTTCTGATGCTATGGTGTTGATCATAAGTGCACAAGCTACCGCAAATGCCGGTGATGATGCCACTATCTGCGAAGGCTCAGCTTACACCCTGTCCTCGGCTGCTTCCAATAATCAGGCAAGCATCTTGTGGACAAGCTGCGGAAGCGGAACATTCAACAACGGAAGTCTTGAAAATCCGACCTACACACCAAGTAATGCTGATATTCTGAATGGTTCTGTCATCTTAACCATGACTGTATCTTCTTCAGCACCTTGTGGTGGCAGTTCTGACCAAATGGTGTTGACCATAAACCGTCAGGCTGATGTAAATGCGGGCGCAGATGCTTCCATCTGTGAAGGTTCGGTTCATCAGCTTTCAGGGGCTACCGCTATTTTTGCCGGTAGTGTATCCTGGACAAGCAGTGGTTCAGGAACTTTCTCTGACCCATCAGCAATAAATCCGGTTTATAGCCCAAGTGCAGCCGATATTGCCAGTGGAACTGTTATCCTTACCATTACCGGTAGTTCGTCAAGTCCATGCTCACCTGCAAGTGATGCAATGACACTGACCATTCACCGCCAGGCAACAGCCAACGCGGGTGCCGATGCTACCATCTGTGGAGGAGGTTCTTATACGCTCTCGGGTGCTTCCGCAACATTCCAGACTTCGGTGATGTGGACAACTTCAGGAACCGGAACCTTCAGTAGCCAAACGGTGATTAATCCCACTTATACACCAAGTCAGAATGATATAGATGATGGACAGGTTATCCTGACAATCACTGCTTATTCTGAGGGTAATTGTGTCACAGTGAGTGATGCCATGACCCTTACCCTGAGCAATGAAGCTGCTGTTTCTGCTGGTGCTGATGCCTCCATCTGCGAAGGTTCCACCTTTAGCCCAACCGATGCCTCGTCATTGAATACCATTGGTTTGATGTGGACCAGTTCAGGAACAGGTACATTTGATGATGCTACGCTGATCCATCCTGTTTACACACCAAGTGTGGCTGATATCATCAGTGGTGCGGTTAGCCTGACCTTAACCGGACAGGCTCCTGAACCATGTGATCCGGTTATGGATGTTATGGTATTGACCATCAACAGGCAAACTATGGTTTCTGCCGGTAATGATGATGAAACTTGCGAAGGATTGTCATTCTCACTGCAAGGAGCGACAGCAGCATTTGCGCAATCGGTAATATGGACAACCTCAGGATCAGGTACATTCACCAATCCTTCACTGGTAAATGCCGTATATATTCCTAGTCAGTCTGATATACTGAATGGAACAGTTACCCTGACCATTACCGGAAATGCTACATTCCCATGCGAAGCGGTTAGTGATCAGATGACGCTTACCATTTCAAAACAAGCTATAATCAATGCTGGTGCAGATGCAACAATCTGTGAAAATGACATATTTACAACCAGTTCTGCGACAGTAGCCAATGCCAGTTCATTGTTGTGGACAACATTAGGTGATGGAATCTTTGGTGATGCAACCCAGTTGAACACCACTTATACTCCGGGAACTACGGATATTGTGGCAGGAACAGTCAGCTTAACCCTAACTGCACAATCCCAGGGTTCATGTGCGCCGGTTTCGGATGTGATCATCCTGAATATCTCGCGTCAGGCCACGGTGACAGCAGGAGAGGATTTCAGTATTTGTGAAGAAGAAAGCTTTACCCTCTCAGGTGCTTCAGCTACCTACCATACTTCGGTTTACTGGACTACAAGTGGAAGCGGTACTTTCAACAATGTCAGTATTCAAAAGCCCAGGTATACGCCGAGTGTAAGCGATATCGCCAATGGTCAGGTTATACTTACCCTTACTGCTGAATCAGCATCAGGTTGCGGACCAGTTAGCGATACAATGATACTTACTATTGATGGACAGCCATTCGTAACGGCTGGTCCGGATATGGTAGTATGCCAGGGTGAGGATTATACTGTATTCCTTGCCGGTGCTGAAAATTATGTATCCCTCGAGTGGACAACCAACGGAAATGGTACAATCCTTTATGGAAACACCATCACCCCAACATATGTGCCTGCCGACGGTGAAACAGGTGTTATTGCCCTCATTGTCAAAGCAACAGGTGCCGAAGGCTGTGGAAGTATGGAGGTTATCGATGAGATGCTGCTAACCATTCATGAAACGGTTATCGTCAACGCCGGACCTGATCTTTCAATACCTTTCAATACCAGTACACAACTTGACGTTACGGCTTCAGGTGGCTCAGGGGCTTATGCTTTCAACTGGCAACCTGCTTCCCTGTTGTATTATTCAAACACCAGCAACCCGATGACCCATATCCTTACCAACCATACTACGTTTACTGTATTGGTAACCGACCTGATTACGGGTTGCCAGTCAATAGATTCGGTATTGGTTCATCTGGAAGGGATTAACTATGCACCGGAGGCTGTGGATGATTATGATACCACTGCTTTTAATACTTCGGTGACTGTAAATGTGTTGGGCAATGACAGTGATCCTGAAAATGGTGGATTAACGGTAAGCATATGCGGAAATCCGTTGAACGGGCTGGTAGTTGTGAATTCCAATGGAACCATTACTTATTCGCCTTATGCAGGATTCTCCGGAATCGATTCCTTGTGTTACACCATTTGTGATAAAGGGGAACCGGTGCTTTGTGATGATGCCATGGTATATATCTTAGTAATGCCCGAACCCGATGTTGATGATCTGGTTATTTACAATGGTGTTTCTCCGAATGAAGATGGCAATAACGACACCTGGAAGATAAAAGGCATTGAAGGGTTCCCGGACAATACGGTTAAAATCTTTAACCGTTGGGGAACCAAAATCTGGGAAGGTGAACGTTACGACAACACGAATGTATATTGGGATGCCTTAAATATGAAAGGTAACCGTGTACCTGATGGCACCTATTACTACATTCTTGAAATCAAAGATGTGAAAACATTTACTGGTTGGATCTATGTAAGAAGTGAAAACTGATTCTGAAAAACAAAAAAACTTCAATACCATGAAAAAGTTAACCGGCTTACTTCTCCTGTTCATCAGCCTAACAGCTTTCGCCCAACAGGACCCTTTATTCAGCCAGTATATGTTTAATAAGCTTGCGCTCAATCCCGCTTATGCGGGCAGCCGTGAGATGCTCACCGTTGATCTGCTTAACCGCTATCAATGGGTGGGCATTGATGGGGCGCCACGCACGTTCTCGGCAGGGGCGCACCTGTCAACCCGAAACAACAAAGTCGGGATAGGACTTTATGCCTATCAGGATGAGCTCGGGCCAACCCGAAACCAAGGTGTGATGGCTACCTACGCCTATCGTCTTTTATTGGGTAGGGGAAACCTTGCCTTCGGATTACAGGCGGGGTTCAAATACTTTGATTTTGACTGGCGTCAGATTAATGTTGAAGACAATGATTATACCTTCAGTCCACAGGATATTCAGCGCTTTACGCCGGACGCGAACTTTGGTATATATTATCAAAGCAACCGGATGTACGTGGGATTATCCTCAAAACAATTGTTTCAAAATGACTATGCAGTAATAAAAGTGGATAATAAATCTACTTATACCAAATTACTGCGCCACTTTTACGGTATGGCAGGAGTTGCAATTCCAATTAATGATAAGATGGTTTTCAGACCATCTACACTCATTAAGTTTGTGAAAAATGCACCAATGCAGGTGGATGTAAATGCCAGTATATTGTTTGATAATATCTTCTGGATTGGTGCATCATATCGTTCAGAACATGCCATTGTTATGATGACCGAATTCCGGGTAACCGAAAAAATCAGGGTTGGATACTCCTATGATATTTATCTGAACGAACTGTTGCCTCAAAACAAAGGTTCTCATGAGATCAGGTTAGGGTTCGATTTTAACCTGTACAAAGACAGGATGTTGACTCCAAGGTTCTTCTTTTAAGTTACATCGGATTTGAATTGACATTTACTGGTTTATGGAGTAAAAATTAAGCGAAATGAGAAAAATAACCTGCCTTCTGACATTCATATTGTTTGTAACAACGATTAGCGGCTTTGCACAGATTAAAAAAGCCAACCGGATGTATAACCTTTATGAGTATTCAAGGGCCATCCCCTACTATCTTAAAGCTTCAAAAAGCAACAATGATAAAACGAAAAAGGAGGCCACGCTAAAGTTGGCCGAGAGTTATCGTTTGGTAAACAATTCCCAGGAAGCACGGTCCTGGTATAAACGTTGCTTGCAGTATAACGATATTGATCCCATTCATTATTTTTATCTGGGCCAGGCTTCGCGCACCCTGCAGGAATATAAGGAAGCAGAAGTAGCATTCAGAAAGTATGCCGCGCTTGTGCCCGATGATCCCAGGGGTGAACTTTTTGCAGGGTACTGTGCCAATATGGATGAATGGCTGTCTTTACAATCCCCTGCAGAAGTTAAAAATGCAACAAACCTGAATTCCAGATATAGTGATTTTGGGCCTGCTTTTTACAAAAATGGCATTGTTTATACTTCTGACCGAAACCCAAGCCTGATTGAAAATCACCGGTATGGCTGGACCAACTTCAATTACCTGAACCTTTATCAGTCAACGCCTAAATATTTTGAAGATTATTGGGGCGACATGGGCCAACCGGTTGTCATGTCCTCACAGTTCAATCAAACTTTTCATGATGGACCGGCTTCCTTTATCCAAAATGGCAAAAAGATGTTTTTAACCCGCACCACCAAACATGCGGGAAATAAGAAACAAGAAGGAATTCTCACCTATCTGCTTAAAATTTTCTCTGCAGATATTCATGATGGTAAAACCGAATTTAAGGCATTCCCCTACAATAACGATCAATATTCAGTCGGGCATCCTTCTGTTTCATCCGATGGGAATACAATGATATTTGTATCAGATATGCCAGGAGGCATTGGAGGTACTGACCTCTATAAATCGACCCTCTCAAATGGCACATGGACTGTACCTGTGAATCTTGGTGAAAAGCTAAATACCAGCGGAAACGAAGGATTTCCTACTCTTGTAAATGACACACTTCTCTATTTTTCCTCCGATGCCCATCCGGGTTATGGTGGCCAGGATATTTATATTTCACGTTTAATTGATGGCGAGTGGACTGATCCCGAAAACCTGCATGCTCCCATCAATTCTTCCTATGATGATTTCTCCATTGCGGTTTCAAACGATCTTTCTTCCGGTTTTTTTAGCTCAAATCGCACCGGTGGACAGGGAAGCGACGATATTTATGCTTTCCGCAATGCAAAACCTAATATTAAGACCATTCCAGTGCGGGTTAAAGCCAAAATCGCCTCGCTTTCAATGAAAGGCCTGGTCAAGGATAAAACCAGTGGAACCCCGCTCGAAGGGGCAATGGTTTTTGTATTAAATACCAAAACCAATAAAGTGAAGGTGTTTGAAACAGATGCTGAGGGTGTTTTTACCCTGCCTGCCGAAAAAGATGTACTCTACATAAGTAAGGCCGTGAAGCCCGATTACATGGATGATTGCCTGAATTTCAGGATTATGGAAGCCGATACTTCGGCGATATATGATATTCCCCGCCCATTGATGCTTGACAAACTTGAGGTAAATAAATCGTTCCGGGTTGAAAACATCTATTATGATCTTGACAAATGGTTTATCCGTGAGGATGCTAAACCGGCGCTTGATAACCTGGTGGAAATTATGAAAAAGTATCCTATTACTGCTGAACTTTCTTCACATACCGATTGCAGGGCTTCAAATGCATACAACGATGAGTTGTCGCAAAAGCGGGCCGAAGCTGCTGTAAGATACATCACCCTGCAGGGTGTGGATCCCTCCCGGCTTGTAGCCAAAGGTTATGGCGAAACCCGTTTGGTCAATCAATGTTCGGATGGAGTGTTGTGCACTGAAGAGGAACATCAGCAAAACCGGAGAACAGAGTTTAAAATCCTGAGCATTGAAAAACGGGTTGATGATCCAGGCTTTAATCCGAACGTATTTAAAGCGGGTGATGAAGTGGATATTTATTTGTTTGACCCTGATTTCTTCAGAAACTGTATGGGTGAAAAAAAGCCTGTTGATGAGCAGTCCGGGATTATTAAGTCACAGTCTCCCCCGAATTCAGCTGCGTCTTCTGGTATTGGAAAAACAGCAGACCCTTCTGCCTTTTGCTATGGTGTTCAGATGGCTGCCGTAGGAAACAGACTTCCGGTAAACGATCCCTGGTTCAAAGGGGTGCAGCAGATAAAAATATATCCTTCCGGTAAGTTAAATAAATATGTTGCGGGTTGCGAAACGGATAGGTCTCAGGCCGAAAGCCTCCTTAAAAGTATAAAAGCTAGAGGTTTCAATGAGGCTTATATCGTAAAAATTGAAGCCGGTAACGTTACCTTAGCAAGATAAATGTGGATAGCATTCAAGGTTTATAAAAGGCAAAAAAATCCCGGTAATGTTACCGGGATTTTTTTGTGTAGAATTTAAAAGCGATAAAAGTCTCAGAATTTTCTGAAACCAATAATGTCCCTCACTTCCTGTATGGTTTTTGAGGCACTTTCGTGGGCTTTGTCGCGGCCTAATTTCACCACTTTTTTTAAGTAAGTTTCATCCGAACCGATTTCTTTGATTTTTTCGCGGAAAGGCTCTGTGAAGGTGATGGCATCTGCTGCGAGTTGTTTTTTCATATCGCCATAGCGAATTCGGCATTCATTGTATTCCCCTTCAAAATGGGCAAGAGTTTCGGGTTTTGAGAGTGCCTGCATCAGGGCAAATATATTTTCAATGGCCTGGGGCTTTGGTTGATTGGGTTCAGTTGGGCCACTGTCAGTAACTGCTTTCATTATTTTTTTACGAATGGCTTCCGGTTCATCGTTCAGGAAAATGGCATTTCCTTCGCCTTCCGATTTACCCATTTTTGTACTACCGTCAAGTCCGGGGATCTTCACCAATTGTTCGCCAAAGTTATAGGCAACCGGTTCGGGGAAATAGTCCACATTATATAAGCGGTTAAAGCGGTTGGCAAATGTCCTGGTCATCTCCAGATGTTGTTCCTGATCTTTGCCTACCGGCACTTTCTGTGCTTTATGGATGATGATGTCAGCAGCCATAAGGGTAGGGTAGGTGAGCAGCCCGGCATTGATATTATCCGGTTGCACCCGTGCTTTATCTTTAAATGAAGTAACCCGTTCCAATTCGCCTAAATAGGCATTCATGTTTAGGAACAGGTAAAGCTCGGCAGTTTCTGGCAAATCACTCTGCAGATAAAGGGTGGCTTTTTCAGGATCAAGTCCTGCGGCCAGGTAATCAATCAATACACTTTTTACATTTCCATGAAGGTCGGCTGGGGTAGGGTGGGTGGTAAGTGAATGATAATCAGCTATAAAAAAGTAGCAGTTGTTTTCATTTTGCATTTTTATGAAATTCCGCAACGCTCCGAAATAGTTTCCAAGATGTAGGTTTCCGGTAGGCCTGATGCCACTTACAACAGTGTCCATTTTGTATAGGTTTATAGATTTTAAAGACAATTCAATACTGACCAGTCGCAAAAATACAAGGAATTGCTACCAGATGTTGATTCTGCAATAATAAAACGTGAGATCAGATTTTAATTTCGTCATCAACTTTATTGAAGAACCGGTATTCAAGGAAATGGTAGGAAGGCATGGGCCTCAGCCTGATCCATCGTTTGTATTTGAGATACCATTTCATTTGAAGTGAAGGAAATCCATTTACCAGATAAGCGTACATAAAAGGGTGTAGTGCAACCCTAATAAAGGCTTCATTCTGATCCTGAATGAGATATCTGATATTATTTTCAATCTGATCAATAATAATGATACTTGGTTTTATTTCGCCGGTTCCACCACAGGCGGGACATTTTTCAAGTATCTGAACATTCATTTCAGGTCTTACCCTTTGACGGGTTATTTGTACAAGACCGAATTTGCTAGGAGGAAGGATTGTGTGCTTGGCGTGATCCTTGCTCATTTCTTCCTTTAATTTCTGATAGAGCTTACGACGGTTAGTTCCCTCGTGCATATCGATGAAATCAACCACAATAATTCCACCCATATCCCTCAACCTTAGTTGTCGCGCAATTTCAGCCGCTGCTTCCAGGTTTACTGCCAGGGCATTCATTTCCTGGGAAATTTCCGAATTTACACGATGACCGCTATTGACGTCAATCACGTGCAGGGCTTCAGTATGCTCAATAATCAGGTAAACGCCGCTTTTTATGGTGATGATTTTGCCAAACGAATTTTTTATCTGTTTGTCAATACCAAAATGCTCGAAAATTGGAACTTTTCCTTTAAAAAGTTTTACAATATCAATTTTATCCGGGGCAATGGTTTTGATGTATGTCCTGATCTCTTCATACAACCCAGGCTCATTTATATGAATATTGTTGAAAGATTCATTCAGCAAATCTCTGAGAATGGCCGTGGTACGATCAATTTCGCTTAAAATTTTCTGGGGTGCTTTTGCTCCTGCGAGTTTTGCCAGGCAGGTGTCCCACTTAACCACCAGGCTGCGCAAGTCGGCATCCAGGTCGGCAACTTTTTTATTTTCGGCAACAGTGCGGATAATAACGCCAAAATTGTTCGGTTTAATGCTGGTAATTAAGCGTTTAAGCCTGCTCCGTTCTTCTGCGCTCTTTATTTTTTGAGAAACAGAAACCCGTGTTGAAAAGGGGACAAGTACCAGATATCTTCCGGCAAACGAAATTTCTGATGAAACTCTTGGGCCTTTAGTGGAAATGGGTTCTTTGGCAATTTGAATAAGCACCTGCTGGTTTGAAGTTAGCACGTTGCTTATTTTCCCGGTTTTTTCAATATCCGCGTCAGGCTCAAAGTTGGCCATGGTTGGAAGGTCGGGCCTCCCGGTAAGGTATAATTTGAGTAGTTTGTTGAGTGAGTTTACCTGAGGCCCCAAATCCAGATAATGGAGAAATGCGTCTTTTTCGTAACCAACATCCACAAAAGCAGCATTCAGGCCGGGCATAATCTTTTTGACCCTCCCGAGGTAAATGTCGCCTACTGCAAAACTACTATTACTTTTTTCTTTGTTAAGCTCGACCAGATCCTTGTCTTCAAGAAGTGCAATATTTACTTCTGAAGGACCTGCATCGATAATCAGCTCCTTATTCAAAATGCTCGAATTTAAGAAAGTGGCAAAAAACTAAAAGAAGCGTACGCGGTGCATACGGATCTTAAAAAGTAAGGACCCAATCAAAATCAGGGAACAATTCCACCGCAAGCCCATAAATTTAATGAGCATGCGATGGCATTTCCCGAAATCAAGAAAACCTATTTCTTTTTATGTCTGTTCTTGCGCAAACGTTTTTTCCGTTTGTGCGTTGCCATTTTATGTCTTTTTCTTTTTTTTCCGCTGGGCATGATAAAATATTTTTTAGGTGAACAACAATTTATTTAACCTTGTTCTTAACTTCGTTGACGAAAGTTTTGGCAGGCTTAAAAGCTGGAATGTTGTGAGCAGGGATGATGATGGTAGTATTCTTGGAAATATTCCTACCGGTTTTTTCTGCCCTTTTTTTCGTAGTGAAGCTGCCAAAACCTCTGAGGTATACGTTTTCGCCGTTGGCCAATGAGTCCTTAACCGCGTCCATGAAAGCCTCAACAGTCTGCTGTACAGCAACCTTCTCAATATTGGTCTTACTAGCAATTTCAGCTACAATTTCTGCTTTTGTCATGTTGATTGAAAGTTTTAATGATTTGAGAATTAATTTTTTAAACGGGGTGCAAATATACAGGTTTTTAAAAACAAAACGAATATTAAGCATAAAAAATAAACACAATTGCCTCAATTTAAGTGATTTTCGCACATGTCAATGAACTTTAACCGAATAATTTACGAGTGGTATGCCAATAATAAACGTCTTTTACCCTGGCGTGATACCAGGCAGCCTTATTCTATATGGGTTTCGGAGGTAATCTTACAACAAACCCGGGTTGACCAGGGGTTGGACTACTATTACCGCTTTTTGGAAAATTTTCCTACGGTTTTTCATTTAGCCCAATCTTCTGAACAACAGGTGCTTTCTGTTTGGAAAGGTCTTGGATATTATAGCCGTGCCAGGAATATGCATGCCACTGCAAAAATGGTTGTAGATAAGTTTGATGGTTTTTTCCCTTCAAATTACAACGATCTCATTGTGTTAAGGGGCATTGGACCATACACTGCTGCTGCGGTTGCCTCCATTTGCGGTAATGAGCCGGTTCCGGTGGTAGACGGAAACGTCATACGGGTGTTTTCCCGGATTTTTGGATTGCATGAGCCCGTGGGTTCCTCTCAGGGATATAAAAAAGTTTATCAGAAATCATTGGAGTTTATTGATTCTCATGATCCTGGCACTTACAATCAGGCTGTTATGGAGTTCGGTGCTCTTTTGTGTAAACCCCGGCAACCCATTTGCAATGAATGTATTTTTCAGAAGGATTGCTTTGCTTACAATAATAATATGGTAACTGAATTACCTGTTCCCAAAGGGGCTTCATTAAAGCGGGAGCGATTTTTCAATTATTTGATTTTTCAAAAGCCTGATGGCTCACTACTTATGCAGAAGCGTATTGAAAATGATATCTGGAAAAATTTGTGGGAGTTTCCCTTGATTGAAGACAAAAGGCTTCTAAGTCCTTCTGAAGTTAAACACTCTTTGCTTGAAGCGGATAAAGGTAAGCTTGTTCCCGCGCCTAAAGATGTTCGCCATATTCTAACGCATCAGGTAATTCATGCTCGCTATTTCTACGTAGATAAACTTCCTGCAAATACTGAGGCTCTGGTGTGGCAGCACAATCCCTTGGAATTCGGTTTGCCGGTTTCACGTATGATTGAAAAATTCCTTGAAACATCAAAAATGGTAAAATGAATAAAGGTTAAGATCATAGGAGGAAATGACTTACATAGATATTGGCAATAAGCAGTATCAATTATCATTTGGTTGCCCTTGTTTTTGTTTTTTTGCGTTTTTTATTATTATATTTGTTCATAAATTTTTAAAACGAAGAAAGTTATGTCTAGAGGTGTAAATAAAGTTATATTGATCGGTAACCTTGGAAAGGATCCCGAGGTCATCAGTTTTGATGGAGGTGTAAAAAAGGCCTCTTTTTCATTAGCAACCAGTGAAGTTTACCGTACGCGGGATGGACAGGATATGGAACAAACGGAATGGCACAATATTGTGCTGTGGCGCGGCCTGGCCGAGGTTGCTGAAAAATACCTCCGTAAAGGTTCTCAAATATATGTGGAAGGGCGAATTAAATCAAGGTCTTACGAAAAGGACGGTCAGAAAAGATTTATTACGGAGATAGAATGTGATAACCTTACCATGTTGGGCAACAAAAACTCATCTGATTTTTCATCTTCGAATGAATGCTCAACAAGTGGTTCACCTGCTCCGGCAGTACCGGCACCAGAGGACGATTTACCATTTTAAATTCTGACAGATACAATCAAGCAGGGAGCCAGGCGATCTGTGCTCCCTTTTTATGTTTATACTATTTTGCTATTTTCTTCCGCTCAGTGATTTGGGAATTCTGCCGTTTTTGATGCTTTCGGAGCGTAAACGGTGTCCCACAATTCGTTCAACCATATTACCGGTTTCTAAAATCCGGTCAATGTCGAGGTTGGTTTCAATGCCCATTTCATCCATCATTACTACCATATCTTCGGTGGAGACTAATCCGGTAATTCCGGCATCTTTGTAGTAATATGAACCAGTTCCGGCTACGGGTACACCATCCACAAAATTGGCCGGCTGTCCGCCAATGCCGCCCAGGGTGGATTCATAGTTGGTCATGCCAGCTTGTAATGCGGCAAGCACATTGGCCAGTCCCCAGCCGCGGGTGGTGTGCAGGTGCACAATGTGTTTTTCGGGGCGATCAACCTTGTCCAGCAGCATCGAAAAATAACGGTAAACCCGGTCGGGAGAGGCAGAACCATCGTGGTCGGCATGTTCCACATCGTTGGCACCAATATCCAGCCAGCGTTTGGTAAAATCAATGGCCTTTTCCATTTTGGTTGGCCCCTCAATTGGGCAACCCCAGATGGTGCTAACTGTGCCATTTACTTTTAGTCCGGCATCATGTGCCATTGGAATATATTTTTCGGCCATTTTCCAGTAATCATCCAGCGATAATCCCGAATTCTTCTGGTGGTGCGACTCACTGGTGGATACCATCAATAAAATTCGGTCAGGCCCCCATCCTTCTTTACGGGCTTCAATAGCCCGCTCAATTGCTTTCTCGCGTATGGTGATGGCCGTGAGGCTTACCTCTTTTATTTTGTCAGCAACCACCTTGCTTTTGTGCAGGCGTTTCATCAATTCATCGGCATCGTTAAATTGCGGCATGCCTCTTGGATTGCCGAAGTTTGTCACTTCAATGTGCCTGAAACCTGAAAGTATCAGTTGTTCAGCCACCCAAAGCTTTGCCTCGGTAGGAATAAATTTTTCTTCGTGCTGAAACCCATCGCGCACGGTGATGTCGCCAATGGTTACTTTTTTTGGGTAGTTCATAGTGTGTGAATGCGTTTTTTAGTAAACAAGGTTCCTGACAGCTTGTTCATGCGATAAACAGTTGAGTGTTTATTGGTTCTATATTCTCCTGTAATTTTTTACCTTGGGGAGGTCCGGAGGGTCAAAATTAACAAAGGGTTTCAATCAATACCTATAGAAAAAAGACATAAGTACTGAATTATTTGATAATTCATAATTAAACCATTAAATATCAGCGCTCAACGCTTCATTGGTAGGAAAAGCACAAATAAGCTCCTCCGATTTTCCAGTGGTTTAGCTGAAGTATGGCAGCAATTCAGCCCCAACCACAAATTTATCAATAAATACGTAATTCATTCCAAATACCAGATTAATTCCAGGCTGATAGGTTTTCCTGTCCATTTTCCAGTCACGGTTATCGATTGTTGCAAAGTCATAATCAATTTTCGAATGACTAAAATCAAGGGATACATCTGCACCAAACCTCAGTGTTAGTTTTCTCTCTATATCTTTGCGGTACTCTATACCTATACTGACACCGAAACCAAAATGCTATTGTTAACCTGAGAAGTTATGGGAAAGCTCAAAATTTCACGCGTGCTGTTTTTGTATGACCTCATACGATTATCATTATCATTGTTAAGGGAAGTCAAAATGAAATATAATTATCTTTCTTAGTTTTCCCTAACTTTGCCTTGTTCGTTTATACAATCATGCGACTAAGAATCCTGATTTTCTTTCTTTATTTTTGGCTTACCGGAGTTTTCCCCCTGTTAGCACAGGAGCCTTCCAATCTGCAGCTTATCAACAGGCGCGAGGGATTGTCAAATGGCGCTGTGAATACCATTGTTCGAGATGCCGAAGGCTACATGTGGCTGGGTACCTGGAACGGACTTAACCGCTACGACGGTAGTCAGATGCTTACTTACCTGCCAGGAAAATTTTCTTCATCTATTCACAATCACGTAATTAGGGAGCTTTATCCTACGGCAGAAGGTCCGCTTTGGATGCTTACCAATAAAGGCGTGTGCTGCTACGATAATGTGCACGACCGTTTTACGCCTTATTTCGACGAGGGACTGGAGCAAATAAACTATGAGAATGATATATCCATCGGTCAGTCCGAAAAAAATGGCGTGGTAGTTTCAATTTTTGGCGTAGGCTTATTCAGGTTTGATGCGACTACAAGGCAATTCGAAAAACTTGCTTTCCAGGGTGCATCTTATGAAACCTCGTTGAGTATAAAGCGGGTCCATTTGCTGGGAAATGAAATTTACTGTCTTGATGCGACGGGTAAATTATGGACTGTTTCAGGGAGCCAACTCGATTTACTGATGGATTTGCCGGTTACATCTACCTTGACATCATCGGTTGCGCTGCTTATTAATCATCAGCCCTTCCTTTTGATCACACAGCGTGGCGGGGCAGCTCTTCAGGTTGACCTCAACGCGAAAATGGCGGTTCTATTGCTTCTCCCTGATGATGTTATTACTTCATTTGCCCTTTCGGGAAAAGAGACCCAATTGTGGACGGGCACTGAAAAAGGACGAATTTATACCTACAATCTCAGCACTGGCCGTTTTGACAGACTCAGTCTTTCGGCTGGTCAACAAGAGAGGAATCCTATTGCCACCCGTGTGTTATGCATTTTTGAAACCGATCCGGACCTGTTGTGGATCGGCACCGATGGTAATGGCGCTTACACCCTGAAACTGGAGGAATTTCCCAACAGGCAGTTACCTTCCACACTGCTTGCTTATCCTATCGTACGTGGCATATTGCTTACACGTGATAAGCATTTACTGGTGGGGACCAAGGGCGGGGGCATTGACGTTTTTGATGTCGATGGTAAGCTCTTGCGGAATATTTCAGTAAAGAACGGGTTGAGTAATAACTCGGTATTATCATTTCACGAAAAAGCAGATGGTACGATCTGGGTAGGTACCGATGGCCAGGGCATTGACATGATTTTACCAGGCTTTAAAACCATCAGGAACTTCCCCCGTGATTTTCCTGAAATTCCGGCTCCGGCCTTCGCCTCGGTTTACCGCGTGGTTGAAGATTCAGAAGGCGATTTTTATTTAGGCACCAGCGGTTATGGGGTAATCAGGATAAATTTCGATTACGGTGAAGGTTCCCGGCCTTTGGCTGCCGAGCAATTGTTACTGGACAATTCTCCCGACAAAAATCTTCCGCAAAAGCAGATTGTTTATGCCCTGGCCATTGATAAACCGGGTACCCTTTGGATTGGTAGCCGGGGAATGGGGATTTATCGTTACAATACAGTGACAAAGCGTGTAATGGCGCGTTACGATGCCGGATTGTATCCCGGAAAGGTAACCAATGATGATATTTTGTCGTTGTTTACCGATAAAAACCAACGCATCTGGGCTGGTACCAGTAATGGTTTGTTTGGAATAATGCCGGTTTCGGCTGATACGGTGCAGATTGAATCGTGGCAATTCCAGTCTGATCTGCAAAACACCAGCATTCATGCCATTGAGGCCGATAACCTGGGAAATCTTTGGGTAACTACAAATCAGGGCTTATCGCTGATTGATCCGGAACATAAAAATGTACGCAGTTACAGTACCGACGATGGACTGATTAACTTTGAATATACCGATGGAGCTTCCTTTTTTGATGCGGCATCCGGCCGTTTGTTTGTTGGCGGTACCATGGGGCTTGATATTGTGCAAACAAAGGATATCCGTTTTTCATCGTATTTCCCGCCCATAGGCATCAACCGGCTCTCTATACGCAATCAATTGGTTGAACCTGGCGAAGGAAGCGTTTTGAATTCGCGTATAAACCATCAGCAATCTCTGGATTTAAGTTACAATCAGAACGCGTTGAGCTTTCAGGTAGCACCGCTTGCATTTTGGGGGCAGGAGCGCTACCGGATTTCTTACCGTTTGAAAAACTTTGATGACAACTGGACCATTAACCCGGCCAATCAGCCCATCACCTTTACCAACCTGCCATCGGGCGATTATGTGCTGCAAATCAGGGTGAGTGATGAAAATGGCACCTGGACGGAAGCAATGCGTCAGATCGCCATCACCATTCATCCGCCTTTTTGGCGTACCACCTGGGCCATCATAGGCTATATCTTGCTTTTCTTCGGCATTCAATGGATGTTTTTTTTGGCATATCGCCGTCGAGAAGCAAGAAAGAAGGCCATTCTTCAGCAGGAATTTGAGCAGAAAAAGGAAGCCGAAATGCAAAGCTACAAGATTGAATTTTTTACCAATGTGGCTCACGAGTTTCGAACACCACTCACACTGATTACTTCGCACATTCACGCATTGATTGAGGATAAAAAGAATACGCTCGAAAATCCGCGTTTGCTAAAGGTTTACAACAACAGCCTGAAATTGCAGAAGTTGGTGCTCGAAATCATGCAGTTTCGCAAGCTGGAGAAAGGGAAAGAGCCCTTAAACATTCAACTTTGTCGTCCGGGGGACATCATAGGTGAAGTGATTTCGGACCTTGAACCGCTTGCACAACAAAGTAACGTGCGCTGCGAGTTGGATGCCCCGGATAAAGAATTGCTTTTTAAAATTGATCCTGATAAGTTTAACCGTATTGTCACCAATTTGATATCCAATGCGATAAAATATAATAAGCCCGGTGGTTTTGCTAAAGCAACGGTAAAATTGGAAGGTCAGGTGTTGCTGATTGAAATCGAGGATAGTGGCGTTGGCATCAAACGGGAGTATTTTCAAAAGATTTTTGAGCCTTTTGGCATTTCTTCGGCACGGAAGAAAGGGAGTTTCCCCGGTTACCGTAGCACAGGCCTGGGATTGGCCGTTACCAAGGGATTGGTGGAGTTGCTCAGGGGAAGTATCCGGGTAGAGAGTGTTACTGGTGAAGGCACACGTTTTTTCCTGACCTTTCCCGATGTTCATGTGCTCAGTTTGCATAGCATCGTTAGTGAAACCGAAGATCAACCCGAGGAAATCAGTTATTTAAACGAATCCAAAGAGTCTTCAGTTATGCAGACAAAGGATTCCGGGGAACACAAACCTGTCGTTCTGCTTGTGGATGATGATCCGGAAATTTTAGAACTGCTTCGTGATTTTCTGCAATCGGAATATGCCTTGCTTTTTGCTGAAAATGGGATTGAGGCTTTGCATCAGGTGCAGCAATTCAAACCTGATTTGATTGTTTCAGACATTATGATGCCTGAAATGGATGGGATAGAGTTGTGCATGAAATTACATGAAAATTTTGATACCAGCCACCTGCCGTTAATTTTGCTTACCGCAAAGGCTGAAATTGAAGATCGGATTACCGGACTGAAAGCAGGCGCAGATTCCTATATCCCCAAACCATTTCACCCCGATCATCTGAAAGTACGTATCGAGAAGCTGCTTCAACTTCGTAAGAATATTAAGGCGTATTTTGGCAAGTCCGGAGATAATCCTGCACTGGTAAATGAAATTCCTGATCCGTTCTTTCGGAAAATGCTTGCATTTATTGACGAAAATCTTGATGATGAAGACCTTACGTCCGAAAAGTTATGTGATAAAATGGCCGTGAGCAAATCAGCGCTTTACAACAAAACCAAGTCGGTGTTGGGCACCACACCTCATAGCCTCATTAACCAGCGGCGACTTCAAAAGGCGGCTGTATTGCTCAAATCATCCTCACTAACGGTAAGCGAAATCATTGATCAAACCGGCTTCACCAGTCGCACCCATTTTTACGATTTGTTTGGTAAGGCTTATGGCTGTTCGCCTTTGGAATTCCGGGGAAAAAACGACTGAGACGTTTATTCTACCCGCATTGATTTTACTTTGACAGGCTGGCAGGTTTCCTCCTTCCAACAGATCGGATTAAGCATCGATACGTGCACCTCAGTCTGGTACAATTTATAAGCTGAAATTCTTGCCCTTAATAGAGAGAGAAGGGTAGAAATCTGCAACCTGCCTGCCTGACTAATTATTGGTTATCAAATTATGTGGCATTGGGAAGTCAGGCAGGTCTGAAATCAGAAATCTGCCATCTTTGCACCCCACCGTACACAATAAGGAATATGCCGTACACACATTTACCGCAAACGATTGTAATTTTGTGATTCGCTTCACCACATTGTAAATCAATGTATTGAAAACTTTGGATTTGTGTTGTTGTTTTTCAGGTTGAGAGAAAATTTGAGGAAGCTTGTTTTTAAGCCTGACATGTGGATTGAAACCTGGAATAGTTTTTCTTCTCTATTAATGAAGAAAATTGATTTTTTTGAAATTAAAAATTTATGGACATAGCAAAACGTTTCCCTGAAAATCCGTTGTTGAGGCCTTCTGACCTTGAACCCGGCATTGAAGGTATGGAAATTACCTGTCTGCTTAACCCCGGTGTTTTTGAATTCGATGGTAAAGTATGGCTGCTGTTGCGTGTCGCCGAAAGGCCAAAACAAATAGAAGGGAAAATCAGTTTCCCGGTATATAATAAGGACGGAAACATTGAGATATTGAGTTTCGATAAAAATGACTTCGATCTGGATGCGACTGACCCTCGCGTGATCAACTATAAGAAGAAAGACTACCTGACAACACTCAGCTACCTCAGACTTGTATGCAGCTCAGACGGGGTTCATTTTTTTGAACCTGAAGGTTACCCCCCCATTTTTGGCAAAGGGGAACTGGAAACCTTTGGCATTGAAGATTGCCGTGTGGCCACCATGAAAGATGGTTTTGCCCTTTCGTTCACCGAAGTATCTGAATTTGGAGTGGGTGTCGGCCTTATCCGCACCAGTGACTGGAAAAATTACAGCCGCGAAGGCATGATTTTCCCTCCGCACAATAAAGATTGTGCCATCTTCGAGGAAAAGATAAACGGCAAATATTATGCCCTGCACCGTCCGAGCAGCCCAGAACTGGGTGGCAATTACATCTGGCTGGCTGAATCACCCGACCTTATCCACTGGGGACAGCACAAATGCATCGCCACGGTTCGTCCCGATATCTGGGATTCGGCCAGGGTTGGCGCCGGTGCTGCACCCATCCGAACCGAAAAAGGCTGGCTCGAAATCTATCACGGCGCCAATGCCGATCACCGGTACTGCTTAGGTGCATTGCTGTTGGACATCAACGATCCCACGAAAGTGCTGGCACGCAGTGTGGAGCCCATCATGGAGCCAACCCAGCCCTATGAACAAACCGGTTTCTTCGGCAATGTGGTGTTTACCAACGGCCACTATGTAAAAGGCGACGACATTTTTATGTACTACGGTGCCAGCGATGAGGTAATTTGTGGCGCAAGGCTTTCTATTTCAGAGATACTTTCAAGTTTGCTATAGATAATTCGTCACCATAGCCAAACTCAGAATGGCCTTTCAGCAAAGAATTCATTCCTACCCAATGGGAAACAACGGACTCATGGTGGACATCAACCCGCGGATTATGCTGGAATGTGTTTATACTGATGGCCAATGAAGTCGCGGGTTTAAGAACACCTGAAATGGATCCGGATTATAAAAAACAGTGAGGTTGATAAAATTCTGAACTATTTACCATGTCCCAGCCGGCGAAAACAAAAAATCAGTCTGGCTGTCAATATCATAAAGAAACTGATATCCTTTGGTTTCTTTGTTGGAAAATTGTTCCAGTAGAGCAATTATTCGCTCATAGCCAGGAATGGTCAGATCGCAAAAGAATTGTATTTTGTCGGAGGTGGTTATTCCTTCATCTTCCAGGGAAATGCGTAGGGTTAGTTTACAGTTTCGGGCTACTATAAAGTCAATTGTAGAAAGTTCGAGGAGCTTTTTATCTAAAACAAGTGTTTGAAGAACGATCTTCCTGAATTTGACCGCCTCGGCACTGTTAAAATCGTAAAGCCTGACGATATTATCGCCATCTTCGTTAATTTTATCAATGTAGTCGAGTTGCATATTGTTTTGTAAAAGTAAGGAATTAGGTCATAGCTCTATAACACATTCTCCACAATCAGTCTTTTATCGCATGATGGGAGAATAATACAAGCACTTACATCTCCGGCCTGAAACATGGCTGGGAACCTGCTATTAAAAGAATGGGAAACAGGGTGTGGGCCGAAATTTACCTGAATCCTGACTGGCCTTTCAGCAAGGAATTCATCCCCACCCAATGGGAAACAACGGACTCATGGTGGACATCAACCCGCGGATTGTGCTGGAATGTGTTTATACTGATAGCCAATGAAGTCGCGGGTTTAAGGACGCCGGAGATGGATCCGGATTATGAGTGAGGCTGGGCCCTGTCCATTGCGCTCAGACGGCTATAGAAGAATGTTGAGGGCTTGTATGATGATTATTATACCTCCTGTATTGGTAATATAACCCGGGTTTAAAATGCGGCAATTTAGATAAATACAATCAGGGTGCGGCACGTTTCCCAGAAGGTTATTGGCTGGTATTTTCATCAGGAATCAAATCAAAATCCGTTTAAGAAAAAGGCAGAAGAAAGCATGTTGCCGATTTGTATTTTAAGTTAACTTTGTGAAACAAAGAAACTTCACACCTACTGTTTTTGACATGAAAAGGTTCTATTTAAAAATAATAATTCCTACTATCCTGTCAATTCTGTTGTTTATTCTGACTATTTTTCTAATTATAATTCCCCGTTTTCAGCAGAATATCATGAATGGTAAGCGGGAAATGATCAAAGAGCTGACCAATTCTGCATGGAGTATTTTGTCAAAATATGAAAACGATGAAAGGGATGGTTTATTAAGCAGGGGTGAAGCTCAGGAAACTGCTATATCGAGAATACAATACCTGCGTTACGGCGAAGAAAACAAAGATTATTTCTGGATAACCGATATGACTCCTGTAATGATCGTTCACCCATATCGGAACGATCTGAATGGCAAAGACTTGACAAATTTTCAGGATCCGCATGGCAAGAAGATGTTTGTTGAATTCGTGGAAACGGTAAAAAAATCGGAGCACGGTTATGTGGATTATATGTGGCAATGGAAAGATGATTCACTCCATATTGTCCCCAAGCTATCGTATGTTAAGCTGTTTAAACCCTGGAATTGGGTCATCGGCACCGGCATTTACATAGAAGATGCCAAGAAGGAGATTACCGAAATGACCAGAAGGATGGTTTGGATATCGGTTGGCATATCTATATTAATTGCATTCCTGCTTTTTTATATCATTAAGCAAAGTCTCAACATTGAACGAAAGCGCAGAGAAGCTGAAGATGAGTTGCAGAGATCAAAAGAAAAATACCTTACCCTGGTTGAAGCGGCCACCGAAGGATTAATTATGCTGATTGACCGGAAAATCAGTTTCGCCAATGCGGTCATCAGCAAAATGACAGGCTACGACACAAAGGAACTTATTGATCTGCCTCTTGATGAGATCATCAGTAAAAACAACAATAGTGATATCATTGAAATTTTTTCCGGGAATACGATCAAAGGTGGTAAATTTGAATTAAACCTGAACAGGAAGAATGGAGGATTTGTCGAAGTATTGGTAACTTCCTCGACGGCTGTTTTTTATGGCAAGGATGTAAATATTATCATTGTTAAAGACATTTCCAGTGAGGCAAACCCCGGATTCAGCTCGGTTGATTACCAGCAATTGATCAGCACCCTGAATGTCGGCTTTTTTAAAGCCAGCATTGATAAAAAAGGCAAAATCATTTTCGCCAATGAAACAGCCATCAAAATACTGGGGTTTAATCATTTAGATGAGTTGGCCGAAATAAATATTCTTGGTTTGCTTGCCAGTTCCGAGGACCGTAAAAGTGTGAGGGCTTCACTTGTTGAAGATGGATTCATAAAAAACAAGGTTTTAAAAATTCAAAAGAAGGATGGATCAATTGCTGTGGTTGCCATTTCACTTATTGTATTGAATAACACCTCTGATGATGGTATAATTTGCGATGGTATTATTGATGATATTACCATACATGAAAGTGAAAAATCTATTTCCAATGAAGTAATCGCTTCACTTAAAGCCAGCGAGTTTCAGATAGGACAAGCTGTGGCATCTTATGTCAAACCAGTGATTTCAATCAATGCCGAAGTTGAACTTGAAGAACTCATCCAATTTATAGCCCGAAAAAAAGCAGATTATGCTATGCTGACAAATAAAACCGGCGATTACATTGGGATCATTACCAATACAGATGTTCAAAAACGGATACTCCAACTCAAATTGAAGCTGGATAATCCTGCATATTTAATCATGAGTTCGCCTGTTATTTATACCACTCAGGATGCAACTGTATTTGAGGCTATGTACCTATGCGAAGAGCATGAAATCCATCACTTGCCCGTAAAAAATAATAAAGGAGAAATAACCGGAGTGTTTAATGTTGAAACCATCTGGCAGGATATATTGAATTCACTTTCATTCTTAATCGCGAAAATTCAAATTGCCGAAACACCCGAAGCACTCAAACAAATTTATGCTCAACTATTGGTACTCATAAAGCCTCTTATAAAGAGCGAATTATCTGTTAAAAACCTTACGGCCATTACTTCTGCTTTTTCGGACGCAGCCATTAAAAGAATTATTGAACTGACCATAAGTGAGATCGGGGAAGCCCCGGTCGATTTTTCATTTATTTGTCTGGGAAGCGAAGGCCGGAAAGAAGAAACATTGTTTACCGATCAGGACAATGCAATCATTTATGCCGATGTTCCCAAAGAAAAGGAAAACCATACACGAGCCTATTTTTTGAAACTTGGCGAGAAAGTTTGTTACGTATTGAATTATATGGGCTATAGTTACTGCAAGGGAAATATTATGGCTCAAAACCCGCAATGGTGTGTATCCTTAACGGAATGGAAAAAGTACTTCGCTCACTGGATAGCCACTCCCGAACCACAAAATTTACTGGATGCAACAATTTTCTTTGATTTCCGGAATTGCTACGGTGACGAATCCCTGGCAATAAGCCTGAGAAATACAATCAATCATGCCATTGAAGAGTATCCAACTTTTCTGTATCATCTGGCCCATAATACTTATTATACAAAGCCGCAACAGCTTTCATCCAACTTGCTTTCGTCAGATAAATCAGCAGATACGGTTGATTTAAAAAGTGCCCTTGCGCCGATAATTATGTTTGCCAGAACCTATGCTTTTCAGCACAAGATTCTGGCGACCAGCACCCGTGAGCGACTGGAAGTTATTAAGGAGAAACGCATTGTAAACAACTCGACCGTAGATGAAGTACTGTTTATCTATAATTTTCTAATGAAATTAAGGTATAGGAACCAGGTTGATTTACTGGAGAAAAAACTCCCTTATTCCAATAGCCTGAATGTTAGGGATATGATTGATATTGAAGTGTATATGCTCAAAAAAGCACTTTCTATGATCCCTGAATTTCAAAATAAGGTTAAATTAGACTTTAGGATTGCCACCTGATAGTAATTTGGCGGTTCAGGGTTTGTTTTAAGAGGGTTCTCATTTTGCCTCGGCAATAATGGTTTCACCTTTGGTGCGAAAGGAGCCGCTATTCGACTGATTTTCATAATAAATAGATTTAGATGAGATGATTTCGAGGATAAAAGGAAAGAAAAAAAAGTGGTAAGTTTGTGTTGTTGTAAACGAGTTGTGGCCAATTATACAAAGACAGCTTTGTAGATATATTATTAGATTATGAAAAGAATTTGTGTGATTTTACTTTTTGGATTGATTTTTAGTTTTCAAGATGGTTATTGCCAACTTGACACTATGAATCAACATTACTTTTCCAATTTGAAAGCAATTTTATCTCAAGATAGCAACGTAAAAGAGATTAAGCTAATTCAAGAAAAAATCGTTAGTAATAAGGGATTTATTCAGAGTATGTATGTTAAGTATAAAGATGACCCTAATAATAGATACTGGCACATTGGGAAAGAATTTATTTATAATACAAGCAATAATAGCCTTGGTTTTATAAGTAATGTAGATATTAAAACTAAAGTGTTGTCTGATACGTCATTTTCTTATTTTCCTGATGGGAAAATAGCCGCTCTTTATATATACAATCTAAAATATGATTCAATTATTTCAGAAAAAAGAGGCAATAATGTTTGGTCAGGAATATTCGGTCATTATTATGAGAAAATGCCAAATATCTACAAGACAATTGAATATTCATGTACTGGAGACACGATTATTGAAAGGACTTATAAGTATTCTGAATTAAAAGGGTTTGTAATTAATGGTGATGTTATATCTTATGATAAAGAAAGACACTTTATAAATAAGCAATTTTTTGATATGGGTTTGGAAAAACCAATAGTAATAATTGATAGCAGTAAATTTATTTCTTTTATTGATAAACGTGACGGTCAAATTTATCCTACAATTAAAATTGGTGACCAGATTTGGTTCGCAAAAAACCTTGCATACATTCCTGACAGTGGAAAATATTGGATTTATCAAAATAATAAGGATAATATAAAAAGATACGGTTATTTATATAATTGGGAAACTTCAAAAAATATATGTCCTGATGGAACACATTTACCAAGTAAAGAAGAATATGAAACTTTAATACAGAATGTAGGGAAAGGAAATGCTAAGCTTGCATATAAAGAACTTTTATACAATGGAAGTTCTGGATTCTCTGCACTTTTTTCAGGTTCGCGGTTTGCTAATGGCAATTGGGGATTAAATGAAAGAGGTGTAGGAATGTGGTCATCTACAAGTAAAAACAAGATAAGCGCATGGGCTATTGATTTTAGTGAATATAATCCTCCAGTTGTATTAAATGGACATATAACAAAAAAAATTGGATTACCTGTTCGTTGTATTGTTGACAAATAAAATAATAACTGGCCACAATAAATAGGACTCTGAGCGGTCTGCAAGACCCAGCGATGAGTCCATGTTGAACTACATCCCTGGGGGTGACTATGTACTTAAAGACGTTTTTCATTGGATTGAAGTGAAAAAACAGACTTTGTTT
>JAVEVB010000110.1:0-5860 GCA_034005265.1 Lentimicrobium sp.
ATTATATCCAACCTGTGCATAAAGCGTAAAAGGGTAGGGGATGCCCGAAAGTGAAAAAACGATGCAACATCAAACGTAAAAAAGGTCTTTAAGTGCATAATTCGATAAACTCAGTAACATGTTGCGGGTCGGCTTTCGGGGAGAATTCCTGTCTGGTAGAACGGAACGGAGATGAGGAGCCCACCAATGAAACACCATTACCAACCTGCAATATAAACTTTATTTATAGACAGTTTATTTTATTTTCATTGTCAATTATGCAGTTAAACTTATCAATAAGAATTCCCCGATGATAAAAAATGGAATTATTAAAATTTGAGTCCAGAAAATGATTAAATATTTCTTTTTAACAGAAGGATTTGTTTCTTTTTTTAATAATCTGAGAAAAACAATAAATTGTGTAGGTGTTACAAATACAGCATTCACCTTTTGGCCTTTATTTTCTAATATTCCAAGCATTTTATACCACAATATTAATCCTGTAATTCCGCAAAGCAGAAAATATATTATAGGGATCGCAGGGAACATTTATTTAATTTTATTTTTCTAAAAGGTGCAAGTCATTTCGCATTAATGCATCAACAAATTTTTAACATCATTTTCTGTTTGTCCTTGCATTTCCGTTATTTCAATAATTTCAGACTTAAATGGGCTGCAAAATGATGTTGTAAAGTCCATATTTCCGTTTTCTGAAATTGTTTACGAAAAGTAGGCGATTCCAAAACACCATACTTTTGGCTAAGTGCAGAATTTTATACATCCTATAACATTTAGTTTTACCACTGTTTCGTTTGTATTAGATTTTTTGTCAGTTTATTGCACTTATCGGTTCCTATCGTTACTATTCGTTTGTTTCAACTTAATGCTTGCGCTGAATAGAATTAATTCCAGCTTTTCTGTTTCGAAATTTGCATTTCCACTTATCTGCAAATGGACATAAGGTTTCTAAAAGTTATTTTCTTCAGCCATTTTTACTACACCAACAGTTAGTATCAAATTAGCAAAGCGACGCTGTTCGCCTGTCTGAATAATTAATGTGGTGGCTGGTTCTCTGATTTTGTCGTAAAAAGCCCAGCGCTCCATGGCTTCCCACGTCAAATCTCCCAGTAGTTTTTTATAAGCATCGTGTATCCCGGCGTTTGCTTCAGCGGGTTTTTCCATGACGATTGCACCCTGAACAGGGCAGACTTCTAATATGCCTTCAAGCACGGTGAGTGCATCCAATAGTCCTGGGCGAAAGTTAAGATGTACAGTGGTAGAGTTGGGGCCTGTCATAGCACCGACTGGTAAGTTTCCATCTGCAATGACAACTTGTGCAAAATGGCCTGAGCGCGCGAGCACTTCCAAAATTGTTGGGTGTATTACCGGAGTTTTTAACATAGATTTATCTTTTAAAAAGATTCAAAAATATTACAGATGGAGCTGCCCAGGTTTTCTGGAGTCAAATAGCATTCTTTCCGCACTTGCCTGATTGCTTCTCCAGGCAGGTATTTTTTAGTTTATTGAAGAGTTTTTTGTCATCAGAACGTTTTGCCTTTTGAATATTGTATGTGACTTTATCTCTCGCATTTTCGTTAAGGCTTTCAGGAAACTCCGCGGTATCTTCTAAAAACGGAACTTGAAATTTTTCAGTCAATTTGTAAAAGTCTAGGCAAAGATAAATGTTTCCTAAACAGGAGATAACTATTGTTTTTTACCGCAGTTTATAAACATAGCGGATACGTTCGGCGGTATGAAATCCTCAGGAATCATCCACTTGCAACTCATGAGATCGCTTTGCTAAGTGCGGGTTAATTTCCTGCACGGCTAAACCAAACTTTATGCGCAGCAGAATACTTCTACAACCAATCAGTCTTCCTGATTTTCATGATCAATTATTTGCTGAATCAGATCGGATAAATCTGAACCTTTGAATTCCGCCTGTAAATAATAAGGATGATAAATTTTTTCATTCCGTTTTATATACGCATTGCTGAGACCAGCTTTTTTTGCTCCAATTAAATCCCAATCCTGAGTAGCAACCATAACAATTTTCCTGGTTTTTAATCCTTCTTGTTTGGCTGCTGAAAGATAAATATCCTTGAAAGATTTGTACTTTTCGACTTCGTCTAAGGAATAACAGGCATCAAAGAGGTCAAGAATTCCTGCACTCGTTGGTTGCTTTTTTATCATCGCTAAGGATGAATTTGATACAGCAACAACATGAATAGCATTTTTTCTCAACAAACTGAGTGCAGGCCGCACATCTTCATAAGCCGGCAACCTTCTAAATTCTTCAAGAATACAGCTTTAATCTCATCACTTCAAGAATGCTGCTCTTTTCGTACTATTCTACTTATTATATGTTTTTTATCAAAGGATGCTGTTTGTATGTAATGTTGTCTCAGGCTTGCTTATGTTGAGTTTAGGAAAAGTAGCCGATTACAGGCTATTTCCTGACAGGTTTCTGGAAAGTTGGAACGGGATATAATGCTTGAAATTTATACTCTTGCAGTCGTTATTTTATGCCTTATTGGCTTACGTTAGTTCATCCCACTTTGATAATATCAGTAAAAATCCAATTGCAATTCCGACCAATAATCCACCAATATGAGCCGCATTGTCAATTCCACCTAAGAGCCCAAAGAGTAAACTTACACCACCATATAATCCTAAAATCAGATAATAAAAAGCGCCTGCACCATTATCCTTTTTTGTAACCAATAATGCAATCATCACCCCCATCATTCCAAATATTGCTCCGCTTGCTCCAACGCTTACAGTATTTTCGTGCCAATATATACTGGCTAAGCTAGCGCCAATGCCTGAAACCACATATGCTGTTAATGTTCTCCAACGCCCCAGCAAAGGTTCAATTAAAGAACAGGTAACAGCAATGCCAAATATATTCATCATCACATGCATAAGTCCGCCATGAAGAAACATTGAAGTAAAAAGCCTCCAATACTCTCCGTTTATTACCTCCTGCCGGCGATTTGCACCGAGGTCCAATAATTCTAATGGTGTAGCTGAGATAATATTTATTCCTGAAAACACTAAAAGAATAAATACAATTAAGTTTGCATCAACCAGAATTGCTGAAATAAAATCGTCTCCACTTGGGATGATAAACCGTATAATTTCCTTTAAATCATCATCTTTTAAAGGCTTCTTATTTTTATAGTTAAGATATTCAGTCTTGTTAAGGGATGGAATAAGAATCATTAACAAAAACACAAATGCTCCAATTCCAAAAGAGCCGAAAATCCATGTAAATTTATTTCCTGTTTTATCGGCAAAAGGTTCATCAATCGGTTCAAGTATTATCAGATTGTCTCGTGTATTATTATTTTGTCTGGCTGTTATCGCCTCAATATATCCATCTCTGTCGTCCGAATATGCGAGACCTTGTAAGTACTCGTAATGATAATAATTATACTGCTCGTATTTTCGAATACATTCATCATAAAATGTTTTCCATCTTTCATTCTTTTTATCGTCATTCGCATAATTACTCATTCTTTCCGAAAATTTAAAACCATACCAGAATCTATGATTTTCAGTGTTTATCTGTTGGTTCTTGTCGACGAGTGGAACTACAAAATAAGTCGTAAAATTTAAATCTTCGCTGTTTTTGCCGCTGGTGCGAGAGGCCTGGTGTGCGCCGGCATATTCTTTTATTACGTTAAAATCACTAATTTCATAACAATCAATATTGGTTGCTTTAGTTATTTCATAGGGAGAATCAACTTTTATTAATTGACTACTTGAAGCCTCAATGTAATCCTGCGTTATTAAAGTCGGGACGAAAATTGACAATGCAGCGATAACTTGATAAATGAAAAATCCATTATCATTTCTTCCTCTGATATTTAAAAATCTGATTGATCTTCTAAGCCAGATTGAAATTGGAATTAACGGTAATCCGAAGGGAATCCAAAAGTCCAGCAAATCTTCTTTCAAGTGTAATGCACCAAGTTTGTAATCAAAATACCATCTAAAAGTTGAATAGCTGATTATGAATACTATCGCAATCAATAGGTACCTTAAATAGATATATCTAAGTTTGATTGATAAGTCTTTCATATATGTATTGGATTCGTCCTGATTCAAGCTATAAAACAGTATAAAAATAGCCAGCCTGGTTGCACTTTCCTGTCAAGTTACAAAAAAGATAAAATGGACTAAAGCCCTTATTAAAACGCAATTCTGGCTATTTTTTTAAACCTTGTAGTGTTTTTTTTGTTATTTATCGGTTATTTCAAGTTTAGCACTTGCTAAAATATTATTCGAAGCTGCACCTACCAGTATTTCAAACTGTCCTGGTTCTACTTTCCAATCTTCAGTTTCTGCATCCCAAAACGCAAAATCTCTATCAGTTAACGTAAAATAAACGGTCTGTTTTTCTCCGGCAGCTAAACTGACCTTTTTAAAGTCTTTCAGCTCTTTTAAAGGACGTTTCACCGATGATTCAACATCTCGTACATACAACTGAACAACTTCTTTTCCATCAACTGCACCAGTGTTTTTTATGTCGATTTTTAAGTTGAGTTTTTCGCCCGCTTTAATCGTTTTGTTTTCTAACTGTAAGTTGCTGTATTCATATGTTGTATAGGATAAGCCAAAGCCAAAAGCATAAAGTGGTTCAATTCCTTTATTTTCATACCAACGGTAACCTGCAAATACACCTTCGTCATAAACTATATCTGTTATTGGGTCAATAATTCTATGATCCTGATCCCAACCGGTATACAATTGCTGACCTTCTGGCAGGTAACCATATCCTGGCGAATCTTCGAATTTTTTCTCAATGGTAATCGGCAGTTTGGCCGATGGATTAGTAATGCCGGCTACTATTTCAGCAAAACCTTTAAATCCAATCTGACCTGGATACCAGCTATAAATTAATCCGGCAATATCATCATTCCAAGGGGTCATATTCATGCCACTACCAGAACTTACAACAACGATTGTGTTCTTATTTAATGAAGCTATATGTTTAATCGCCGAATTGATTTTCTCTGAAAAATCAAATGATTTATCCCATCCTTCAGAATCAAATGTTCCGGTGCTATAAATCACATGACTGAAAGTTTTTATGTCTTCGTCAGTTGGATTTTCAATATATGACACTTTTTTACCATAAATCTCTTTAAGCGCTGTGAGCATGGTTACATGGTCGTATCCAACAACCTCTGCAGCGCCTCCTCCATGGGGTATTTTGTCAGCATATTCGCCAGTGAGCAAAACAGATATTTCACCTGCCTTATCAATAGGTAAAATATTGTCATTTTTAAGCAGTACAATACTTTCTCTTCCTGTCTGCAAGGCTACTTCTACATGTTGGTCGAAGTTCTTAAAATAAGCAGAATCTTTAATCGGTCGCTCAAGCAGTCCCATGGCAATTTCTGTCGTAAGAATGTTGGTAACCATCCTGTCAATATCTTCTTCTTTTACTTTCCCTTCCTCAAGAAGCGATTTTGCAGAATAACGTATAAAGAATTCATCTTTCTTCATATAATCAGGATATTCAGCTCTTGGTTCCCCGGGCATATCAAGATCAAGTCCCGATTTTATTGCTTTTTCGGCATCATATACCGACCACCAATCACTCATGACCAACCATTTAAAGCCTAAATCCTCACGCAGAAGGCCTGTGATAACCTCTTTGCTTTGTCCGGCATACTCTCCATTTACCTGGTTATAAGAGGTCATAACAGCCATAGCGCCTGCATCAATACCAGCCTCGAATGCTGGTAAATACAACTCGTGTAGTGTCCTTTTATCTACAACTGAATTCGATGTTCTTCTTTTGTAGTCTGTATTATTGGCCACAAAGTGTTTTAATGTAGTTATAGTACCTGTACTTTGCATTCCTACT
>JAVEVB010000111.1:0-5843 GCA_034005265.1 Lentimicrobium sp.
GTGAAGAACTTTCGATTTCCTTTTCGTTCAGATTCCATATGATATCCACCTCTCAAGATAAAGGCCTTTTGGGTTACAAACTCAAAGCCGAAAGCCAGAATTATTTCACTTAGTTCTTCCGATAATCCATCTGGTGCATCATAAAAGGATTGGAATAAACCTCTAAAAGTACTGACATTATTGTCCATTCCTGATGCAATTTCGTATCTGTTTGTTCCTGGAATAGGAATAGGATTCCCGAGACTATCACGCTTGAATATTGGAGGTGTGGGAACCAGCAGTTTGCTTATTTCAATTGTTAAGGTTAAATATTTTAAACTGTCCACTTCGATCGTAAGTCTTGGCCCCAATCTTAAATTCGTGGGTAAAAATGCGCCTTGGTTATTACTACTTAAGTATGACATTTTACTTCCCACATTTGAAATATTAAGTCCCCAGGCTAATTCAGTTTTTTTGTCAGGGAGCCAATCAACTTTTTTCTGCCAATAGAGTCCAAAATCGGCAGCGAAGGAGTTAGCGGGCTTTAGTTTATTTCCACCAACATAATTGTTCGATAAATTTGAATGGATAAACCTTCCTGTCAAGGCAAATGATAAGTTTAAATTGATCTTTTTAGCGTATGATAAATCAATGGCATATTCCTTAGGAATAAAAGACCCTAATTCCTGACCTTGAATATCTGTCATTATAATTTCGCCTTGCCTGAAGTATCGAACAGCCAGCGATAAGACACTGCTTTTTATTTTTTGAGAAAGCACAAAATATGCCATATTTGAGCCTGTTATGGATGTCATATAGGGCACGTAGGAAAGTCCTACTTTCGTTTTGCTTTTAGGATAAACAGTTGAATCTGATTCTGTTAAAATTTTTGGGATACTGTCTCCATGCAGAAATGCATATTTAGCCGGATTCCAGTGCATCGAAAAAACATCAGCTTTTCTGGCAACGCCGGTTTCGCCCATTGCTCCTCCAATAGGATCAGGTGCTATCAAGAGAAATGGAACAGCCGTTTGAATAACATTTAAGTTTTCCTTATTGAGATTACCCTTTGGGTAAGAATTGTTTTGAGAGATGCCAGGGACTTTCTGAAATAAGATAAAAGTAACTATTGCTAATAGCCTTAGCACAGGTCTATATGCAACGCTCAATTGTTTCATGGCAAGTTTAATTTAGATAGGGTTGTTCATTTTACAACAATCTCACATTATAAAACCCCTTCATTTTTACTTTAGGTTTGATGGGGAAGCAGTAAGAGACATAAACTTCTGGACTGCCGTAGCTCAGTTTGTTGGACAATTCTTTTATGCCCAGGTCATAAGCAGCTCCAACAGAGAGGTTATTCCATTTCAAGCCGGCCAGAACTCCAATTTCATTAGGAGTTTTATAGGTTAACCCACCATATATAAAATCATTGTATTTTAAAATAGCATGCACTTCGATAAAATTAGAACTCTTGGTTCCGGAATATAAAGCCCCAGCTACAAGGTCAAGCTTGTTTCTGAATCTGTCCAGGATTTTAAACTCATAACCGGCCATCAAATTAAAGAGCATTTGTTGATTCAATTCCACAGATCCAACTTCTGTTTTAGAGCCTAAAACGTTATATATGGAAACACCTGCAAACAAATTTTCTTTAAAAACATATTGCATTCCCAATCCCAGATCAAACATAGAACCCGATTGTTTGCCGGAAGAAGCCAGCAAGGGGTCGCCAGGGTCAAAGTAAACAAAGTCATCAAAATTCAATGTTCTTCGGGATAAATCGAATGAAAGACCTCCGCTTAGGGCATGAGAATCATTAATTTTTTTATGGTAGGCATAGTTCAGCCTGATATTTAAGTTTTGATTCAAGGGAAGGTTATCATACTGGACAATGACTCCTAATCCGCTATTGATGCTAAAAAGTGGTGTCTCCAGATTCATCAGGTAGTTTTGTGGATGAATTTTGTTCCCTTCAAAGTCCTCGAAACCCAGCCATTGCTGACGTGTAAGCAAGGTAGCATGAACACAGGATTCAGAGCCTGTAAAAGCTGGGTTAATGATTGATTGGTTAAACATATAATTTGTAAATGCTCTATCCTGTTGAGCAGTAAGAGTTGCAGCAAACAGTAATAGCGAGCTTATAAGTGTAGTAATGTTTTTCATGCTATTCGAAAATTATGGTGTTAATATCACTTTCAATACGATAAGGCTTCGACTTATTGATGATATCTTGTCCAAACCGAGCCTCTACTTCTAAATCGGGCACAATCAGAAACTCACAATTTTTTATCACCTTTTCTCCAATTTCAAGCTTTTCAGCAATCAGGACAGCCTCGCCTCTTTGGAAGCCATATTTTATTGCTTCTTCCACATTTTTGGCCTTGATATTTTCTTTTGTAATGCTATTATTTATCAATAAATCAAAAACTTTAGCGGCACTGATGCTGGATATTTTTTGATCCGACCTCCATTCAGCCATCAAAGCGTTTTCAAATACAATAATGCTAAGGTAAGGTTTGCCATGCATAGAAGATTCGTATAAAACGCGATTCTGCAAACTATCCACAATAGGCTCTATCTGATTGGTCGCTGGGAGCTCTTTGGGAATAAAATTTCTAGCCAAAACCCTGAACTCTGTCCTTCTGCTCAAGCTAAATGCTGCCTCTTGTTTTTGTTTTGGAGTTAAACGATTCATATAGGCTTCGGTTAACTCAACACCTTTTTCAAAAAGGTATCCATCAACACTAATATTTTTTTCCACTATTCTCGGAACTTTTTTACCATAGCCCTTTGCTTTAAGCCTTTCAGGATCAATGCCTGTGCTTACAAGATAGTCAACAACCGTTTGGGCCCTTTTTTGGGACAACTCGTCGTTGTATTCATCCGAAGCTCGTGGGTCGGTGTGCGACCTCAACTCGATGATGAGTCCCGGATTATCCTTCATGATAGTCACGAGTAATTGCAAAGAGTCTTTATATTGCGGGAGTAAATCCCATCTGTCGAGTTCATAACGGATTTCGGGCAACACAATCGGTTTTTCAGGAATCGGTGCCAAAACAGCATCAATCACAAAAGACTGATCCGATAAAAATCCTCTGGTACTAAGCTGTTTTACAACAGCAAAATGATCTTTCTTTTCAAATTTGATGGTATAATCCTGGTTTTCGGATAGGAATGAAGAGTCAATATGGTATGCTCCTGCTAAATCAGAAAATACTTGGGTAATTTCTGTTTGATTTTGGTCAAAGAGCGTAACCATCGTTTCCGGAATGGGTAAACTTGTGTTTTCGTTTGATGCAACACCCCTTAAGTCAAAATATAAGGGAAACCTGGCATAGCTGTATAGATCATCCCCGCCAATGCTTCCAGGTCTGTTACTTGATAACAGGCCGGAAGATGCATCATCTGGTACAAAGTTGAAGTCATCCCCAACTGAGTTAATTGGTTGATGTAAATTAACAGCTTTAGTGAAAGTAGTATCCTGAATATTTGATTTGAAAATATCCAGACCTCCAAAACCAGGATGTCCTTCCGAGGCAAAAAACAAAACTGAATCTCCCCAAACAAATGGGAAAACCTCATCGAGCGGTGTATTTATTACCTTACCCAGATTTTGAGGAGACTCAAAATTTCTGTGACGTGCAGCACGCTGAGCCATCCATATGTCTTTTCCGCCAAATCCCCCTGGCCTGTTTGAAGCAAAGTAAATAGTTAGTTCATCTGCGCTTACCCAAGGATGTCCAACATTAGCTCCAGCTTCAGCTAGCACTACCTGAGGCTTGCTCCAGCCATTGCGTTTTCTGTCGCTTTGTAAGATTTCGCAGTAAGTAATCTCTGTTGAACCTTTCAAACATCTGGTAAAATACATTGTGGTATATCTGCCATTGAAAGCCGGGCTCCCTTCATTGGTTTCTGTATTCACTACTTCGGCTTCATCAACGTTAGTAATATGTGACCAGCTGTTGCCATCGAACCTGGCACTGTAAAGGTCAGAAAAGGATCCGCCGGTCCACTGCTCCATTTGCTTGCCTGCGCTGCCTTTTCTGTTAGAGGAAAAAATAATCTCTTTGTGATCTTCCTGGCTGAAGGCAAGACCAAAATCATTTGCAACACTGTTAATAGTTGTCAAGTTAACAACCTCAAAAGGATAATTTGGGTGATTCTTCTTTTGAAAAGCAATAATTTCCAGTCCTTTTAAGGCAATAGCATTTTCAGGGTCTTGTTGCAGCCTTTTATTAAACCACATCTCAGCTTCAGCCGGTTGATGTGTTCTAAGTAAAGCAAGACCTAGCCGATTCCAGAGCTCTGGATTTTTTTCAGTGATTTTGGCATCTGCAATCTTTTTATACCAAACTACAGCCTCAATATGGTTTCTGGTTTCAAAATAACAATCGGCAATTTTAATGGCTAATTGTTGTTTTTTGTAGGAATTTTTATCCATTTTATCCCATGCTTTGAGGTAAGTCTCCAAAGCAGCATGGTACTGGAGCATTTTAACTGAGGCATCTCCTTTTTCGATGAGCTTATCCTGGGCAAAGCTATACTTCCAGGGTAGTAGCATGGAACTGGCAAGAATAATTAAGACGAAATATTTTTTCATAATCGGATGTATTTCTGATTGTAAACTGTATGAGCTAATTTTAATTAAATCAATACTTTATAAAACGAATTGACTTGATCATCTTGCTATCCTTTAGCTGTATAATGTAAAGTCCACCCGGTAAGTAATCAATGTCGAATCTAATTATGTCATCATTGGGGACAATTTTGCTTAGCATTTTTGTGCCCTCTATGCTAAAGATGTTGACATCAATACTTTGATCAGTAAACCCTTCTGCCTTCAGGAATAAGCCAGACTTAACCGGATTTGGGAAAACCTTACTGTCGTCACGCAAAAGCATGACAACTCCTTGTTTTTCATGACTGTCCCCATTAAATGCTGTGGCCTTTAGGTAATAATAATATTCAGCCTCTGGGGCTTCATTACCCGAAGAATTGTTGCCATCCCATTTGCCTCCAACTTCATTGATTTCATAAATGAGTTTGTTTTGCCGATCGAAAAGACTCACTTCCAACTCACCAATACCTTCCGTTCTAACCTCAAAGAAATCATTGTAACCATCGCCGTTAGGTGTGAAAACATTATTGGCTTCCATTTCAACCTTTACATCAACAAAGATCGATACCGTATCCGTTTCAACACAAAAATGTGGTTCACCCGAATTAAGTGTCAATACTGGATATTGGTAACCATAACTTGTATAACTATGGATAGGCTGCAGCGTAGTATCAGAAGTGCCATCCCCAAATTCCCATACCCATGAATCAGGGTTATTGGCCGTGAACGAAAATTGGACTTCGAGCGGTGAGAATCCACTGTCTGGAAGCGCTGTAATTTGCGGGTTAAGGTAAACAAGCGGATAGATAGTGGTATCTTTTGAAACTATGCATTGTTGCTGATCTAAAACAGTAAAAAGGTATTCACCAGAAGTGAGGTTATTCAGCTGGGCCGAGGCAGTTTCGTTATTCAGTAAATATTGGTATGGTTGCGTTCCGCCAGAGGCATTTAAAGTTGCGGAGGCCGTTCCATCACCAAAACAAACTTCATTTTCCACATTAACTGAAAGTTGAAGCAACTGATAGCTGGGGTCAATGTAAACCTGATGTTTTTGTTCGGTAAAGCAACCTGCATTGCTGAAAGCTTTAAAGGTGGCTTCGTAGCTGCCCGGACTTTCATAAATATGCGCAGCTACAGGGTTTTCTGTATAGGTGCTATCGCCAAATTCCCAAATGTAGGAAGCAATGGTATAAGGCTCTGCTATGGTGGCCGAACCTTCAAAGCGTACTTCTGTCCAGGTGCA
>JAVEVB010000011.1:0-106824 GCA_034005265.1 Lentimicrobium sp.
ACTAAATTTGAGGTCTCAAACATAAGGATTGATTTTGTAATGCTTTGTATTTCAACACTATAAAGATACAAAACAATCCTTATTGTTTTACTTTTTTCTTAAATTTCTTATGTCGAACTCAGGTTACTACTAAAACTCAATCGTCCCTTAGTTTTTTGTCTCACGCAAACCTGCCAGCCGTGCAGGCTGGAATCTGCCAGCAAAAAGAGCCTATTGTAACTTTATTGGATTGATGGCAAAAGTCTGAATGATGCTATATTTTTGTGCTACACCATTACAACAAGGGGGTGCAACCCATTGTTAATCAATGATTATATATAGCTTCCATTCAAAATGCAGAAATGCCTAATTCATAGGACAACTTACACAAATGCAATATCATCAATCACATCATCGCCGGCCGCCTTATTGAGGGATTTGATCAACTTTGTGCGGGCATAACCCAATTCTTCGCGCAATGCAGGAGAGTTCAATTTAACATATAAAATCCGGTGCTTGATGTATAAGTGGGTTGTATCGCGGGCGATCATCTTTCCAACCACACTATCCCACATACTTATAACCTTTGTCTGGCTCAATCGGTCTCCAATACGATAGGTATTGATCAGTTCCTCAATAACATCTTTGATTGATTGATTGTTGGTAAGACGCTTTGCCATGACTGGATGAATGATTAAACTATGAAATTATTAAAAATCGTCTCTATATCAAGGATACAGCACCATCTTTAACTTCAAAGATGCGATGGTCGATGCTTGTGGATTCAAAAATTTTATTCACCCGCTCAGGTTGCGTATCGGTAATAAAAACCTGCCCGAAGCTGTTATCACCCACCAGGTTTATTAGCTGTGAAACCCTGTCGCTATCCAGTTTATCAAAGATATCATCGAGTAAAAGGACAGGTTTAAAGTTTTTTATCCCCTGTGTATAATCAAATTGAGCGAGTTTTATGGCAAGGACAAAAGATTTTTGCTGACCCTGGGAGCCGAATTTTTTGATGGGATAGCCGCCAATGGTAAACTCGAGATCATCTTTATGAGTACCGGCGGTGGTATATCTGACGCCCAAATCACGCTGTTGGTTGGCACTCAGCAAGGTTTTCATATCATCGGAAGCCAGATCGGAGTTGTAGCCAATGTTCACTGCCTCTCTACCATTACTGATAAACTCAAAATACCTTGAAAAGACAGGTAGAAAACCTTCGATAAACACCTTTCGACGTGCAAAAATGCGCGCTGCAGGTCCCAGCATTTGTTCATCCCAGATTTCAAGTGATGTCCGGTCGAAATAATGTTTTTCGGCGAATTCCTTCAATAATGCATTACGCTGGGCAAGTGATTTATTGTAAGTAATTAAATCATCAAGATAAAAATGGTCGAATTGTGAGATGACCGAATCAAGGTATTTCCGGCGTAAATCGCTGCCTTCATTAATCAGGTCACGATCATACGGGGAAACCATAACCAGTGGAAACTCGCCAATGTGATCGGCCATTCTCTCATAATCGGTGGAATTAAGCCGGAATTGCTTCTTTTGGTTCCGGCGCTGAATGCAACTTACCTCATCGTGGCCGCTCCCATTACGGACGTATTCACCATGAATAGCAAAGAATTCTTCATTATGCTTAATATTCTGACTATCAACAAGATTGAAATAACTCTTGGTAAACGAAAGATAATGAATAGCATCCAGCAGGTTTGTTTTTCCCACGCCGTTGAGCCCGGTAAAACAATTTATTTTCTCAGAAAACGCCAGCGATGCTTCGCTATAGTTCTTAAAATTGAAAAGAGTAAGTTTTCTGAGGTACATGTTAGCCTATTTTACTTCAAATTTAATCCGTATTTGATTTGCAACTTTCTCCAACAGCCACAATGGCGTAGAAGTGGCGCCTGAAATGCCGATTTTATCTGTGGATTCAAACCAATCTCCAACTTCTTCAGCATTTGAAACCACATAGGTTCTGGGATTAATGTTCTGGGCAATGCCAGCCAGAAACCGGCCATTGGAGCTTTTTGATCCACTTACAAATATAACAATATCGTGCGAAGCAGCAAAATCCTTTATCGAAGGTGCTCTTCGGCTCACCTGCTGGCAAATACTGTTCTCAAACAAAAGATGATCGATGGTCCCGACCTCCCGAAGGGCTTCATTTCTGATAAATTCACAAAATTGACTATACTTTTCCTGATCGGCTGTGGTTTGGGCATAAAAATGCATAGGTTCCCTGATATCAAGGGCTTCTGCTTCAAGAATATTACCGACCACCTGAACATTACCGCAGGTTTGTCCGACAAGCCCCACTATTTCGGGATGGCCTGATTTACCAAATAAGACCACTTTGCCATTATTTCGCAACATTTTACTGCTCTCCCCTACCTTGCGCTGCAGCCTTAGAACAACCGGGCATGTTGCATCAATAAACTGATCCATGTTCTCAGCTATTTTGCGGAATGTTTCGGGTGGTTCGCCATGAGCACGGATAAAAATGTGTTTTCCTTCCGGAACAATCCCCTCAAGGTCAATAACATTCAATCCCAAACCCCTGAGGCGCTCCATCTCAGCCTCATTGTGAACGAGCTCTCCAAGGCATAGCATTTCATCCGGTTTGCCCAGATGATCCTCAGCCATTCTGATGGCCCTTTTCACCCCGGAACAAAAGCCGGCAGACGGATCAATGTCAACGGTAGGAGCATTGGATTTCATTCAGCAAAAGTACGAAAAGCAAAGGAAGCGATGGAGAGAAAAAAGCACAGTAGCAATAAGCCAAAACTTAGGTTCAAAGAAATCAATTAACATCCGTTTTGTATCAAAATGGCAGTCAAAGCTTTCCGGGAAAGTTCACTTATTCATTTCATAAAAAGATACATTATACTTTATCAATTCCCATGTAGCAATAACACTGTCATTTTCTTTGATTTCATTCTTTACAACTCCAACATAATCAGCATAATAAAGATTAATACCACCAGGGAGGGTGCCATCATAATCCTGAACGTTCATTTTTACAACATTCGAATAGGTGTTCTCATTTACACTATAAGCATCAAATATTTCAACTATTTCAGCGCCCAAAAATTCATCTCCGGTTTTATGACTGGAAAGGTATTCAACCCCATACGGTTGTCCGCCAACAGCCGAACTCCGGCATATATAATCTTCTCTGAGTTGTTTTTCATAAACTCCGACTTGACTGCTATTAAAAGATAAAATGTACACTTGTTCTTCTCCGGGACTTCCTTCTCCGGGACCGGATGGCCCATAAACTATAGTATCAATTTCAACGCTGGTCAGAACAACAGTATCAAATAGAAAAGTACCCGTGTTACTGTATATCCAGGTTGATCCTTCATCAAACAATAGTGGATATAAATTCGCTGAAATTTTATGGCGGAAGTAGGTCTCTTCTTCTTCCTCTTTACAAGCAGGACATACCATCAAACCAATAAATAAAATCATTAACAGGCATTTACTATGCCTTATTGAAAAGAATCCTTCCATTTTGAACTAAACCTTTTACATCAGAAATCAGGCTTTCAAATGATTTGCCAATATACGAATTTAAAACATAAAAATCAAGAAATATCTTAACATCTCTTTCAGAAACAGGTATTTAAGCAGTGTTTGATTCTCTTTTAAAAACCATAACATTCCGGATACGATCCATTTAGCAAAAAGGAATAAACCAGATAAAGCAATTAATGCAACGCAATCATTAGCGAATCATAGTGATTGTGGTGACAGACCTGGTATGGCGTGTTTTATTTCTTTTTCTTTTGCAAATTAAGATAAAGATGTTCAACTTTATCTCTTGCCCATGGCGTTTTTCTTAAAAACTTAAGGCTGGAGTTAATGGAAGGGTTATCTTTAAAACAGTTGATGTTGATTTTCATAGCAAGCCTTTCCCATCCATAATGCTCAACTAAAACCTCAAGTAAAGTTGCTAATTTAACTCCGTGCAACGGGTTATTGATTTGTTCGTTGGGCTTGATATTTTCGTTATCCATCTCCTTTTTAATTTGGTTGAACCCACACCTTATTTATATTATCCTTCATAAACTGCCTGAATTAAGAATTCTCCGGCAGTTGCGTCTTCTCTTTTTAGTAGTTTCCGACTGCTAGGTGATCATCTCAGTATTCCGGGAACAGTTCTTTATTCAAAACAACTCAGAACCGCTCCTTATATCCCCTCACATAACAGTGCTTGATAGCCGTACATCGCAACACGCTTGATCTACAAATCTACCATTTCATTATGAATAACCAAAAAGGAAATGAATAAGCAGAAAAAAAATTATTCCCGTATCCGATTAAACCAGCACAATTCCATCCATAAATGTACGGAACTTGAACTTTTTTTGGGCGACAATTTGTTGTTTACAATTCTTCAGCCAACATCCCTTTTATAACCAACAAAATTATTAACAAAAACTCTTTTTGTCATATTAATCAGCCACCTCGAGTAACCAAGCAAATGAATTGCAAAGAATACAATTAAAAGCAGACCCAGCTTATTATGTATGCCAAGTAAAGCATCTGCAATGCTGGATTCTTGTAAAAACAGCCATGGAACAGCAGATGTAAGTATTGTTAACAAAAATAAAATTACCAATACCAGATTTCTAATCCAGTATTTGTTTTTTATGCTACCAGAAAACACCTTTTTAAACCAGCCTAGGTGAAGACTTAAATGCACCACAATCATCACAAATGAGGCAATGGCAGAAAAAATATGGGTATTCAGCCAGAAATGAGCATCATTTCCAAGCAGGGTTTCTGATGTTGGCATCCCTGCATGGTATCTTAACATAACGATGCCGGTAAACAGCAGAAAAACAAATGGAAAAAGAATTGCAATATCAACATAATAATTCCTCTTTGACATAGCTTGTTTATTTTGCGCTTTCATAACTCAACTCCAACTCGTTATTCTTTTTCATCTTTTGACTCCTCAACCTAAAAATAAATCGCAGAATAATGATAATGGCTACAAAGAATAAACCAATTGCTCTTTCGGGCAGATAATAGCCGGAGACTTCACCTACAAAACTGGATGACCAACCTACCAATTCATTCATAAACAACTTAATAACATATCTGATCAGAAAAAACATGGTTATTAACAAAGGAATTAAAAGGTATTTTAACAGCGGGTATCTGTTTAAGAGCGGGAATCTATCCCTTAGTTTATTGAAAACATTCATAAACTTTTTCGCAATTGTAGTATAAATCCACAAAAGAAGACTTCTGCCTTTCTCTGAAATTTTTGAATAATTCATCTTATTACTTTTTAATTATGTTATGGCAAAATTGCAGCAATACACGTTCTAAAACATTGACAAATGATAAAAAAAGACCTACCTGAGATTAACGGCTCAAATAGGTCTTCATTATTCTACTATTACAGGTAAAACAATGCTTAATTAAACAGATTACTTGCAGAATTATTATTTGATAAGTTTTCCATTCAGATAGCAACGGGTGTGCATATCTGTTGCATTTTTCAGGCCCTCGCCTGCAAAACACAATGATAAAGATTTATTATAGAAAGTGTTTAATCGTTGCTGTGATTCATCCGATTCAATGACAATGAATGAGTGAACTGTATCAGTATAACCAACCATTTCAGTTGAATTTACAGCTTCTTGTTTGTAATCAATCTGGTTCTCAACACGATAATCAGCAAACTGCAAATCCATCATAGCGCTGACCAATGTAGTTTGTGACGTTAAGCATAAAGCAGTTCCCGCAGTAAAGTATTCCAGAGAAGTGGGCGCAACAGGATAATCATCATCTCCCATAAATTCATCTGAATATATTTCCCAGGTTTCTGATGTAGCTGTCGAAATGGTTATTTTTTTCAAATAGGGTCTTCCTTTATTTTCGATCGACTCAGCTATGGCAAATATTTCAAACTCCATATTTGACAAGGCATCAAAATCCGGAATTCCCTCATCTTCGTCTTTAGCAACTGGTTCAAAATACGCAGGTTTTTTCAGGACATCCGTAATAGAACTTAATCTTAAGTTATCAACAAAAGATTCATCAGAAAGGCAGGTTCCCGGAGTTGACCGATAATTTTTCCAGTTATCTCCATTTACAACCAGTGAGGGTTCAATCACTGTTTCATTTCTCAAAGCCTCTCCCGCTGTCCATGAATTAAGAGCCATCTCTTTTATTTCCTGAATAACTTCTTCAGGTGCACTACTTTCAATAATTATATTTGTATTTGTTTCATCTAAAAATCCGGCCCCGTCAGGAGACGTCATACCATGCCAGCGAAATTTATTTAATACTTCTACTTTAACCTCGTCAAATTCAATACCTTTAACTTCTGCTGCTTTAAGAATTTGCGTATGTAAATTTGATGCCAAACCAGCAGTATAGTAACTAAGAGGTGAAGGACCATAAGGATCTGAACCTTCCGCAGCACCTTCAACAGCGATGAGATGCCATCCATTGTAGTGATCAATTCCTGAAGTTTGCACCCTACCTATTTTCAACATCTTTGAGCTTTCATTTTTCACCATTTCTGTGATTGCCACGATATTACAATTATGACCACCCTTAATTGTATCGGCAACACGCGGTTTAAAAGATGTTGGAGCTAATGCTTCATTATTACGGTCAATTACCTGATATTCTTGATAGTTATCATAATTATCTCCCTTTGCCATCATAAACGCGATCAAATTTCTCTGGCCGCCAGGCATGGAGAACCAACTTATGGCAGCTACCGATGCTATGATAACCACTATGGCTATCGAAGCTATACCTATTTTAAATCTTGTTTTCATGCTCCTTCTTTGTTCATTTATAATATTCGGCAAAGTTGGAGTATTGCTATTTTCAAAACATTGACAAATGATAAATAATCACTTTTTTGCTTTTATTCTGCTCAAACTCTCCTGCGTAATACCCAGAAAACCGGATAAATTTTTATTGGATAGACGTTGAACCAGCTGCTTATTGTTTTTCAGCAGATATTCGTACCGTTGTTTAGCATCTAATCTTAAGAACGTTTCAATGCGCCAGTGATTATTCAAATAGGTTCCTTCCAGCATTTTTATATAAAAATCTTTAAAGAGAGAACTTTTACTTAATGCCGTTTTAAAATCGGCATAGGCAATAACCAATAATTCGGATGGTTCAATTGTGCTTATATATTCATTGGATGGCGTTTGCTTAATAAAGCTGTGTATGGATGAAATAAACTGATTTTCGAAGGAGACATGACGTATGGTCTCTTGTCCATCAATATCAATAAAATATGCTTTTAGGGAACCTTTAACAATATAAAACAGATAATGGCAAACGTTACCATTTTCAACCAACACTTCATCCTTTGCTGCACTTATGGGTTTAAAATAGCTTACAACTTCAGAAATTTCATTTTCGGTGCATATAAATTTATCTGAAAAAAATTGTTCTAAACTTGCCGTCATGGTGAATGTATCAGGGTGATTGTTGCCTTGTTGCCAGGGTTGTGTTTATTTAGTGCAGGATCCGGAACTGTTTCATGCGCATATATCAGCGCTCAGAAATCAAAAAATAACGATGTGATTACCGTAAAAAAGCTATGAAAATTTACACCGTGTAGTAGCAGAATTCTGTCAGCGCCATCAATCCGATACAAAGATACCGGATCATTGTTAAACAGGAATCACTTCACTAAAATCTGATGATCACAGGGAAACAGTTAAAGATCGGCTTTTTCCGCACCCAAAGTTAAACCAACAAAACCTCATATACAAGTGGACCATGATTTTTCGTAATCCGGCCAGAAGTGCAACTTTCACCTGATCCCTGTTCGCCTCATAATAGTTCTACCTACTTATAATTAACTTTCTTTTAGCAATCCGTTCCTTCATTTTTAGCGACAAGAGGTACATGCCGGGATTTATGTTTGAGACATCAATGTCTACACTTTTCAAATTTAAATCAGTTTGTTTCAGTACCCTTTTCCCGTCAACAGAAAACAATTCCAATGAATTCATCTCATAATCCGTTTCAATATTTACTGAACTACTGGCTGGAATTGGGAAGATTTTGATATTCTCGCCAAGGCTAAAGTGATTTGAAGAAGTGATGAGTTCTCCCTGTGTAAAAACACCAATGCTGGGCTGAAGAAATTGGCCACATCCCGATTCCATTTTTTTTATTGCGCGAACCATATACCAATTATTGGTTTGATAATTGGCATCAATATACTGCAGTGCTGGTAAAATCGAAGAATTTATTTTGCTGTAAATTCCAAATTCAACATTACTCTTATACACATTGTAGCCCAATGTTTGGAAGAAGGCCATAATGAATGGTTTGGCTGTTGCCAAAGGCCAAATTCATAAGCGGCAATTACATCTTTCCACCTAAATAAAAGAGGATATTGGACCAGGCTTTTCGTTTTTGAGAGATTTGCCCCTCAATTTTGCCATTAGTATAAGAATAGTAGCCTGTCCGATAGCTCCCGGGAGGGGGATTCTTGCCTGTTAAGTTGCAAGAAAGTTGACGCGGGCTAAAACTCTTGTCCCAATCGCCACTGAGATTACATCAACTTCGTCTATTGTTTTAATGCATTTTTGGGTTGCACTTTTTTCATTAGCTCAATATTATTAAAAATAAGTGATTCAAAATCATAGGATATGTTTATCCATTCTAATGCAGCTTTAATTGTACTAACAATCTTAAAATTCATTGGGAATTCTTTAACAGCACGTTCATATAATACCCCTGCAACAACCTGACCAGGTGTTTTTGTTAAAATAGCACTTCTACGATTCCCAATTATCCTAAAATCGTTTTTAATAGATTCTATATATTTGGCAAAATCTTCTTTAGTTTTGACATTTATCTGTACCCCCTCAATTGAAACTATACCATTGTAGTTTGGATTATAAGAATCATCCAGTATTTCAATATTCTTAAGTTCAATGAGATCTGCAATATTTAACGGTCCTTGAAACACTTCTATGTGCAACCTTAAATCAGGGAATATCTTATATGTAGCAATTTTATCCATTGGTTATTACCTTTTTTTTTGGTCGGTCAAAGATAGAAATTATCATCAATCGTTTTAGACTACATTTACACCTCAAATAAATATTAACTTTTTGAAATAATCCTCCCGGAATATTTATTAAATAGCCTCATAACTAAGGCGTTGCTGAATGAAACCACCGGAGACACAACAACTTCCTAAAGAGGGCGCATATAATCTTCGACTGTCATCGGAACAAAACGGAGCAGTGATTTATTCTGCTCCGGCAAGAGGTGTTGTCTTATCTGAGGCCTGCCGGCCTTACTATATGCTTCTACCTGCTGACAACTATCTTCCTTTTTGCAATACCATCCTTCATTTTTAGCGATAAGATGTAAATGCCGGTATTTATGTTTGAAACATCAATATCAACACTATTCAGATTCAAATCAGTTTGTTTCAGCACCATTTTTCCATCAGCAGAAAACACCTCCAAAGAATTAATCTTACGATCAGTTTCAATACTTATTAAACTACTGGCAGGAATCGGGTAGATATTAATATTCTCTTCAGCGCTATATTCATTCGTAGATGTGATTAGTTCTCCTTGTATAAAAACACCCATACTGGGCTGAAGGAATTGGCCGCAGCCCGATTCCATTTTTTTTATTGCGCGAACCATATACCAATCATTGGTTTGATAATTGGCATCAATATACTGCAGTGCTGGTAAAATCGAAGAATTTATTTTGCTGTAAATTCCAAATTCAGCATTACTCTTATACACATTGTAGCCCAATATATTCGTATCGGCTGACGCTGTCCAGGATAAGGTTGCATTTCCGTTTGCATCTGACATGGTTAAGTCAGCAGGTGGCTTTGCCTGATAAAGCCTGATGGTTGGATCGCCATGAAAAGTCAGGTGAGTCCGATTCCACCAATCTTCAGTATCCCATTCCGATTGCGGTGTTTCAATATTATTGTTGGTAGAATTATGCTTGATTTTTTCTTTGATTGCAAACCCAAGAGGGTCACCTGTACAGGACTGATAAAAAGTATTAATCGTTGTAGTTGTCCACAATGCAACTATACATTTTGTATTTGATGCAAGCAAAGCCCTTATTCTGCTGTAGCCATTGCCCATTTGTGGGCAATCGCTGTATCCCCAATAGCTTTGATCGCTGGAATATACCGTTGCATCCATTCCATAGGTACTCCATTCGTTCAGATCAGGTGCAGTTTGATTCTGCATATAAATTTTAAAAGGGCCGTTGTCACGGACCCATTGCGGATGTAATGCCCCGACGGTATTTTCATATAGGTTCATCGCTTTAGAAATGCCTGGAAGGGTTCGGAAAGTGCCATCATCAGAGTTATCATATCCGTTGTAAAAAGCAGTATTTTCACCCATTTCAAAACCACTGGCAACATTCTTATAGTTGCTAAGTTTGTCCAGATAAATTTCTAACATTTCCATCTCTGACAAATTATAACTGGAAATGTCAAAAAAGTCGACTCTGCCATAAGCCATCTCAACGTCAGAACTGAAAAAATCCTGATCCCATTTAAAATCACCCGGATAGTTTATGGCTTCAGGGATTTGCAAACCTCCTGGGTTAAAGGTGGCAGTATCAGTATATAGTCCATCGATGTCAGCATAATAGCCATCAAAACCTCTCGCACCTTTATTCTGATCATGCCCATCAGGAGCCGTTACGAATGTTGATCCCGAGCGTGGCATGGGAACATGTCCCAGAATAAACAATGCTTTTGGTTTATCATTTATGGGTGCATGATTATAAACAGCAATAATTTGATTTCGTATTTCAACTACGTCATCACCACTATCCCAATTATCTGCGCCGGAAACCATAACCTCATTTACAAACCAACCCTCACCGGTTAATTCTGTTTTTAATCGTAAATATTTTTCATTTAACTCATTAACGACATCGTTTGTCACCAATAAAATCATCTGCCCCTGATATTCAGAATTATCTTTCAAAACGGCTCCAATAGCATAGCCTATTGCATCATAGGTCTGACCATTGTATGTCCATGAGTTTTTTCGTCTTATCTGATATTCCCAAACATCTCCGGGTTCAACATTAGTGTCAATCCATTGCCCGGTACCTGCAGGCAAATCAGCAACAACCAGAATCCAATCAGCACCGGTACTATAAAGTGGCCGCCTGTAAATATCGGTAGTAAATGTTGTGTTTTGTTCAGCGTCAAGCAGCTTAATTGTTACGGTTGGAATACTTATATCAACTTCACTTTCAACCAGGCAAACACGTTTTCCTGATGAATAAAAATTAAAAGTAAAATGCTGAGCATAAGCATTACCAGATATCGTAAGTATAAAGAGGAGTATGACAACAGTTAATTTTTTCATAATTATTTAGTTGAATGTATTCTTCATGCAAAAATGGGAAAAAAATAATCAATTTACAACTAGTTAAACACGATTTCCTGAACCTTTGAGCAACGGTAAATTGCAGGAGTAATAGCAGATTATTTTATGGTTTCCTGTCAAACCGCTGCGCAGTTTGAGTGGGCTACAAGCCCTATTATTTAGCACTTTTCCTACCAATACTTATACAAAAAGCTGTACATTGCTTTTTTTAAAAAAAGTTAATAATTTAGCTCATCTTAACGGTTTGCGGGTCGAGTAGGCAAGGGGAATTTCACCCCAAGCCTCTCACAGAACCGTGCTTGATAGTCTCCCATCACACGGCTCTTCTAATGTAGCAAATTTGGAAACTCATCCCCTTTCAGGTTGGTAATTAATTTAGCTACAATAGCTAACCCCTTCGCTCCACTTCCATTACAGAAGCTTCATCACTACTACGAGTTAGTCCGCCCCTACATGCCACTTCGGTTTCGAGCCTCTGGGGTGTTCCCATTGCGCTCATCCCTTGCCATTACCATGCAGGTTCCCGAGTTCCGTAATTAAGCCCAGATATAGTTCCTGCCCTCTGAAAGACGCCAGCCGTATAGCCAATAATTCAGGCTTCCGCTATACTTATAACTCCGTTTCATACTCCGTAGCTTTTGACAGGATGTACCCACTTCTCGACACCTCATAGGCAATTTAATTGCGTTCAACTCCTATACCCATGCCTGTTATACTCATGGCATAACTTTTCCAAATCGCTCAGCACCAAGGCTCTTTACCTCAGCACCATTTGGTGGTATAGTGCCTCCGCCTGAACAGCGACACTGGTGGTTCGGCTTACAACTGCTTCCACCATCTCATTTACAGCATGCAGAACTTTACTTCTCAGCACCGATGTTCTGCTTCTCGGCACACTATGAGTAATGCGGGTTTCCATGCATCTGTCCAGTGTGTAAAAAAGGGAAGATGATCCTGGTAAAAATAGTTCCCCGTATTCGTTCACCCGGAAGGTTGATTCAACTTCTATCCCTTGCAATTTCTTAATACACCATTGAAAATCCGCCCTTTTTAGCGGACAGGGAAAGGTATGCCATATGGTCAGCAAAACAACAAAAACCATTCATTCACAGCACTATATAAACAGGCTGCATTACGATATTATGCGTAAAATTGACCACACAATAGCGCTCAATAATTATCTTTACTCCTAAAATCCATCTAAAACAGCCATTAAATAAATAGCCCGGTGAAGGATGTACTTCAACAAGGACTCATCACTGGGTTCCCGCTGAGGGCGTGACAGGCATTACAGATCGCTCAGGGTTCTATTTATTTGGCAACGTAATTATTTTTCATCACTGTATCATTTACAAAGCCAACTCAAAGCTGAATTTTCCGTACTAAATACGTGAACAATAAATCCAACTTTTTTATAGACATCATTTTTAAAAAGCATTGATTCTGCAACAGAAAGAGGGTCATCTACAATTAATGCTTGCTTTTTTCCCCTTACGATCATTTCGATTTTTTCCATATAATTTACAATCTCTTTTACAAGTTCAGGCTGAAATTGGAATTTTCCATTTCGATAATCTGATAAAAGGTTATATTTTAAATTTGTAAATTCATGAAGTGCAAGGAATTCCTTCCATGCTTCTCCAATATCTTCGGCATAGATTATCCCTGAATGCTTATACTCAATCAGTTTTAATTCATGGTTAATGTTAATTGTATATTTCATTATTTCGCTTTTATGTTGCACAACGGGCGGTGGTTTAGGCTGCTTGCTAGTTACAAGCCAGCGGCGTCATCCCACGTTAAAAACACACTAAAATACAAAAAACCTTCGTACCTGCATCATCAGCCCCAGTAGGCTAAACCACCTGTTAAACTATATTCCCCCCACGCGGGATAGCTTTTTCAAAAATACCCGATTCTTTCCGTTATACAAGAATTATTCACTAAAAATGTTCTTGACATGAGAAAGAAATCGGGTTTTATCCCGAACCTTCGGGATTGAGCAGGTCATTGAGCTTGTTCCTGAGTTTGAAAACGTTGATCGTAAACCTGATCGGCAGCTTAAGTTGCGTGGACAGCGTATAAGCATATTAAATAACTATATCCGACGCATTTGCCCTGTTTGTGATTTATTTCGGGAGCATGTCTTCAGGTAGTTACCGCGCATCAGATCACCGGCAATACCTGATCGGATTTTGCAACAAAAAAATTAAACCTCTCATTCAATCCAACCTACGGTTAAGGCGTAAAAGGATAAGGTATGCCCATACGTGTAGGAACAATGCAGCATCAAACAGTTTCAGCCATAAAAAGAACCTAAAAAAAACGCAAAACCCTGCATTACGTTAATGAACGATGTGCTGTTTTTTTTACTTCACTTCAATTTAAAACGTCATTAAGAACATACTTTGATAAACTCATTAACCATAGCCTGCCGTGGGATTTAGGCCAACATGGACTCATCACTGGATTCCGCTGAGGGCGGGACAGGCATTGCAGACCGCTCAGCGATTTATTTATTGTGTTTAGTTAGTTTTATCAACATGCCTTTAAATATTACTCCATGAAAGGGGAGTACAGAATACCAATATAGCCTCCCCAATAACCCCAGAGGCCTGAATGTTGCTGTCTGCTCAAGTTGATCGTCCACCATTTTAAATTCCAGCCAAGCTTCGCCTGGTAGTTTCATTTCAGCAAACAAAAGCAAACGGCCTTCATTCTTGTTTGCATACAATACTCTCCAAAAGTCTACCGCATCACCAGCATTAATTGTAGTCAGGTTTGTTCTTCCTCTTCTAAGTCCGACTCCACCTACCAATTTATCGAGCAGGCCTCTTAATCGCCAAAGCCAGTTAGCATAATACCAGCCAGTTACACCTCCAATGCTCCAGATTTTGTCAATACAAACGTCCCGGCTATCAGTCCTGGATTTTCTTTTGTCTATAAAACATCCAAAGGTTGGCACTTCAATAAATTCAGAAATCTCAAAACTAATTCCGCTGCTAGAGTAGGAATCTTTCCAGCTGGATAGAATTGCGTTGCTGTCAATTTTGGTAAAAGCCCTTTCTAGTGATTCCGTATAGGTAAGCGGTTCAATTCCTAGAATCGAATTAATTCGACTATCTCTACATACGACTTCAACTTTCATGCTATTTACAAGAGATACTGCAAGCATATAAGATGTTGAAGTAACGAAATATAGCCAGTATGAAGAGAGTTTAGGCGTCATGACTGGCACAACAAAAATCCGACGTCTAAGATTGCGGGATTTTGCAAAACCCAAAAGCATTTGCTTATAGGACAACACATCAGGTCCACCAATATCAAAGTTCTGATTGAAAGTTTTTTCGTTAAATAAGGACCTGGAAAGAAAGGCAATTACATCTGAAACTCCAATAGGTTGACATTTTGTACTTAACCATTTAGGTGTGATCATAATTGGCAATTTTTCAACCAAATCTCTTATAATTTCAAAGGAGGCGCTACCAGATCCGATAATGATCCCTGCCCTTAATGACGTGAAACTATAGGGGCCTTTATGGAGTTCAATTTCTACATCTTTCCTTGAACTGAGATGTTTTGAAAGTTCTGATTCATTGACTATACCGCTTAAATAAATGACATGTTTGACCTTGGTGTTTTTTAAAGCGTTTCTGAAGTTTATTGCAGATATCTTTTCCAGGGATTTATAGTCACTTGAAGATGACATTGAATGAACTAAATAATATGCACCATCAATATCCTCTGGTATATTCTTGAGCGAATTCTCATCCAAAAGGTCAACTTCTATTACTGTAACCTTTTGTTTAATTGAGTCCGGTGGATTGAACCTTTGAGGATCCCGGGCACAGCAAATAACTTCATGTCCGGCCTCAACCAGAACAGGGAGCAATCTTTTTCCAATGTACCCAGTTGAACCTGTTAGTAATATTTTCATTTTTTAATTAAACACAACGATTATTTTAAGAATAGTAGCCGACTGCGTGACACTTTTCTGTCAAGTTACATGAAAGTTGGTGCGGGCTACAACCTTCAAAACTACTAAAATCTCCGCTATTATTTTTATACATTGTTGAACTAAATCCCGCCTATGCGGGATAGCTTTTTCAAAAATACCCGATTCTTCCTGTACTTCGAAATTATTCACAACAATAATTTCAGATTATGAGATCGAACTCGGTTGTTACCATAGCAAAGCAGGTCATTAAACTTGTTTCTGAGTTTAAAAACGTTGTTCGTAAACTTGATCAACAGCTTAAGTTGGGTGGACAGAGTAAAAGTACATTAAATATCTATATCCGGCACATTGCCTTGTTTATGATTCATTTCGGGAGCATGTCTTCAGGTAGTTACCGCGCATCAGATCACCGGCAATACCTGATCGGATTTTGCAACAAAAAAATTAAACCTCTCATTCAATCCAACCTGCGGTTAAGGCGTAAAAGGATAAGGTATGCCCATACGTGTAGGAACAATGCAGCATCAAACAGTTTCAGCCATAAAAAGAACCTAAAAAAAACGCAAAACCCTGCATTACGTTAATGAACGATGTGCTGTTTTTTTTTCTTCACTTCAATTAAAAACGTCTTTAAGAATATACTTTGATAAACTCATTAACGAGAGCCTGCTGTGAAATATAGTTTAGCATGAACTTATTGCCGGGTGAGCGCTGAAGGAGGGACAAGTCTAGAAAAGCACTCTGCGTATGGTTTATATTCTCCCCATACAACAAAATTGCTTCCTTTAATTCTGCTGCGCGGACCCAGGTTATACTTACCCGAGCTACCAACTAAAATCAGGAATAAGATATCAAGCCATTTTCAGGCATATAAACATCAGCTCACCGCTTAAGTAAACAGATAAAAAACCAGGCCGAGCAAGGCGATAATAATGGCTGACATTAATATCAATCGTTTCCGGTAACCTTCAGCCTTACTTTTATGAAACTGAATTTCAGTCTGATAGTTTCTCAGGTTTATTATATTACCGATGGTCTTCTTTAGGTTCTCAAAGAAAATCTCATCCTTCAGAATGTAATCGGTGGCACCTTTTTTCAAGAGATTAACAGCAATATTAATTTCATCGGCCGATGAAAGCATGATTACCGGAACGCGTCTGAAAGGATTATTTCGGATCATCGGATCTTTGAGCCTGGCAAGAATCATTCCGCCATCCATAGCTTCCGACACCATACTGTTGAGGTAATAATCCAGAATAATAATAGAAGGAATTAAATCCGGGTTTTCATCAGTAAATTTTAGCAGTTGTTCACCGGTATTAAAAACCTTAACCTCAAAACCAATATCTTTTTCGAGGCTTTTTTGAGCCGTTGTAGCAAAGATAGCATTGTCTTCAACCAAAAAAATAAGTTCCTTTTTATCCATCGTAATTAGTTTTTATCATTCTCATCAAGAATATCTTCAAGAAATCTGTTTTCGGAGGTAATTTTTGAAGTTTTCTCCATAGCTTTTTTACCTTCGGCTATTTCAATAAACCAACGCTTAATGTTGATGCTTTCAGATAACATTGCCACCAGAATAAAAAGCATAAACACAGAAAATGAAGGATTTGAATTTCGCAACAAAAACGAAGCTGCAATAATCATCATGTTGGTTGTATAAAGAATAAAAACGGCTTTTTTATGATTGGCACCGGTTTCAATCAGCAGATGATGAACATGAGTTTTATCGGGCTTGAAAGGTGATGATTTTTTGAGTATTCTTTCAGCAAAAACCCTGAGGGTATCGTAAACAGGTAACAAAAGGATGCCAACAACAATGATGGTAATACCTGAAGCATTGGTCTCAAACAGAACATTTGCGGGAACGCCGGCTTTTAAGATTACTATTCCAAAAATAGCCATCAAGAAACCAACAATCAATGAGCCGGTATCACCCATAAATATTTTGGCCGGATTAAAGTTGAATATTAAGAAGCCAAATAATGCTCCGGCGAAGGAAATTGCCAGAATTGCATAGATCATATTGCCCTGCATAAGCAGAATAAGTCCCATGAAAAGAGAATTTATAAAAGCAAGACCACCTGCCAAACCATCAATACCATCAATAAGATTAAATGCATTGGTTAATCCCGTAATAAGCAATACCGAGAAGGCATATTGCACAAGAACCGGCAATTCATAAATACCAAAAATACCAAAAAGAGATTTAACCCTGAAACCAAAATACGAGATAATAAGCGCAACAACTATTTGAATACCAAACTTAACCAGCGCCCGCATGTCAGTTAGGTCATCAAAAATACCTGTAACAAACAGAACCAGTAAGCCAATAAAAAGAATAAAATCTGACAGATTACCTAAAACCACCATCCAATAAAGTGACAATACAATAAACCCGGTAAAAAAACCAATACCTCCTAGTGTAGGAACCGGGACCTTGTGTACTTTGCGCTGATCGGGATTATCAACCAGCTTGTATTTTTTGCTGAGCCTTATTATCTGCGGAATACAGATAACTGTAATAATCATTGCGAAAAAGAAAGATAAAACAAGGTGCCAGGTGAACTGCCCTGTTAATGAACCAAAAGATTCCATAATGATTTATTAATGGTGAAAATGGCAAAAAACATGAAAGGTAATGATGTGTGGGAACAAAAATACTGCATTTGCAAGTTAAATTAATGTACTTAACTGCAAAAAAGTAATTTTAAATTATTGCAGGACCAAACATTCCCCGAATAGAACAGATTTTCATAATCTTACAAGGCCCTTACAAATACTGCCAACGGTCAGGAGAAGCAGAGTCATGGCACCAGATATTTACATGATCCCGAAACATTCAATTTCCATTTCGAAAGCGTAAAATCTTTTTCGTCATAAATATTTTGGATTACATTTGTGCGATAAAATGATAATAAAAAAAGAACTAATGGCTGCTGATTTACAATTGAAACTGATGGAGCTGATTCTACTTGAGTAGAATCCTTGCAACACATTAATAAAACAATGCAGGATTTTGAATTTTTAAAAGCAAAAACACCAAAAACAAGGAGGAAACACAATATTCTAGCATTCGGCAACCGGGAGAAAAGGCCAAAAAAAACGCTGGCCAACAAACAATACTATCGCTCTCTGATTCAGGGAAGGCGGGAAGGCTGTTTGCTTGCTGACATTGATGGTGAGATAGTATTAATAAATCCCGTTTTCGAAGCGTTCAGTGGTTACACCGAAGATGAATTGGCTGAAATAAAGCTCAGCGAGATCTTTCTTTCAATTGAAGGAGCGCTGAATCCCCTTGCGCAGGAAAATCTGAAAGAATCAAATCACAATTTTTACTTCTTACTTGCAACCAGTGTGCTTAAACCAGTTACCCTGGAACTGAAGGAAATTGAAGGTCAAAAATATCTGGGAATTATTCATGAGTCTTTTGACAGTCCTGCGGTAACTGATCATCCTGAGGAGTCAAAAGAAAGACAGTCAATAAATGAACCGGACAACACTGTTACAAGTACAACATCAAAACCCAATCCCAAAGAACCACTTGCTGATGGAAATCTTCAACATGAAATAAGAACGATGCTTAGCGGAATTCTGGGCTACGGCGCGGTATTGAAACTTGAAAAAACAATTTCAGCAGATAAGCGAATTGACAGTTATGTTGAGGGCATTTTAAACAACGGACAAAAGATTAAGGCAGTGCTTGACAAAAGCATTTCAACCGACAGCAAAAAACAACAACTTAATTTATCGCTGGTAAGTCCTTTACTGGTAATCAGGAAAATTATCATTCTGCTGGGGTCATTCAGTAAAGAGCAAAATGTTGAAATTGAAAATACCGGATCGGAAGATTATTTGGTTTTTAGCGATGAAAACCGTTTGCAGAATATTTTATATTATCTTATTCATAAAGCAATTTCATACAGCCGCACCGGAAAAGTAAGTCTATCTATTGACAAGGATGTCAGCCTGCAAAAACTGAATATTGAAATTGATAATATTGGCATCGACATTCCTAATGCGGTTATGCATGAAATAAACCGCGAGAAAATATTACCGGAGTACAATATTGACGGCCCCGTTTTTAGTAATAATCCTGAAATAGCAGAGGTATTGAGCGATCTGAATCTCATAGAAGGCAAACTTGAGTTTAAAGTTCAAAAACAATACGAACAAATGGTTACGCTATCACTACCCTTAAATAGCGAGAATTCCCGTGAAGAAATTCTGGAATCAATTGAAGCTGAAATAACCAAAAAAAAAGTTCGCATACTCATTGTTGAAGACAATAAGATAAATGCGAGAATACTGAGCTTATTTCTTGAGAACATTTCAACCACAGAAATTGCGTATTCAGGAAACGAAGCGTTAAATCTTATTGAGCGCGCATACCACTCAGGTAATAATTATAATATCGTTTTTATGGATATCGGTCTTCCGGAACCCTGGGACGGAATTATATTAAAAAAGGAAATCGAGAAACGCTGGCCCGCTTACCAGATGATTCCTTTTGTTGCGCAAACAGCATTTGCACAAGATCGCCTGACAGAAAGAATTCTACAAGGTGACTTTAGAAAATGCCTGATCAAACCCATTGACAGATTGATCGTACTTCAAACAGTTAAGAAACTCATTTAAAGAGACTTCCCCATATCAACATCCACTATATAAATTATATACATTCGGAATTTTATAGTATTAGCCCTCCGTATGTAAAATTTATTACCTGTGTACCTTTGTTCAAATAAGGTAAAGTTGTCAATTTACAAGTTACTTTTTCATTATTAGGAAATATACAATAGGATATAGCATTTGAGGAATACTATGGAGAAGCAGAAAATATTAAATCGAATGAAAGCCCTTGCAATTGCATTGGTTCTGATAAGTAATTTTTTATTAATTTCCTGTATCCCTCAGCGTAAATTAAATTTATTACAGACCCAGGAAGTGAACGACAGTTCCTATGTGAATAGTTTCATCACTGATGACAGTATTCTCACAGAATACCTGATACAGCCGAATGACTACTTATACATCAACATCAGAACAATAGAGAAAGAATTAAGTGATTTTTTAGAGCCTGGTTCAGGAATGAATTTTATTAATTCCGAAAACCAATCATTGCTTGGCTATAATGTAAATAACGAAGGCTATATATACTTCCCTTATTTGGGCGACATTAAACTTGCCGGTTTAACTATGATGGAGGCACACAATGCAATTAAGGCAAGTGCGACCAAAATACTTGGCGACAGGGTGAGGATAGATGTAAAACTTATCAACAACACCATTAATGTTTTGGGCGAAGTGAATAAGGAAGGACAGTACAACATGACCAAGGGCAAAATAACCATTATAGAAGCCCTGACCATTGCAGGAGGATTAACCAATTATGCAAAACGACAACAAATTAAAGTTTACCGTAAGATTAACAATAAAGAAATGGTCTATCTGGTAGACATTACCAGCGGCGATCTGGTCAAGAACATGTTTTACGTATACCCCAACGACATGATATATGTTGAAGCAATGCGGGCCAAATCTTTTGGGTTATCTCCAACTTTTTCAATTACCATGATTTCATCAATGTTGACTACAGTGGTGGCAATTATGGTTCTGTTTAAAGGAATAAATTAATCAGGGCAACATGGGAAAGACGGTAAATTCTGTTAAATCTGAAATTAACATCAGTCGGATACTGAGCAAATATTTGAAGAACTGGTATTTGTTCGCATTATCAATCATAATCGCATCATACTTTGCATGGAATGTCAACAAATACAATGAACCACTCTACAGTTTTAAAACTAGTATTCTTATTGAAGATAAAACTAATTCGTCCATTTTGAATGAAAAAGGGGCCATTTCTTCATCCCCTTTATTTCTCAACCAAAAACTCATTGAAAACCAAATCGCACTTTTAAAGTCACATGCTCAGATAAAAAAGATAATTGAAAAACTTGATTTTGAGGTTTCCTATTTTTCGAAAGGCAAATACATATGGAATGAGATTTACAAAGACGCCCCATTTTCAGTAAAAATTGACACAGGGCACCGCCAGGTCAGGTACAAAAAGTTTAATTTAAAAATCATATCTCCATCAACTTACGAGATTTATTCAGAAGAAATTCCATCCTTAAACAAATCGAAGACATTCACCTTTGGAAAGCCGGCAACTTCGAAAGATTTTGGCTTTACCATTCAATTGAAAGATCCAATCACAGGAATTGAATACAATGACACTGAATATGCTTTTCAGATTAATGATATAAACGGACTGGTTAAGCAATACCTGAATAAAACAGATGCCTATATTGAAAGAGGCCCTTCCATTATGATAATTACCACCACAGGGTCCAATAAGGAGAAAGAAATGGATTACCTGAATCAGCTAACCAGTGAGTTCCTGCAAAGCAACCTGGACAAGAAAAACCAGATGCTTACCAATATGCTTGGGTTTATCGACAATCAATTAAAATCATTCGGCGATGACCTAAGCAATACCGAGGAGAAACTCGAAGAATTCAGGAAAAGCAATCAGTTTATGCAACTCGATCAAAAAATCGGAGCATTATTAAAGAACCTCGATTCTGAGTCAAAAGACAAAAAGAATTACCTCCTCGATCTTGAATATTACAACTATTTATTCAACTATGTGAGAGAAAGAGAAGATATTGATGACATACTGATGCCTTCTTCAATGGGTTATAACCTGCCACTTTTTAACGATCTGGCTGGAAGGCTCTCCTTAAAGATCCAGGAAAGAGATAAACTGCTGGCAAATTCAAATAGAAGCAATCCTTACATACAAATTCTCAACAAAGAAATTAATGTAATGAAAGAGTCTCTGGCAGAGAGCATGCGCACAAATATAGAAACTGTAAAAGAAAAAATTTCAAGTACCGATGAAAGAATGTTGTCCATGAACCAGGAATTTATGGCATTGCCTGGTATGGAACGAGAATACTTTTCGATAATGCGAAAGTTTAAAATAATCGACAATCTTTACGATTTCTTATTAAAACGCAAATCAGAAGTTGAGCTTCAACGGGCAGCGAATACGCCTGACCATGAAATCATCGACGTTGCCGGTGAATCAGGAATTACGAATGTTTCAAAGAATCCAAGGACAGCCTATATCAATGCCTATATATGGGCTATTTTGTTACCTTCAATATTTCTGTTTATGCTGGTTTATTTTAATAACCGTATACTCGCAATAGAAGATATTACCAGCCATACCGATGTTCCAATTATCGGGACCGTAGCCAGTAACCCTTCGCAGGGACATGATATAGTTCTCAGATCTCCCGGATCATATTTTACAGAATTATTCAGAATCATCAGAATAAAACTTGATCTTCTGCCCGAGAATTCTCAGCAGGTGGTAGTTATCACTTCTTCAACCCTCGAAGAAGGAAAAACATTCTTTGCGGCTAATATGGCCGCTGTTTATGCCCTTACCGGAAAAAAATCTCTTTTTATTGGGTTTGATTTCAGAAGTCCGGAAGAACTCGAAGGCTTTACACTGAACAGCGAAATCGGAATTACCGATCACCTTGTGGGAGGACGTCCTCTGGAGCAGGTTGTTCAAAAAACTTTCACCAAGAACCTTGATATACTTTTGTCAGGTCCTGTTCCTCCAAACCCTGACGAACTAATTGAATCAGATAAAACAAAAAGTATGTTCGAACAGCTTCGGAAAGACTATGAATACATCATCATAGACACCCCTCCTATCGGGCTATTCGGCGATGCATACTTACTCAATAAATACAGTGATGCAACACTGTTTCTGGTTCGCAACAATTTTACCCGCAAACGTGAATTTGAAAATTCCATTAATGAAGCCATCGGCAACCGACTAAAAGGCTTGTGGATAGTCTACAACGATGTAAAACTTAAGGTAAGAGACAGCGACCTGAAAGCCTACGGAGGAGTTGCACCAAAAAGATTCATCCTTTACAAAATATACCTTAAGGCAAGGAGAGTAATCATTGATTTTTTAAGAAACATCTGACTTCAAACTAACCTATATGAATAAGAAAGTAGCATTAATTACCGGCATCACCGGACAGGACGGGGCCTATTTGTCTGAATACCTTATTAAACTGGGGTATATTGTACATGGTATCAAACGTCGGTCGTCTCTTTTTAACACAAACCGCATTGATCACCTGTATCAGGATCCCTTTGTAGATAATCAGAATTTTATTCTGCATTACGGCGACATGACCGACTCTACAAACCTGATTCGGATTGTACAGGAAACACAGCCAGATGAGATCTACAACCTTGCTGCAATGTCGCATGTGAAGGTTAGTTTTGATACGGCGGAATATACCGCCAATGCAGATGGTATAGGTGCGCTGCGCTTACTTGAAGCTGTGCGCCTTTTAAATATGACAAAAAAAACCAGGATTTATCAGGCATCAACTTCTGAACTTTACGGACTTGTGCAGGAAATTCCTCAGAGTGAGAAAACGCCGTTTTATCCCCGCTCCCCCTATGCAGTTGCAAAACTTTATGCCTACTGGATAATGGTAAATTACCGGGAAGCATATGATATGTATGCATGTAACGGCATTCTTTTCAATCATGAATCACCCATTCGTGGTGAAACTTTTGTTACCCGAAAAATAACCATGGCCGTGGCAAAAATCGCAATGGGTATGCAGGATACCCTCCACCTGGGGAATCTCTCAGCCAAACGCGACTGGGGACATGCCAAGGATTACATCAAAGCCATGCACCTGATATTACAGCAGGACAAGCCGGATGATTATGTAATAGCAACCGGTGTAACAACCGAAGTGCGCGATTTTGTCAGACTGGCTTTTGAGGAAGTTGGAATTACCCTTGAATTTAAGGGAGAAGGCATTGAAGAAACCGGTGTAGTAGTTTCCTGCTCAATGCCTGAATATCAGTTAAACCCAGGAACTGTAGTAGTTAAAATTGATGAACGCTATTTCAGACCCACCGAAGTAGAATTGCTGATTGGCGACCCAACAAAGTCAAAGCAAAAATTAGGCTGGGAACCTGAGTATGATCTTAAAGGTTTGGTGAATGATATGATGACTTCTGACATAAAACTCATGCAGAAGGAGAAATATCTTAAAGATGGTGGTTATGAAACACATAGCTACTATGAATAAGAACGAAAAAATATTGGTAACCGGAGGGGCAGGAATGGTTGGCAGTGCCATCATCCGTGCGTTGATAAATGCAGGCTACCACAATGTAACCGGCACCTACAGAAACCGAAAACCTTCTACTGATACTGATTTTACGGATTACATTCCAATAGATTTAATGGATCAGTCTGCGGTTAAAAACATGTATGAAACGCTAAAACCAACTTATGTTTTTTATGCAGCAGCAAAAGTTGGAGGTATCGTAGCCAACAACACCTATCGCGCTGAATTTCTTTACGAAAACCTTGTTATTCAGAACAATATCCTGCACAATGCATGGCTGAGCAATGTAAATAAGCTCCTCTTTCTGGGAAGTTCCTGCATTTATCCCAAACATGCACCTCAACCAATCAAGGAAGAGTATTTATTAACCGGACCGCTGGAATACACCAATGAGCCTTATGCTTTGGCCAAAATAGCTGGTTTAAAACTTTGTGAAAATTACAACATCCAGTATGGTACTGATTTTATTGCAGCCATGCCTACCAATCTTTACGGGCCAGAGGATAATTATGACTTGCAGAACTCGCATGTTTTACCGGCTCTGATCCGCAAATTCCATGAGGCTAAAACAAGTCAGGCCCCAAATGTAACAATCTGGGGTACCGGATCACCTTTACGGGAGTTTATGCATGTTGATGACCTTGCCTCAGCCTGTGTCTTTCTAATGAATAAGTACACCGGCAATAAATTCGTTAACATAGGCTGGGGTGAAGACATCTCCATAAAAGAACTTGCTCTTTTGATTAAAAGAATTGTTGGGTTTGAGGGAGAACTTAAATTCGATACGTCAAAACCTGATGGAACACCCCGAAAGCTCCTTGATGTTTCGTTTATGCGTTCATTGGGCTATCATCCAACCATTCGGCTTGAAGATGGAATAAAAAACGCTTACGCTGATTATATCAAAAAGTATCAATAAGTTTAAAGTCAAGTAATATGCTGAATCCCGGAACTTCCAACCATATTGACTCAGGTGCTGATGAAACCTGGACAATGGTTTTAAAACCCAAACGCAGTCTTTTTGAAATTAACCTTAAAGAATTATGGCAATACCGTGATCTGATAGGCCTTTTTGTAAGAAGAGATTTTGTTTCAAAGTACAAACAAACCATTCTTGGCCCCATCTGGTTCATAATTCAGCCATTGCTAACCACCCTTATGTTTACGGTGGTTTTTGGAAACATTGCCGGAATACCTACTGATGGCATCCCGAAGATGCTGTTTTACATGGCAGGGATTGTAGGATGGAATTACTTTTCGACTTGTTTAAATGACACATCACAAACTTTTATTAAAAATGCATCCATCTTTGGTAAAGTTTATTTCCCCCGGCTGGCAATGCCCATTTCAATTGTAATTTCAAATCTGGTAAGCTTCGTCATTCAATTCCTCTTTTTATTGGTCTTTCTGTTCTATTTCATGTTTCAGGGAGCCGATGTACATCCGGGGATAACCGTATTGCTAATACCGCTACTGGTATTAATTATCGCCGGCATGGGCCTGGGATTTGGAATAATTATATCTTCACTCACAACCAAATACCGCGATCTGGTTCACCTGGTTACCTTCGGAGTTACACTCTGGATGTATGCTACACCAGTCATTTATCCCTTGTCAGAAATACCTGAAAAGTATAAAATGTTCGTACTGGCAAATCCAATGACACCAATTATCGAAACTTTTAAAACTGCCATGCTTGGAACTGGCAGCGTAAACTATATGCAACTGCTATATTCCTTCGGCTTTACATTAGTGCTACTGGTGATTGGTATTCTGATTTTCAACAAGGTTGAAAGAACCTTCATGGATACAGTATAGCATTAATTCATTATTTCAAATTAAAACGAAGAACCTAAATTACGAATCATGTCCGACGCAGTTATAAAATTTGAGAATGTTTCAAAACAATACAGGTTAGGATCTGTAGGTACCGGAACCCTGAGCCACGACTTAAACCGATTTCTGGCAAAAATCAGGGGAAAGGAAGATCCAACCCGGAAAGTTGGAGTAGTAAATACTTTAAATTCACGTGAGGGCGAATTCGTTTGGGCGCTGCAGAATATTAACTTCTCTCTCAATGATGGTGAAGTACTAGGCGTAGTTGGGAAAAACGGAGCAGGTAAGTCAACCTTACTTAAATTATTGTCGAAAGTAACCGCACCCACCACAGGAGAGATCAAGGTTAAAGGACGCATTGCCAGTCTGCTGGAGGTTGGCACAGGCTTTCACCCTGAACTCACCGGTAAAGAAAATATTTACCTCAATGGAGCAATTCTTGGAATGACAAAAAAGGAAATTACTTCAAAATTTGACGAGATTGTTGATTTCTCCGGAGTAAGTAAATATGTTGACACCCCGGTAAAACGATATTCATCAGGAATGTATGTCAGACTTGCTTTCGCCGTGGCTGCTCATCTTGAGCCAGAGATTCTCATAGTAGATGAAGTGCTCGCAGTTGGTGATGCTGAATTTCAGAAGAAAGCCATCGGCAAAATGCAATCTGTATCCAAAAGTGGCCGCACTGTCCTTTTTGTCAGTCATAACCTTACGGCTGTTGAGCAATTATGTACAAGAGGCCTTTTACTCCAGAACGGCTTGTTAAAGATGGAAGGCCAGATCAACGAAATTACGACCGCTTATAAAAAGGCTTCTGTAAATGAAAATGAGTTACGGCGTTCAGGCACAAGGCATGTTGAGTTTCTGGACTATAAAATGGCAACCCTTGATCACAAACAAACCGACGAAGTATATCTGGGCGATTCGTTTATTGTAGAAACAATTTTCAAAGCTAAAGAGAATGTTGATTATACTGACCTCACTTTGGATATCAGAAACGATTCAAACGAATTTATAGGCCATATTACAAATTCAGATGATTCGTTTGAGGTAAAAAACATCCGGACAGGTCAGGAAGTGAAGGTATCTGTCACCGTTAAAGACATTTCATTTGCTCCGGGAATCTACTACATCTCACTATGGTTGGGAAACAATTATGGCACTTATGACTATATTGAAAATTGCATACGCTTCAGCATTAAACAAGGCGATGCATTCATTCAACGACCGTATCCTTTTGATAAAAGAGCAAAGGCCGTTTTAAAATCTAAATGGCTATTCGTTTAATCCTTCAAAAATGGAAAAACTGCCCCTTGTCAGTATTTTAATGCCGGTTTACAATGGCCGTGAATACCTCAAACCTGCCATTGACAGCCTGCTGGCGCAAACCTTCAGAAATTTTGAACTGATCATCGTGAATGACGGCTCAAAAGACGATTCACAGGTAATTATTGATTCTTACAATGACCCACGAATCGTCTCTCTTGAACAGGAAAATCAGGGCGTAGCGCGGTCCCTGAACAATGGATTGAAAGTCGCCAAAGGAAAATATATCAGGCGCCACGATGCTGATGATATATCAACCCCTGATTCATTGCAAATTCAGGTTGATTTCCTTGAAACCCACCCTGAGTATGTTATGGTATGCAACCAGCAGGCTTTCATGACTTCAAACGGAAAAATTGCCAAAAATCACAGGGTTCCAAACAATAAATTTTTTAAAGGCAAAAAACAACAAGACCTGACTTTCGACGATTTCAATGTCTCGTCTTCAAGTCCGGTTGTGCATGGAACAGCTTGCTACAAAAGACAAGAAGTATTGAATTTAGGTTGTTACCGACCTGAATTTATTGTATCGGAGGATAATGACTTATGGCTCAGGCTTCTTGAAAAGAACAAGATCGCTATTCTAAATGAATGCACATACTTTATGCGCATTCACGGAGGTTCGGCAACCCATTTTCACGCTGCAAAAATCAAGCATTTCAGGTATTTGCTGGTTGAATACTCAAAACAGAGAAGACAAACCGGTACTGATCCGATTATGAGAGGAGAACATAAAGTTCCTGAAAAATATGAAGAACCTGTAACAGATCATGTTGCTGTCTCAAATGGACGTTTTTTCAGGGAAGACTTACGTTACATGTATTCACTTGTAGTTGATGCGAAAGATTTTAATCTGATCAGAAAAACTGCCTGGCAGATTTTAAAAGATGGCTGGAAAGATTCCAGAACATACAAAATGCTTTTATTCCCACTTTTGGGTACCGGATTAACTAAAACAGGTGTTAAAATTAAAAAAGTCCTGAAAAAGTAAAATGTTGAATCAAGCGAAATGAATGAAAATAAGCTGATTTCTGTTATCATCCCAAATTTTAACCGGGGCAATCTGCTGAAGGAAACACTCGAATCACTCCTCCTGCAGATCAACCCGAATTGGGAAGCCATTGTTGTTGACGATGGCTCAAACGATAACAGCGATGAAATTGGCGAAGAATATGCTTCTGCTGACAGCCGCATAAAATACCTTAAACGTGACCGTGAGCCTTCCGGAGCTCCGGTTTGCCGAAACATTGGTTTAAAGGAATCGAAGGGAGAATATTTAATATTTCTGGACTCCGACGACTTATTGTCTCCTTTCTGCATTGAACAACGGATGAATGTGATAAACCAGTATCCTGCGCTTGATTTTCTGGTATTTCCGATGCTTATGTTTTATGAATTGCCTGAAGAATCCACATTACTCTGGAATATTGAAACCAACGAACCCGACCTTCTCCGCTTTTTATCGTTAGATTCTGTCTGGCAAACCAGCGGGCCAATCTGGAAAAAAAATGCTGTAGAAAAAATCAGAGGTTTTACCGAAGACCTTGCATGCTGGCAAGATGTTGATATTCATTTAAAAGCATTGATCGCCGACCTGAAATACGAAAAGTTTTATTCGCTTTCTCCCGATGTTTTTTACCGTCAACATAAAACGGGAAGCATCAGCCAGAACGAAATCAGCTCTCCGGCAAAGATGAACAGCAGACTGAAAGTGTTTACAACACACAGCCTTCAATTGATTGGTTCCTTAGATGAATCAGGCTTACAAAGATTAAAGTATTTAGGTCAGAACGTTACGAATGGCGCCATAAAATCCCTGAATTACCGTGTGACTTTCAAAATTCTCTCCTTTGGATTGAAATACAGGATTTTAACTGCGGGATTTGCTGTAAAATCTTCATTTCTCATGTTATTGATGTCGCTCAGACTCTATAAACTTCCATTTGTGAAAGCGTTTATAAACAAAGCAATGAAAAAAGGGAAGCTTGAGAATGGAATCGGGAAACACAAATTACTAACATAACACAAACATGGTAGAAAGTCTGGTCAATAAAGTTTTGGTATCAGTGGTGATTCCCGTCAAGAACGGGATAGATACACTGCCGTCCTGCCTTGATGGGTTGTTCAGGCAAACCGTAAAAGACCAGATGGAGGTCATCGTTATTGATTCCGGTTCAACCGATGGCACCCTTGAATTGCTCAAAAAATACCCGGTAAAAGTCCATAACCTCCCTCCTGCTGAATTTAATCACGGCGAAACACGCAACCTGGGCATCAGCCTTGCTGCCGGAGAGTTCGTTGTAATGACTGTACAAGATGCTACGCCCGCCGCAGATAATTGGATTGAACTTATGCTGACGCATTTCGAAGATCCTGAAGTTGCAGGTGTATGCGGGCAGCAGATTGTAGCACATGACAAAGAGAAAAACCCGCTTCAATGGTTCAGGCCGGCAAGTGAAGCGCAACCTTTCTCATGGCAATTTAAAAATCAGGAGGATTTTACCAGACTGAGCGGAAAAGAGCAGCATACCTTCTGCAACTGGGATGATGTGAATGCGGTGTATCGTAAGTCGATCAAAGAAAAACTTCCCTTCCGGAAGTTAATGTTTTCTGAAGATACACTTTGGGCTAAAGATGCACTGGAAGCCGGATATAAAATTGTATATGATTACCGCGCACGTGTTTACCATTATCATCATCAGGATTTTAAATTCTACTTTAAAAGGAGTTATATAATTCTTTATCAGAATTATAAGTTCTATGGATACATCAAATATCCGAAAAATCCTTTTGTCGCAATCCTGAGAATGAAATACAGGTTATTGAGAATGAGCGAATTGTCGTTCAGTGAAAAAATAAATTGGATTTTGTATAATTTCACCTTAATCAGAGCAGGCTGGAAAGCAGTTCTGATCTTTAGTTATTATGCCAGAACCAAAGGAATGAAAGGGATTGAAGAATCTCAGAAAAAATATGTAGGCTTACCTCCACAGGGAATCCAGGCAAAGAAAAAATAAAAAAACCATACAGATGAGTACAAATGACAAACCATTGGTCAGTGTTTTAATGACAACCTATAACCGGGAAAAATATCTGGCTATAGCCGTTGAAAGTGTTCTGGCTTCTACCTACGAAAATCTGGAACTCATCATAGTTGACGACCAGTCAAAAGATAAAAGCTATGAAATTGCTTTAAGCTATGCTGAGAAAGACAAAAGGGTTAAAGTGTTTAAGAACGAGAAAAACCTTGGCGATTATCCAAACAGAAACAAAGCGGCCAGTCTTGCCAGTGGCAAATACCTCAAGTATGTTGATGCCGACGATATGATTTATCCAACCGGACTGGAGGTCATGATTTCAGCAATGGAAAAATTTCCTGAAGCCGGCTGGGGATTGTCATCGTTGCCACAGGACAAATTAAGGATGTTTCCTTTTGTACTTTCATCGCGTGAGGCGTATCTTCGTCACTATTTTGAACAACAGCTTTTTCATAAAGCACCACTTTCCGCGATTATCCGAAAGGATGTTTTTGAAGCAGTTGGGGGATTTACCGGCAGACGATATTTAGGCGATTTTGAAATGTGGCACATACTTGCAAACCAATACTTTGTTGTATTAATGGCGCAAGGAGTTGTCTGGTATAGGGAACACGAAGAGCAGGAAATGCAAGACAACCGGACAGATTTTACTATCCCATTTAAATATCTGAAATGTTCGGAAGAAATGATTCTGAAGCCAGAATGTCCTCTAAATGAAGAAGAGCGTAGGAAAGCATTGCGAAAGATTCACTGGAATCAGGCCAGATACATATTGGGTGTAGGGAAAAATCACTCTCTCAAAACAATGCGTATCTTAAAGAAAGAAACTAATTTTTCTTATTTTGATCTGATCCGGCTTGGATGGACTGTACCAAAGAAATAATGATATGAGAACGCTGATAAACATTTTCAGGATTGAGTTTAAATACCTGAAATATATTTTGTACCGAATTCAAAGACTCCTTTATTGGAGAATAAGATTGGCGCAATCTAAAATCGGGAAAAACGTTAAGATGCATTTTCCAATTATTGTTGAAGGCCAAGGGTACTTAGAAATAGGTGAATCATCTGAGATAAGAAAAAGGGCTTCGTTCGGCATTTCTAAAGGAGGACAAGTAGTAATAGGAAAAAACACTTTCATACATGAGAATACAAATATTCATGCGGGTTACGATGCGCTTATTTCTATCGGAGACCAATGTTCTATTCTTCGTGAAAGCGTTTTAAGAAACGGCAAAAAGGTATTAATGGGAAACAAAAGCAGTATCTCAAGTTTTTGTAACATTTTCCCTCGTGAGCCAGGTTTTGATGGCAGTTTTTTACTGGGCGAAAGTTCCAATGTAGGAGATTATACAACTATTGATACCAGCGATGATGTAATAATTGGAAAAGAGGTAGCTGTAGGCCCTTTCAATATAATCTACACTCACGATCATGATTATAAATCTGAATCTTTTGCGGCATGGAAGGGTGGAGTAAAGAAAGGTAGAGTAGTTATTGAGGATGGTTCATGGGTAGGAGCAAGAGTAACTATTTTACCGGGAGTTACGATAGGTAAAAGAGCTATTGTTGCTGCTGGTTCTGTTGTTACTAAAGATGTCGCCCCCGGCGATATAGTTGGAGGTATTCCTGCGAAATCAATCTTAAAGTCAAATAAATGAATCTGCTTATTCCTATAGTTTCAGTCGTCATTCCTGCCTATAATGCAGAAAGGTTCATTCAGGAAACACTTGATTCCGTGATTAATCAGACCTATCCTGCAATTGAGGTTTTTGTTATAGATGATGGGTCGAAGGATAAAACAGTTGAGATTGCCCGGACTTACGAATCCGATAAACTAAAAGTGCTGGTTCAGAAAAATCAGGGCGCCTGTGTGGCTAGAAATAAAGGATTAAGTTTAAGCAAGGGCAAATACATTCAGTATCTCGATGCCGATGATGTAATCAGTCACGATAAGATTGAGAAACAAGTAGAAGTTCTGGAAAACGCAGACGGTTATCTTGGAATATGTGCTTCAGTTCATTTTATGGATGGTGAGAATTATCTTGCCATGGCTCCTCGTGAAGAATCTGCATGGATTCACCATACCGATGATCCGGTTGACTTTCTGGTAAGGCTTTATGGAGGGTATGGTGAGCGTTGGATGGTACAGACAAGCGCCTGGCTGACTCCAAAATCTATTACCGATCAGATTGGTCCCTGGGATGAAACTTTGTTGCTTGATCAGGATGGCGAATATTTTGCCAGAGCTGTGCTTGCCTCTAAAGGCATTAGAACATCCGGCGGAATTAATTATTACCGGCGTTTTATCTCAGGAGGTAATATATCATCGAAATACAATAAAAAAGCAAATCTCGAAAGTGCCTTGCATGCGCTGAACTGTAAATCAAGATATCTCGCTGATAGAACTGATTCTGCAGCTTACAGGCAGGCAATGGCAACGCTTTATCAGGAAATTGCCATCAATGCGTATCCAATGTACGCTGATATTGTTGGCATTTGCCAGCACAAAGTAAAGGAAACAGGCAAAAAGCCATCAGTTCCTGTTATGGGCGGTAAAATTATTGAAATCACAAAACAGATTCTTGGCTGGAAAGCAGCTAAAAAACTTCGGATGGGTATTCACAAACTAAGTGGTAAAGGAGGTGCATAAGATGAATAAAAAAATCTGTATTCTCACCCAAAGTCATTTGTGCCGCAATCCCAGGGTGGTGAAGGAAGCCAATACCCTGGTGAAAGCCGGTTATGATGTTACCATTCTTACCACATTTACTTATGCCGATCTGCTTGAAGAAGACCTCAAACTGATTGATAAACGGGTAAAGCTTAAAGGTGTTATAAATATGATTCCCGGACAGGCAAGCAAATGGTACCACCTGAAAGAACGCCTGCGCAAAAGAATTGCCGGTGAAATCATTGCCAGGATCGGAATCGAAAATGTATATGCCCTGGGTTATGATTATGACCATAACTTGAAGGCTGCCATAAAAGAAAAAGCAGATTTATATATCTGTCATCAGGAGATCAGCACCGTAATTGGCTGTAAACTGATGCAAAGAGGTAACAAAGTTGCTTTTGACTTTGAAGATTGGTATTCACACGATTTACTGCCTGAAGCCAACAAAACACGTCCGGTAAAACTGCTTGAGAAATATGAAAAAATAGCTTTGAACGAGGGCGTTCTATGCTACACCACTTCTGACAGCCTGGCATTGGCTTTAGCAGATTTCGCAGCATCTCCCCTGCCTAAAGTGCTTCATAATGTTTTTCCGCTTGCCGAAAGAGAACTGATGGACGGAAAATACCTCGACAGAAGCGATTTATCCATACCTTCCATACATTGGTATTCCCAAACAATTGGCCCGGGGCGCGGACTGGAATTTTTAATTGATTCACTGAACGACGTTAAAACACCTTTGCAACTCCATCTAAGGGGAAACCTATTCGGAAATTTCAAAGATCAGCTTCTCGAACTGTTTCCAGCGCATCTGGGGCACAAAATTTATTTTCATAAGCTTGTGCCTCACAAAGAATTATTGTCAAGAATCGCCGAACATGATATTGGATTGGCAACTGAAGAGTACACTCCCGACAGCAGAAACCTAACCATTACCAACAAAATTCTGCAGTATCTTCTTGGTGGAATTGCCGTACTGGCTACAGATACAAAAGGGCAGCAAGAAGTTGCAGAAACAGCTGCTGAGAGTGTATTTCTTTTCAAAAACAAAGATAAAATAAGCCTCGTAAATATGCTTAATCATCTCATAGTCAACAAAGATGTACTCCAGCACGCAAGGCAAAAAGCGCTCAAAATCTCTTCGGAGCATTATTGTTGGGAAATTCAGGAACCCAAATTAATTCAGTGGATCAATGGTGTGCTGAAATAGCCTGAGAAATTCGCGGAAAATAGCGTAAAAACCCATTGAGAAACTTTCAGCATAAGCTGATAATGACATATGCAATTATGAAAAAAGTACTCATCATATCTCCAAACTTCCCCCCGGTAAATGCAGCTGATATGCACCGTGTGCGACAAAGCATAGGATTTTTCAGCCAAATGGGATGGGAATCAACCGTAATAGCAGTAGAACCTGCTTTTATTGAGATGAGCACCGACCCCATACTGCTTGATACCCTTCCTGCAGATGCTGATATTCTGAGGATACCAGCCTGGAAGGCATCATCCACACGGAAATTCGGACTTGGAAATATTGGCTACCGGTCACTCAGCGCTTATTATAAAACGGGCAGCCGGCTGTTGAAATCAGGCAAATATGATCTGGTTTATTTTTCAACCACTGCCTTTCCGGTGATGGTACTTGGCCGCATCTGGAAAAGAAAATTCAGCGTTCCCTACATCATCGATATGCAGGACCCCTGGCGCAATGACTTTTATCTGGATAAACCAAAAAGCGAACGTCCTCCAAAGTTCTGGATGGCCTATCGTATGGATAAATACATGGAAGCTTTTGCCATGAAAAAAGTTGATGGTATTATCTCTGTTTCTGAAGGTTACCCGAAAACATTAATAGAGCGTTACCAGAATATCAGGCCTGAAATGTGCAGCGTTATTCCTTTTGGCGGAGCTGGTATAGATTTCGAAATTCTCGGAAAAACCGACCTGAAGAACAATCTTTTTAATAAAGAAGATGGTAATATTAATCTGGTTTATATCGGCCGTGGTGGCCATGATATGAATCTGGCGGTAAGCAGTATTTTTCATGCTTTAAAAAATGGCTTAGACACCCAACCCGAAGTATTTAACAGGATCAGACTTTTTTTTGTTGGAACCAGCTATGCTGCTGATGGCAAGGGAATTAAAACAATTGAACCACAGACCGAAAAGCTTGGTGTTGGACATCTGGTTACGGAAGTTACAGACCGCCTCCCCTATTTCGAAGCCATGAGAGTGCTCAAGGATGCTGATTTGCTAATTATACCCGGCTCAACTGACACCAATTATACTGCTTCTAAACTTTATCCCTATATACTGGCAAACAAACCCTTACTTGCTGTATTTAATGAAAACAGCAGTGTGGTTGAAATCCTGAATAAGACAAAAGCGGGCATTTGTGTTACATTTCAAAATAACGATCTGCCCGAAGTTTGTGGAAAACGGGTTTTAAATGCGCTGAAAGATTTGCTTGACAAACTTCCATTTACGCCCGAAACGAACTGGGTCGAATTCGAGCCCTATTCTGCCAGGGAAGCCGCTCGTCGCCAGATTGAATTCTTTAATAAAATCATTGAAGCATGAAAAAGGTAAAACTGGCCATAGTTTCTTCACATCCAATACAGTATAACGCACCAATGTTCAGGCTGCTTTCAGAGTCCGCCATCGTGGAACCAAAGGTATTCTACACATGGAGTCAAAGCAATCAAACACTTTTTGACAAAGATTTTGGTCGTGAAATCAAATGGGATATCCCTTTACTGGATGGATATAACTATGAATTTGTTGAAAACATTTCCACAAATCCAGGTCCAGGTAAGTTTGGTGGAATAAATTGTCCCAGTCTGACTAAAGCTATAAAAAACTGGGATACAGATGCTATTCTTGTTTACGGATGGAATTACAAAGCCCATCTGGACGTTATGCGACATTTTAAAGGCCGGATTCCGGTCTATTTCAGAGGCGACTCTACACTTCTTGATGAAACAGGAGGTTTAAAACAATGGATAAGAAGACTGGCGCTTAAATGGGTGTATCATTACTGCGATGGTGCATTTTATGTAGGAAAAAATAACAAAGCGTATTTCCTGAAACATGGCTTCAGGGAAGATCGGTTATTTTTCGCCCCTCATGCTATTGATATTGAAAGGTTCTCAAAAAATGCAGTGAATGACCGGATTGCTGCAGATCGCTGGAGAAAGGAATTAGGAATTGCCAGGGATGATATGGTGATGTTGTTTGTTGGCAAATTTGAGTCTAAGAAGAACCCTCTCATATTACTCAAAGCTTTTAACGAGCTGGCATTAAAAAATTGCCACCTGATTTTTGTTGGCAACGGACAGCTTGAAGTTGAAATGCAGAACCTGAGCTCTACAAACCAAAACATTCATTTTCTCCCGTTTCAAAATCAGAGCCGCATGCCTATTGTTTATCAACTATCTGATGTGCTTGCACTTACATCACAGGGGCCTGCTGAAACCTGGGGACTGGTGGTTAATGAAGCTATGGCTTGCGGAAAAGCAATTCTGGCTAGCAATAAAACCGGTTGTGCCATAGATCTTGTTGTTAATAATCACAATGGGTATATTTTCAAATCTGGGAGTTACCAAAGCTGCAAAACAGCCATAAACAATATACTGGCCGACAAAGAAAAGGTTTCCCAAATGGGATCGCAATCATATAAAATGATTCAGCCCTGGTCTTTCTCAGAAATTGTAACCAGAATAGAGAATCAAATGAAACAACTAATTCATTAATAATGTATTGGACACACAGAAGTCTGGCACTAATGGTTTGGGGAATTGTGATATTCACATATTTCCAGATCTTCACCGGGCTTTATTTTGTGTCTGCCATTGGGTTGGCGGTGTCGGCAGTTGTTATTGTCAAGTTTGTACAAGATTTGGGCAGGCGCATTGAAATTCGCGATCTTATTGCATTTCTTGCACTGATGCAATGGATTGTAGGCCCGGTGCTCGCCTATAATATTTTGCCATACGATAGCCTTTATTATATGGCTGTGCCTGAAGAAGAATACATGAATTATGTGGTTCCTGCATGTATTGCATTGCTTACGGGCATGTACTTCCCATTTACCGATGAAAGAGTGATTGACATTGATGACATTAATAAAATAACGGTATTCCTGAACGATAAAAAATATCTGGGTTATTTACTGGCTTTCATTGGAATAGGAGCAGGTTTCGCCGGAGGATATCTTCCAAAAAGTTTATCCTTCCTTTTTTTCCTGTTGTCGGGTCTTCAGTTTGTCGGCGTTTACCTTATATTGTTCACCGACTCCAGATTCAAATGGCCGGCATTTATGTTGATTATAGGGATGTCCATTTCATCGTCCGTTTTAATGGGAATGTTTGGCGAACTTGTGCTATGGATGATGTTTTCATTACTGATAATTTCCTTCGTATTGAAAATTCCAATGATTGGAAAGATTACTTTGCTTGCATTGGGAATGATTATGATATTGGTGATTCAGTCAACAAAGCAAGAATACAGAATGGCAACGTGGTATGCCGATAGCGATCAATCCAATGCCCAGATTTACAAACAGATACTCATGAGTAAGCTTGAAAATCCTTCAGATTTGATAGATGTTTCAAGTATGCAGAATATGGGAGCAAGGCTAAATCAGGGATGGATAATTGCCCGCATATTGAATCATATGCCTGATAAATATGAATTTGTAAAAGGGGAAACCATTGAAACTGCTTTGTATGCCGGACTTCTCCCCAGGGTGCTGGCACCAAAAAAAGCAGTTGCCGGCGGCAGAGCTAATTTTGAACGATTTACCGGAACTGAACTTCCCGAATCTACCAGCATGGATATTTCACTCGTGGGAGAAGGATACGCCAATTACGGCGCCCTGGGAGGTATCATTTTTCTGCTTTTTATTGGCATCTTTTACAATTGGATTATTATTCAAACAATTTCAATCGCAAAAATATACCCTACAATACTACTTTGGCTGCCAGTATTGTTTTTTCAGGTTGTAAAAGCCGAAACAGATTTTGCAACCGTATTTAATCACTTTACCAAGGCTGCCATGGTGGCATTTGTGGTTTTCTGGGGCATGACCAGGGTTTTGAAAATTAAAATGTAGATCAATTTTACAGAGAATGGAAGAAAAAAAAATAAATGTGGTTTACTTCTTCAGAAAACCATTTGCAGGATATTTCAGCATTGAAGAACTATTTGGTTTTATAAAATCAACTTTACCTGAAGGCATTGAGAGTACCAGCTATTACCTCAGAAGACACAGTAAAGGATTAAAACAGCGCCTTCTCAGCTGTATAGAGGTAATCAATAATCAGGGTGATATAAACCACATTACCGGCGATGTACACTTTATATCGTTTTTCATGCACAAAAATAAAACTGTACTTACCATTCATGATCTTGAAGTGCTTAAACGGCTGAAAGGAATGCAACGGCTTATTATTAAGCTTTTTTGGTATACAATCCCTGCAAAGCGCGTAAAATACATTACGGTAATTTCTGAATTTACTAAACAGGAATTATTGAAAGTGATTAAAATCAACCCTGAGAAGGTTGTGGTTATTCATAATTCAATTTCACCCGAAATAAAATTTACCCCAAAACCATTCAATTCAGCTAAGCCTAATGTCCTGCATGTTGGCACTGCTCATAATAAAAATCTTGAAAGACTTATTGAAGCAATTGACGGATTGAATGTTAAACTTACCATTCTTGGTCAGCTAAAAGAGCACCATCTCGATTTGTTAAAAAAACACGGAATTGAATATGAGAATTATTTCAGCCTGCCTTATAGTCACGTTATCAGACACTACCAGGAAGCTGATATAGTCTCATTTGTTTCTCTATACGAGGGTTTCGGACTTCCGATTATTGAAGCAAACGCTATAGGAAGGCCTGTAATCACATCAAACTGCACCTCAATGCCAGAAGTTGCCGGTGAAGCTGCTCTTCTTGTAAATCCTTATGATGTGAAAGAGATAAGGCAAGCCATTCAGAAAATAATTGAAGATGACAAACTCAGAAACCGTTTAATCGAATACGGGCGAAAAAACACTGAAAGATTTCAGCCTGCTTTTATCGCCAACAAATACGCCAAGTTGTATTTCAAAATGATGAATAAACAGCGCACTAAAATTTAAATAATGAGAACCATTTTATCAATAATCGACTGGTACTTACCTGGATACAGAGCTGGAGGAACACTCAAGGCTTTTGCCAATCAGGTCGCACAGCTCGAAGGAAAGTTCAGGTTTAAAATCATCACCAGGGATACAGATTACTGTGAAACCATGCCTTATACTAATGTTACCAGCAATAGCTGGAATCAAATAGCCACAAATGCTGAAGCGTATTATATTTCATCCGGGAGACTCTCGGTTTCTGAAATGACTAAACTCTTTAAAAATACAGGTTTTGACACCGTGTATGTGCATGGCATCTACTCCTTTTATTTTTCTGTACTTCCTGTAATTCTGGCAAAGCAAAAAAAAACACCCCGAATTGTCATTACAGCGCATGGAATGCTGGGTGAACATGCCCTCAAGGTAAAAAGCTTCCGGAAAAAAGCATTTCTTAAACTGGCAGGAATGCTGGGCCTCTACAAAGGAGTGATTTTCCATGCTGCCAATGAGGCCGAGGCTGCTGACATTAAGAAATCAGCCGGGAAAAATGCCCGCGTTATCATTGCGGAAGAGCTACCAATGAAAATTGATCTTGAACCCTGGAGTAGTAAAAACAAGACTACAGGAGAGCTCACCATTACATCTGTGGCCAGAATTTCTCCGGAAAAAAACACACTTTTTGCACTTGAAGTATTAAGCCGTTGCAACACAGGCAATATAACTTACGATATTTTCGGCCCGGTTTACGATGAAGAATACTGGACAAAATGTCTGGCGGTTATTGAACGTATGCCGGCAACGGTTAAGGTCACATACAAAGGCAGTGTAGAGGGCAAGCTTGTTCTTGACACGCTCAGATCGTATCACCTTATGTTTATGCCTACCACAGGCGAAAATTTCGGGCATACAATCCTTGAGAGTTTTATGGCTGCAACACCAGTTTTAATAAGCGATAAAACCCCATGGCAATTACCTGAACAGAAAAGGTCAGGATGGGCGCTTCCTCTCGATGAAAAAGAAAAATTTTCAAACATTATCAACAGCCTTGCACAGATGAATGCGGAACAATACAACCATTTTTCATTAGGGGCGCATGAAAAAGCCGTAGAATTTATGGCCGACCAAAGCGTATTACTTCAAAATATTAAACTCTTTGAAGATGAAAAAAACTGATCTTTCGGTATATACCACCGGCAGTTTCTCGCCCGGAGCTGGTATAGTGAAACGCACCCTGTGGTATTTCGTCAACATCGTATTCTTTATCAGTCCGGTGTTACCTCTGAGCCATTTAAAAGTTACGCTTCTTCGGATGTTTGGAGCAAAAGTAGGCCGCGGCGTTGTCATAAAACCGGCAGTAAACATAAAATATCCTTGGAAATTAATCATTGGAGACCATACCTGGATAGGTGAAAAAGCCTGGATTGACAATCTCAATCAGGTCAGCATTGGATCAAACTGCTGCATATCACAGGGGGCCATGCTCTTGTGTGGCAACCACAATTTCAAAAAAACAAGTTTCGACCTGATTACCAGGCCTATAATTCTCGAAGAAGGAGCCTGGATAGGCGCATACAGTGTGGTTTGCCCCGGAATTACCTGTAAATCACACAGCGTACTCACCGTAAACTCGGTAGCCACAATAGACATGGAGCCCTATTTTATATATCAGGGCAATCCTGCTGTAAAAACTAAAGAACGTAAAATTGAATAACGCCCACACAATGAAAATATCAGTAATAACCATTTGCTACAACAGCGCCCATTCTATTAAAACAGCCATTGATTCGGTGCTGGCTCAGACACATCCGGATGTTGAATACATTGTGGTTGACGGGAAATCAAAAGATAATACTGTTGAGATCATTCAATCATATGGAAGCGGCATTACAAAGTTCATCAGCGAACCCGACCGTGGCATTTATGATGCGTTAAATAAGGGAATAGCTATGGCATCCGGAGATGTGATCGGCTTCATGCATTCGGATGATTTGTTTGCTTCTGATAACACATTGGCCAAAGTATCCGAATTGTTCCATAAAACCGGTTCCGATTCAATTTACGGCGACCTTGAATACGTATATAAAGAAGACACCAACAAAGTTCTCAGATACTGGAAATCAGGCAATTTTAGCATCAGAAACCTAAAAATGGGATGGATGCCTCCCCACCCTACTTTTTATGTAAAAAGAGCGGTTTACCAGAAATACGGCACTTTTAATACGGATTACAAAATAGCTGCAGACTATGATACAATGTTACGTTTCTTAGGGAAATTTAGAATATCAACCAGTTATCTTCCCGAAGTAATGGTAAAAATGAGGGTTGGAGGTGCCAGTAACCGCAGCCTGAAAAACATCATCAGAAAAACAAAAGAAGATCATAAAGCCATTAAAGACAACGATTTCGGCAATATCTTAACACTTTTTTTTAAAAACATAAGAAAGGTGACTCAATTTTTCATCAAATAGGGAAACATGCATCACAACGATTTTCTGATTGGGATCCCGGTTTTCAACGAGGAAGATCATCTTCCACTGTTGCTGCCACAACTTGAGCCCTGGCAGAAAAATGTTGTTTTCTTTAATGATGGCAGCACTGACAATTCCAGAGCCATAATCGAAGCAGCCAATTTCAACGTCAAATCTTTTACACAAAATACAGGCCTCTCAAGAATTTTTGCTGAGATGCTGTCCATGGCCCGAAGCACAGGAAGAAATAAACTCATTACCCTTGACGCCGATGGTCAGCACCCACCTGAACATATTGAACAGTTTCTGCAAATGGCCCAAACCTGCTCACTGGTTATTGGAAGTCGTTTTTCTGATGTCGTAAATGTTCCCGACACCAAAATCTCAAGCAACTTTTTTGCCATTATGCTCACCAATTCTATCTTTGGGCTTGAACTGCCAGACGTGGCCTGCGGATTCAGAGCGTTTGATGTAGAAAAAATTCTGACCTTCAAATACAAAACTTCACGGTTTGGAGTTATTTATGAACAATTGTTCTCGCAATTACTCGCCAAAAGAGCAAAAATAGGTTTCGTAAAAATTCCTGCCATTTACCACAAATCTGATTTCTACTTTACGCAATACGATGAATTAATGGGACTACTCGAAGCAGCTATGTTTTTTAGCAAGAACGATCTGATTAGGAAAACCTACGAGATGGTTGTAAATAAACAAAGTTTAAATCTTTCGCTCTCAGGCCATCAATTTTCAGCTTTATATTGCCCTGAATATGGGTATCAGTTTAACACTGATATAGAGCAGGCTAAAGCATATTTCAGTCCCTTTATTGAAAGTGATAAATGAAAATGAGCGGAGAATAAATGCAATAAATCAAATAGTTGACGAGCAAGATCTTTCGTTTCTATTTGCCATGCTGCAGAAATCCGGGATTTTATCTCAACAAGACATTAAATATGAAGAAAAATGATTTATTTCATCCGTTTCCTACCAAAGAGATAAGACATATTGGTATCATTCCTGATGGTGGACGCAGGTGGGCAAAGGCCAACAACCATGCGTTGATAAGTTCTTATAACGAAACCAGAAAAAAGATGGCTGAATTTGTGGTTTTACTCAAGCAAATGGGAATCCCTGAAATCAGCGTCTATCTGTCAAGCCGTGAAAACTTCAAAAGAATAGACAATGAAATAGCCGCATTTAATACAGCAGCTTTTAATGCTATAAAAGACGTCATACCACAAATGGCAATACTCCACAAAATAAAGATTACAATTGCCGGTGATGTTTCTAACCTTAGTGATGATTTTGTTAATCTGCTCAATAACCTAGTATATAACACCCGAAATTTTGACTTAATAAAACTTAACCTACTTATTTCCTATAATCCGGCTGACGAGATAAAACATGCATTAAATCAAGCCGTTTCAGACGATATAACACAAAGCTTCTGGGTCAAAACGCCTTTGGATCTGGTGATACGAACCGGTGGAGCAAATCTGCTGAGCAATTTTCTACCCCTTCAGGCTGGTTATGCACGATTGTATTTCAGTGATAAGCTTTTTAACGATTTTACACCAAACGATTTGATGGAATATATTGAACATTATACATCACTTACGAGAAAATACGGAGACTAAAGTCAATAGAGTATGAGCTAAAGCCTGAAACGCTCAATAAGTAAGAAATTCAACAGTTTCAAATATTCCAGGACTACCATTTTGGCGTTATCGCGTTTCTTCCACCACTTTTCAGCATCAAATGCAGTATAGCGGCTAGGGACGGAAACAACAGTAAAATCCGGATTTGATTGCTTTATTGCTTTCTCAAAAATGAAAAAGGTACGACGTGAATGATAACTAGAAGTAACAAGCAAAACCCGCTGATAATCGGTATTTTTTGAAATAAATTCTCTGAAAGCAATTGCTTCTTCCTGTGTACTGGAGGTTGTTTGAGGGAGAATCTCAATATCTTCGGCTTTTACTCCCAATTGTATTAAGGTGCGTTTAAAAATCGATGAAGTATTCTCTAATTGTATCCCATAAGGCGTTAGTTGTTCAGCGCCGAACTGGAACTCATTTGCAAATACAATTTTTGAAGCAAATCCAGCCTTGTATAAATCAAATGCCTGTAAAGCCCTGTCAGGAACCGGCCCCAATAAAACAAAAATGAAATCTGCCGTTTCCGGTTTCTGGCTCTTAACCAACCATTTACCCATCCTGCCAAATAGCAAAACGCCCATAATCAGCAATGCAAAGAGTCCTATAAATTCAATAAATTGTATCAACCTGAACTTCATTTTAATTTTACTTCTTTCAACAAAAGTAAATAAAATGAGGAAGAAATTATCCTTTCAAGAGATTAAAGCTAACACTGCCATAAAAACCTGTCACCGTAATCACACCCAGTTGGAAATATAATCATTGTTGTATCTTTGAGGGACAATTAGCCATTTGTATGATAAAGAATAAAACCACATTATATACCCGGTTGGCATTAACACTCAGTCATCACAATGATGCCCATAGCATTTGCAGTAGTTTTGTGGAAATTCTGGTAAATGAATCAGATGCACTTTTCGCGGGATTCTATGCAAAAATGAAAACCGATGATAACCTGCATGAAAGCAAGGAATACACTTTGCTTGCTGAATACCCACCTCAGAACTATTCCGATCTGATAATAAATATTAATCAACACGAATTAATGCCTGATGGCAAGGTATGCAGCTATAGTGGAAATGCTTCACAGATTGAAAAATTACCTGATTTTTTTCCAGAGATCAAAGCTGAACACTGGATTATTCCGGTTGGCATCACCTCTTTTCTGCATATAATTGCGAAAAAAGCTGACCGTAACATATTCAGCGCCTCCCCTCCCTTATTTACGTCCCAAGATATGATACAGCTTTCACTCATAACAAACAGACTGTCAGAAATTGTGGATCTGCCATCCTGCAAACGGGAATCAGCAGAAAAATCACCGACCTATCCTACGCTTGAAATACTAAACCGACATATACAAGTAGCTGACAGTAAATTTCTGAAACGCACGCTTGCCACCATCAGCCATGAAATCAGAAATCCGCTAAATCTATTGAACGGATACTCTCACTTGTTGAATGAATCATTGCTCAATGACGAACAGAAACAATCACTCAAAATAATTCAAACCTCAGGAGAGTCTCTTTTTAAAGTGATTTACAAATTACTACAATTCACAAATATATATTTCAAACAAGTTAAGATTGATCCGGCATCCTTCAATTTCAGCGAGTTATTACTATCGTTGGAAAGGGTTTATGCCCCGCTGGCTCAGGAAAAAGGCCTTAAGTATTTCTGTATCAGCCAGCTCAAACCATCTGACCGCTTTATTGCCGACAAGTCAATGATTCATTGCATTTTGTCATATTTACTTTCAAATGCGCTAAAGTTTTCCAATTCAGGCGAGATTGTACTCGAAGTAAAAGAAATTGAATCAAAACACAGCCTTAGCAGATTACAGTTTAATGTTTCAGATAACGGCAAAGGATTCGACACGAAGAACCTGAAAACAATGCTACAATTCTTCGGTCAGGAAGACAATAGCACATAACCCGAAATTATGGAGGCCTGGGCCTAGGCCTTTCCATTGCCAATTATTTCACCGGAATGCTGGAAGGAACACTCACCGCCGAAAGCAAACCCGGAACCGGAAGTACTTTTTCCGTTACCCTGGACCTACTCAGAGACAACAGAGAATCACCCGACCTTTTATATGACACCTTGAATGTCCCACCCGAAATTACTCAAAAAATTAAGGTCCTACTGGTAGATGACGATCCTTTCCAGCAGAAAATGGGCAAAGTTTACCTGAGCGACTGGAATGTTACCCTTGCAGAAAATGGCCAGCAGGCCATAGACTTTTTAGAAACTCAGAAATTTGACATTATACTTATGGATATCCGAATGCCTGTTTTGGATGGCATTACAACTACCATAATTATCAGAGAAAAATATGGCTACGACCAGAAAATTGTTGCATTATCAGGAGAAAGCATCAGAGAATCGATTGAGGAAGCCTTTAGGGCTGGAATGGATGGATTTATATCTAAACCATACGATAAGGACAAACTGATCCTCAACATCTTATCAACCCTCGACATTGACATCAACCAGCAAAGCATTATTGATAATTCCTCTTTCGATCTTAATGGAATGGTAATCTGCGATGCGATTCTTAACCCAGTTGTATTAAATGCTACAGGGAAAGCCTCAATTATACTCGCTAACAATCCTGAGGATGCGAATGTAAAGCTTAAGAAAAATAATTTTGATTACGTAATTGTGCAGGTCAGCCCCGGGCGATCTGAAGTTTCTGTCCCGGCTTCTGCTGTCCGACAATTTCAGCCGAATGCAGCTATTATTGCAATGAGCAATTTCAGCAATGATAAAAACAATGAATTCACTGAAAGTAAATCAATTGATAGTATTGTATCGCAGGAAGAACTGTTTACGGGCAATTTCTTTCAGAAAATAAAAGAGATTGTGCTCCTCAAAAATTTCCATCCCTCTGGTTTAACTGAAATTAGCGACAAGGTGTACCATTTATCCGACTTCATTAAAAATATCGGAAACAACCCCGATGCCCTGAAGGAGATAATAGAAACTTATCTTTGGTTTATGCCTGATTATATCAAACAGTTCAGACAATATTCAACCACACACGATACCAGACAGCTTTCCAACATTGCCCACTCAGTAAAATCTATTACAAAACAATTCAGAATCAGCTCAATACATACTCAGATTGAGATGCTGGAGAATAACGCCAATAACGGACTTGACGAGGAAACCATCAACCGGATGATTGATGAGGTTTGTAATGTGCTTGAACTTTCAATTATACAAATGACAAAAGATTTCGGGGAAAAGCAATAATTTATTAACTTCAACAGTCTGATTCCGGTTGTCTTCCGGATCCTCACATGAATTATATCCTGATTTCAGTCCATTTATATTTATGTATTCACTTTATATATACTGCTTTACGTTCTTTATCAGGAACTTATCAATTTCAGACTTTCCAATTTTTTCAGCACTGATTAGAAAAGCTTTTATAATACTTTTCAAAATCAACATCTCCACCCAATGTTTTTTCACTTTTGTTGAGAAAACTATTTAACCAGGCTAATTTTCATTAAACAGTTGATTACAAGGATATTAATCGCCTTTATCATTCCTTATTTACTACCTCCAAAATCAGATAGATTAAAGGCAATACTCAGGTAATTGGGAGAGCCAGACAAATGGTAGGCAGAGCGGGCATAGGAGAAATTAAACTTTGAAACCCTCAGACCAAAACCCCAGGAGAATCCAACCGTTCCGCGTTTGCTTTCGATCTTCATTTCCTGACGGCGCTGATAATTGTAGCCCACCCTAACGCTAAAATTTTTTGTTGGCAGGAATTCACCGCCTATCACCACATGGCGCATGGCCTTATCGGCAAACTCGCCGGCCTTGCTTTTCGTTTGTACTTCACCGGTGAAAGGGTCAACATTGTCTTCGGCAGGATCGTAATAGGTTAAATCCCATTTCTGAAGGTTGGTAAGCAATATAGAGTAACGGAAGGGCAAATGCTCCAATCGTTTTGAGATGCCGAACTGAATTTCAAAGGGCAAGGCTTCGGTGTTGCCAGAGGTGTATGTGGTTAACTGCCGTCCGATATTACGCGCAATGAGTGAGGCGGTAAAGCCTGAGCGGGCATGGTAAGTACCGGAAACATCAACGCCCAGTCCAAACGAATTGTAGGTTTCAAAAGCGGAGTATATGGTTTTGAAATTGGCTCCAATGCTAAAAAGCGAATCCAGTCTTCTCCCCCACCCCAAAACGAGCGCAAACTCGCCGGCTGAAAATTCACCGGCATCCTCGGGAATTATCCCGGTTTCATCGGTATAATCAAAGCGACCGTAATTGATGTACTGCATGCTGGCAGCAAAACTGCCAATATTTTCGTAAGTACGTGAATAACTGGCAAATCCGTAGTTGATATCTGAGAAATAATCCACAAAATTCAGGGAAACGGCATTGTGCATTTCGGCATTGATCAATGAAGGATTGTTTAGTCCCACAGATAGATCATTGTCAGCAATGGCCACAAAATTGCTTCCCATAGCGGCAACACGTGGCGAGTTGGGCAGATTCAGAAAACGATAAGTACTGGTTCCCCCTATTTGCGCTTCAGCAGAAAGAACAGAAAAAAACTGTATGATAGCAAGGATGATAACGGAAAGTCGCAGTGTCACGTGTGTGGTTTTAAATAATGTGTTTAGCCATGTTTATGCAGGTGCAATAATATGGATTTCAAACGCTCTTGTTTCATAAATATTGTAAAACAGACGGCAAATGGGATAATTTTCTACTTAGCCATGAAATAATTAAACAATCAGGGCTGCAATAAAAACAAAAAAGCATCGCCGGAAGCGTTTGAATTCCCCCGGCGAAGCCACAAAATTTCAGTGTTAATTACCAACCTGCTTCCTGATGAGGTTTAAGGCACTACCAGCCCTGAACCACTCAATTTGTGCTTCGTTGTAAGTATGGTTTGCCATGAATGATTCACTGCTACCATCAGAATGCTCGAGAAGAATGGTAAACGGCACGCCAGGTTTAAAATCGGCAAGACCTTTCACAGAAATAACATCGTTTTCACGAATCTTCTCATAATCGGCTTTATCAGCAAAAGTAAGACCCAACATTCCCTGTTTTTTCAGGTTGGTTTCATGAATCCGGGCAAATGATTTCACCAACACCACCTTAACGCCCAGATGCCGGGGTTCCATAGCGGCATGCTCGCGAGAGGACCCTTCTCCATAATTCTCATCACCCACCACGATTGAATTTAAGCCAGCAGCTTTATATGCACGCGCCACTGCAGGTACCGCACCATAACTACCCGAAATTGTATTCAACACAGAATTGGTTTGATCATTGAAATAGTTGAGCGCACCAATCAGCATATTATCCGAAATGTTATCCAGATGTCCACGGAAGCGCAACCATGGCCCGGCCATTGAAATGTGGTCGGTGGTGCATTTCCCTTTGGCTTTGATCAACAGCCTCATTTGAATATAATTGGTTTCATTCCAGGCTGGGAAAGGTTGCAATAGCTGCAGACGGTTTGAGTCAGGGTTCACTTCCACTTTTATCGACTTTCCATCATCAGGAGGTGCGACATAACCCGGATCTTTCACTTCGAAACCATTAGGCGGAAGTTCAAGGCCTTCGGGAAGATCAAGTGAAACCCAATCACCATCTTCATTCAATAACCTATCAGTCAGCGGATTAAAAGTTAAGGAGCCAGCAATGGTCATGGCAGTCACCATTTCGGGTGAAGCCACAAATCCGTGGGTATTCGGATTACCATCGTTCCTCTTGGCAAAGTTTCGGTTAAAGGAGGTGATGATGGAATTTTTTCGCGTGGGATCATCGGTGTGGCGTTTCCACTGACCGATGCAAGGACCACAGGCATTGGCCATAACCACACCGCCAATATCTTCAAAAGCATTGAGCAAGCCATCGCGTTCTGTAGTGTAACGAATTTGCTCTGATCCCGGAGTGATAATAAACTCGGTTTTAACCTTCAGCTTTTTTTCTTTTGCCTGTCGCGCAACGGATGCCGCACGGGTAAGGTCCTCGTAGGATGAATTTGTGCATGAACCTATCAAGCCCACTTCCAGATGAAGTGGATAATCTTTTTCTACAGCAATTTTTACAAAATCCGAAATTGCATAAGCTGCATCCGGTGTAAAAGGGCCATTGATGTGGGGCTCAAGTTCAGAAAGGTTAATTTCGATCAATTGATCGAAATATTTTTCAGGATGTTGATAAATCTCTTCATCAGCACGCAGATCAGCTGTTATCTGGTCAGCCATCCCGGCAATTACAGCCCGTCCGGTTTCTTTAAGATAAACGCTCATTTTCTGATCGTATCCAAAAATGGAGGTGGTTGCCCCTATTTCAGCGCCCATATTGCAGATGGTTCCTTTTCCTGTGGCGGAAATAGAGTCTGCGCCTTCACCAAAGTATTCCACAATAGCACCAGTGCCACCTTTAACCGTGAGAATTCCGGCTACTTTTAAAATCACATCTTTAGCAGAAGTCCAGCCATTCAGGCGACCGGTAAGTTTCACGCCAATCAGCTTAGGCATTTTCAGTTCCCATGGCATTCCGGCCATTACATCCACGGCATCAGCACCACCAACACCAATGGCAATCATGCCCAGTCCACCCGCATTCACGGTATGAGAGTCGGTTCCAATCATCATTCCACCGGGGAATGCATAATTTTCAAGCACCACCTGGTGAATGATACCTGCACCGGGTTTCCAGAAACCGATTCCATATCTATTTGATACAGATTGCAGGAAGTCAAAAACTTCTTTGTTTTGATCCAGCGCAAAATCAAGGTCGGCTTTTGCCCCGGTTTGAGCCTGAATGAGATGATCGCAATGAACCGTTGAAGGAACAGCTGTTTTACTGCGGCCGGCATTCATAAACTGAAGTAAAGCCATTTGTGCGGTAGCATCCTGCATGGCAACACGGTCGGGCGCAAAATTCACATAATCACTGGCCCTTTTGAACTCCTGCTCAGGCAAACCATCAAATAAATGGGCATAGAGGATTTTTTCGCTTAAAGTCAGTGGTCGGTCGGCAAGTTTGCGTGCCGCTTTAACCCGCTCAGGCAATGATGCATATACCTGCTTAATCAAATCAAGATCAAATAACATAATTTGTTTTAAACTAATTGGTTAAAAAATTTTCAAAGCTATGTTTTCAACTATAGGTTGAATCATATGCAACAAAACCATGAAGAAAGTCAACAATAAAATACTTTAAATGGTCAACGGGATTAACATCTGAGTGAAGATAAAGTTTAGGAAACGATACCTTTAACATGCTGCTTATCCGCTTTTATCTCCCACAAAATAATCGTCTTTATCTTTAAAAAGAACATTAAACGTGGTGAGTGAACCATAAATCCGGGTAATGTATTGTTGAATATTTACCTTATCTTCATCACTCAACGTACTTGAGTTTACCCTTTGTTCCATTACCCTGAGGCGATCGCGCACCATTACAATTTTGTGAAAAAAGGCATCAATAGGAATTTCCTTTTCCTTGAGGGAAGTATCACCGGGATACAACACCATCCGGCCTCCTACCCATTTCTGGCCCATAGGGACAGTTTCCTGCATATCCGTAAACCGACGAAGCACCCTGATCAGGCTTTTCTCCATTTTTTCATAGGTTGCCAGATCCGTAGGTGTTTCCACAGCTTCCATAACCCGAAGTCCCGGGAAATCGCGCTGAATTATTCTGGTTCCATTTTCAATAAAAGTAATTTCCCAGGCATCACTGCGCACCTGAATGATTACCCCTTTGCCAAATTGTGGATGCTCAACCCGTGAGCCAATACCCAATATTAATTCTTCCATTTTAGTGCTGATCTTGATTTGGAAATATTTAACAATTCATCATGAATTTTAAGCACCTGAGGCAAGGCGATGTCGGTATCACAGTTATGAATTACAAAATCAGCCTTTTCAATTTTCAGGTATTCAGGCCATTGATTTTCAATACGTGAGATAACTTCCTCTCGTTTAAAACCATCCCGTCGAAGGACGCGTTGAATACGTTCCTCTTCAGGAGCAGCGACCACAATGATTAAATCGAACAGTGTATAAAACCCGGACTCAAAAATAATAGCAGATTCCTGAATCACATAGGGATGGGCTTCGTTTTGCTCAACCCATTTTGTAAAATTTTTCCGTACCCGTGGGTGGATAATGGCATTAAGCCCTTCAAGTTTTTCGGGATTACCAAATACCTGCTTAGCAAGCACTTTGCGATCAATGCTACCATCAGGAGAAAGCACCTTTTTCCCTGCCAGGGCAACAATCAGGTCAATAACATCGGGCTCTTCCAGAAATTTTTTCGCCTCAATATCAGCAATATATACAGGCACCCCAAGTGTTCTGAAGACACTTGCGACAGTGGATTTTCCACTTCCTATACTTCCTGTGAGGCCGATCTTTAACATGAGTGAACTATGTGAATACAAACCTACATTAAAAAAATGAAATATTGAGAAGAAAATCTAATTTCTAATGGACATAATCTTTCAACCCCGTCAGTTGAACAGAAGGAAATGAGTAGTTGACAAGAATAAAATAGCACGAACCTCATAAAGGTCAACTTCAAATGGTTCGCAAAATCCCCAGACCTTTAGGACACCTGGGCACTAGATCGCAAATAATCTCCCCTCGCCTTAAAATCCAGGATGCCCGATATAATTATGTGGACTTAATGCTTTGAGTTCTTCTTTTACCTTTTCACTTACATTAAGTTTATTGATAAAGCCTGCGATGATTTCCGCGGTAATGCGTGTATTTGTCCGGGTAAGTTCCTTTAAAGCTTCGTATGGTTTGGGATAACCTTCTCGCCTCAAAATAGTTTGAATGGCTTCGCTGATTACTACCCAGTTATTTTCGAGGTCCTGGGCAATTTTTTCTTCATTCAGTACTAACTTTGACATCCCCCTGATCAGCGATTTTATAGCAATAACGGTATGGGCTGCCGGCACACCAATGGTGCGGGTTACTGTTGAATCGGTCAGGTCGCGTTGCAGTCGTGAAATAGGCAGCTTTTCTGAAAGATGCGTAAATAAAGCATTTGCAATGCCCAGGTTTCCTTCTGCATTTTCAAAGTCAATAGGGTTAACCTTGTGGGGCATAGCCGATGAACCAACTTCGCCCGCTTTAATTTTTTGCTTGAAGTATTCCATGGATACATATGCCCACATATCACGGCTGAGGTCTATCATAATGGTATTGATACGCTTAAAGGTATCGAAAAGAGCCGCCAGGTTGTCGTAATGTTCTATCTGGGTAGTAATTTTCTGCCTTTCCAGATTAAGGTGATCCTTTGTAAACTTATCAGCAAATGCAATCCAGTCAATTTCAGGATAAGCCGCATAATGGGCATTCAAATTGCCGGTTGCACCACCAAATTTTGCCGTAAATGGCACAGCCTTGAGTTGCTTAATCTGAGATTTAAGCCTCTCCACAAAGACATAAATTTCTTTACCAACGGTTGTCGGCGATGCCGGTTGGCCATGAGTACGGGCAAGCATAGGGATATTTTTCCATGTTTTTGCTTTGTCCATGAGTTTTTTAACCAGATCATCAAGCAGTGGAAGGATAATATCTTCCATCGCCAGTCTTAAAGCAAAAGGGCCTGCCGTATTGTTAATGTCCTGAGAAGTGAGACCGAAATGAAGAAATTCCTTATATTTGGCCAACCCCATCTTATCAAATTTCTTTTTAAGATAATATTCAACCGCTTTAACATCATGATTGGTCGTTGCCTCAATTTCTTTTACTTCCGCAGCATCCGCAAAAGTAAAGTCACGACACAATGCCTTCAATTCATCAATCTCGGCAGGAGTTATGGCTTGTAACTGAGGCAAAGGAAGTTGACAAAGTGCAATAAAATATTCCACCTCCACAAATACCCTGTAATTAATCAGGGCTGCTTCTGAAAAGCAGTATGCCAGCCCTTCTACTTGCTTCCTGTACCTTCCGTCAACGGGAGATATGGCATTCAATACGGTTAATTCCATGGCGCTATACTTTAAACGAAAGGTCAAAAGTAAGGAAGCAAAACTAAAGAAAGCAAGTTTTTTGCAAAATTAATTCCATAATTCACGCAAATTTATCTATATATCTGTTTATCAATACAGTACACATATTTTAAGATTTTTATACCCGGCCAGATATTTTATGTAGATTTAAGTTGAATTTGTTCTCTTTGATTTTTGCCGGGAAAGTAGTTCGTAGCCAAAATATACACCAGTCAGCATATTATTCAGGAACTACAAACAATAATTGAAAGTAAAACGATTAATTTCTGATAAAAAAAAAAGATCCGATTCTCGGACCTTTTTTATAATGAATGTTCTTTCTAATGTGAAAGATGGAAGAAAACATCGTTAAGTATATCGCTGTAGGTATCATTAAAAGTAGCCAGACACCATATCTGCAGTAGGATTATTTCCTCTTTATGAAGCCAGCGAACAGATTTTATCAACTCTTTTCTGAAGAGATCGCGATTAAAGCTCACTTTTTGAAGAATGGTTTTTGAATACTCTAGCATGGCATTAAAAGATTAAAAGTACATACTGAATTTCCAGGTGCAATCGATTGAATTTTAAACGTCGAAAAAAGTGATTTGTTGCCTTTTTTCAAATCATTTAACAATTATTTAGGAATTGCCCAAATACATTGTATAGCTGGTTTCCGGGAAGTATTTGATTATGAACTAAATGAAAAACTAATATACAGTGGTTGTAAAAAATTATTAAAAACCTAACCTTCCGGAAGTAATATTATTTATGTTTAGAAAAGGTAATGATAAGACCTGCTGAAACAAAAATCAACAAGTTAATTCAAAAATGACAATTCTTTTTCAGCACAAAAGTCCGAACTACTTTTTTCGTCTTTCTATCTCATTTCTGATCAGACGCAGTTCCCTGCTGGTTTGTCCAGCCACCGAAGTATTTTCTTCAGCCCGACGAAATAAATAGGGCATTACCGATTTTACCGGACCATAGGGAACATATTTTGCCACATTAAAGCCTTCATGAGCCAGGTTAAAACTAATGTGGTCGCTCATACCGTAAAGCTGGGAAAACCAAAATCGCGGATCATTTTTTTTGAAATTCTGCGCAAGAATACGCTCCGCAAACAATTGATTGCTGTTTTCGTTGTGCGAACCGCAAAAGATGGTTGTAATGTCGGCATTTTGAAGCGAAATTTGAATGGCTTCGTCAAAAGCGGCGTCAGTCGCGGCCTTGTTAGGCTGTATTGGTGAAGGGTAACCTTTTTCCAGGGCACGCTCCCGCTCCTTTTCCATATATGCACCACGCACAAATTTAACACCAAAAAAATAACCACCTTCACGCGCCAAAGCAATACTCTTCTTCAGAAACTCAAGACGATCGGCGCGGTACATCTGCAAAGTATTAAACACAATGGCGCGCTCGCGATTGTAACGTTTCATCATTTCCTCTACGGTATCATCCACCAGGTGCTGGTACCAGCTATCTTCAGCATCCACCATCAACGGGACATTGTATTTAAATGCTTCATTGCACAACACGTTTATCCGCGATCTGAAACGATAAAACTCATTTTCCATTTCACCCTGAAGAGGTTTAATGGGATCGGCATTCTCAAATAAACTATGTTCGGCGAAAGCCGTGGGCTTAAATACAGCAAAAGGAATAAATGGATTGGCCGCAGCATTTCTTATGGATTCAAGTGTTTCATTTAAAGTAGCATTGATGTATGACTCATCATTTCCCCCTTCGACAGAATAATCCAGAATAGCGTTTACCTTATATTCAGACAGCTTTTCCACTACGGGAGTGCAATCGGCCAAAGTAACGCCACCTACAAAATGCTTGTAGATGGTTGGTTTAATGATCCAGGAAACCGGGAATCTTATTTTCAAAGCAAACTCAGTAAGTGTCTTACCCAGCTTTACAAGCATTGGTCTGGACATGGTGTAAAATAAAAGTTGTGCTCGCCGCAGGTCTTTATTGCTTTTAGCTTTAAATGCGATTTCTGTATTTTTAAGGTCTAAGGCCATAACAATGGGGCTAAATATTTTATGTGTCAAAATTAATGATTCAATGAATAGCAAAGCACACTGAATGCAAGAAATATATTTTTTGTATTTTTATGCAAAACTTGATGTAATTTTGCAATATGTCAAAGAAACTTCATAAATTTAAAATAGCCGGCACACCAGTTTTTGTGGGTCCATCTGCCCTTGAGGAGCTAAAATCCAATCTTGAAGGATTATTTGCCGACAAAGAGGCCCTGTTTATCCTTGCTGATGAAAACACTATAAAACTATGCTTTCCAATACTGACTAAGGCTGTCCCCAAATTGTCCACGGCTTATAAAATTATTGTCAAACCCGGTGATGACAATAAAACGCTGGCAGCGTGCGAAAGTATATGGAATGAACTCGCCGTTGCCGGAGGCAACCGCAGGTCTTTACTTATCAATCTGGGAGGTGGAATGATTACCGATTTAGGTGGTTTTGCGGCTGCAACTTTTCACCGGGGAATGGATTATTTAAATATTCCCACTTCACTCCTGGCGATGATTGACGCTTCATTGGGCGGGAAAACCGGCATTGATTTATACTCGCTAAAAAATCAAGTTGGATTGTTTGCTCCCGCTGTGGCAGTTTATGTCTGGCCCGGGTTTCTTAATACACTACCCCACCGCCAGCTGACTTCAGGCTATGCCGAAATGATGAAACACGCACTGATCGCTGATGCCGGTTTCTGGAACCAGCTGATTAAAATCCCTATGGCGGTAATCAGCAATTGGGAGGAATTGATCCTTAAGGCCATTGAAATAAAAGGAACTATTGTTAACAAGGACCTCCGGGAGCATGGGGTCAGGGCCAGACTAAATTTTGGGCACACCATCGGCCATGCCATTGAAACCTATTCGCTCAGACACGATGAGAATCCCCTAACCCACGGTGAAGCCGTTGCTATGGGCATGATATGCGAAGCATACATTTCTTACCGACTAATTGATTTTAGCCATGCACAACGCGATGAACTGGTAAAACAAATTTTGCTGAACTTCAAACATTATAAAATCCCAGTTGAGGCCATTGATGAACTGGTTGAAATAACCAATTACGACAAGAAGAATGAAAAAGGCAGGTTGATGCTTACCCTGCTTAAAAATATAGGCAACTCTGTTGAAGGACAAAAATGCGAAACTGCACTGGTCAGGGAGGCGTTGTTCCGTTATACTGATTTTGATCGTCTTGCCGAATAACATCATTTTCCTTCTGAAGTCAGGTATGTTATATTTAACGTTTTCTTAGAAATCAGTTTCGTTATGCATAACTTACTTTCAAAGACTATTGTTTTTGTATGTTATACAAATATGACGTAGGTTTGTTTAAATTTTATTTTCATGGTTGTTGATGTATTTATCCCCTGTTTTATTGACCAACTCTATCCTGAAACGGGGTATAATATGGTAAAAGTGCTTGAAAAAGCCGGCGTAGATGTGAGGTACAATAAGAATCAAACCTGTTGTGGACAGATTGCATTTAACAGTGGCTTTTGGGATCATGCCAGGTCAATGGGCGAAAAATTTATCCGTGATTTTATTGATTGTCAATATGTTGTAGCACCTTCAGCCTCATGTGTAGGGATGGTACGGAATTATTACGATGAAATGTTTTACAACTCTTCCCTCCACAATGAATATCGTCTGCTGAAGAAAAACATTTTTGAGCTCTCAGATTTTTTATACAATATCATCAAGGTCAGAGACATAGGCGCCACTTTTAACCACACCATAACTTATCACGACAGTTGTGCCGCGCTCAGGGAATATAAATTGAATGACGAGCCGCGCCAGTTGCTTAGTTATGTGCGGGGAATTAAACTGGTGGAAATGGAAGAAACCCATACCTGCTGTGGATTCGGGGGAACATTTTCTGTAAAAAATGAAGCTATCTCCATCGCCATGACGGCCCATAAAGTTAACCTTGCCCTGAAAACCGGTGCTGAATTTATTGTTTCAACCGATTCTTCCTGTCTGATGCAAATGGATGCCTACATCAAAAAACAAAAACTGCCCATTAAAACCATTCATCTGGTGGATATTCTGGCTAGTGGCTGGTCTGAATAACTTCCGGTTTACAAAAGCTCCAGCCACGAAGAGACTATTTGTGTAACCTCTCCCTTTTCATTTAACCTAAGCAGCAATGGGCGCTGATTTGCCCCAATATTTCCGAATATTTTAGCAAGATTTTTATCCGAAATATAATATACCGTTCCCAAAGGATGCTCAAGCGTTGGTATTTCACCTTCTTTGTAGATGAAGATAAGCCTTTCTTCAGACAATAATTCCTCTCCCCTGACTCCCAATTGCTCAACCATCAAATTACCCCATTTGCATTCCGGAGCATTAAAGAACAGGTATAACTCTTTTTTTCGCAAGGACATTTTAATTGTTTTCCCTTGCGGGTTAATCATTGAAATTACGGACGGCATTTTCTCATTTCTTCCCTTGGTTTGATCGGTCAGATTCTCCTCCACATCACATGGGCAACAGGGGAACGGAATTTCAGCAATTCCTGTCTCAATATCAATATAACCAAGCCTTTTAAAACCAAACATAAGGTAATGTTGCATAAATCGGAACATCGTTTCGTTTTTACCGGTAGCAGCAAGTAACCGAAAAGCTGCTGCGTTCAAAACCCGGCTCAGGCTATCGGGATTATCATGCAATGACAAACCCACGGACAAATAAGCAATGATTTTTGCTGATACGGCATTGGTGCGCAATAAAGCAGTATCATTGAATACAAAATAAATCGGAAAGTTATCAAAAACCCATTGGTTTTTTAGTGCTGAATTCCAGGTGGGATCGGGATTGGGCTCACGGTCAATACGGATAAGCTTTTCAACAAACAACCCGGGATTGGCATGAATCAGGGTTTCAGTGAACTCGTTTTCCTGTGAAATGAGGCTGTTGTATTCTTTTTTTAATTCCCTGAAAAAAGCATGGGTGCTATCGTAAACATAAAACTGTTTTTTTATTGCTGATATTCTCTTCTGGCTTTTTACCCGGAATTTAAGGTATTGGTAATACAATTGATTTTCGGCAGAAACCGTAACCGTCATATCATCAATTAAATGTTCCAGGTTGGTGCTGAATGAAATATTTTCTTTATTAAAAATCAGATCCAGAAACCTGTTTTCTGAAAATATCAGACGATATTGCCCGGATGCTTTGCCTGATGGCAAAATAAAAGAGAAAGTTCCTGTTTCACTCGCAAGGGTTGAGTCGATGACCTTGCTTTCAGCACCATGAAATTCCTGTAATAAGACTTTGCTGTTTCCGATCCCCTCAATCCTTCCTTCTATTCTGAAATCATTGGCAAATATGCATTGTCCAAAGAGAATCAGCAGGAAAAACAGCAAGTATTTTCTGGTTATACTTACCAACATTTATTCAGGCCGTGTTGTGAACCTCCAGACATGACCAGGGCTGTAATTACCGGCAGGATCACGGGCATATACACGCCAGAAATAGGTTTGATTTAATTCTAATCCTGTAATAGTGGTTGTAAATACTTTGACATTGTTGTTGATTTCAAAATCAGTTATCCCTGTCTGCACTGATTTCATAGTAGTCTCGGTTTTACCCAACCAAAGGTCAAAGCTAAGGTCATCCTCCTCGGGGTCAGTACACTTCCATTTAAGTATTGCTGATGGTTCCATCCATGACTGCCAATCAGGAGGTGATAAGTTGATTGGATCATTTGGCGGCTGGTTACTGAGATCAAGTACCACAACCACCATTTTTTTAATGGAATCCACCATGCCCTTTGTATCACGAACTTTTAATACCGGGAAATATAAACCGCTTTGGCTGTATTGATGGGTGACGGTTTTGGCAGTTGAGTATTCGGTATTATAAGTCCCGTTATCTCTCCATCCCCACCTGATCTCAAGCAGATCCACAGGGTCTTCTTCGTCGCTGACCATGCTACCATCAAACTGGAAAACAGTATTTACATCACCCCGGTAGATATTGGCTTCATAGGCCGCAACCGGAAGATGGTTTTTTGAATTGGTTTCATCTTTTTTACATTGGGCAAATAAAAACAGGGTCAACATAAGTATGACAGAGACCCGGAGGTATTTAAAAGTTGGCTTTACCATTATGCCTTGGTTAGTTTAAATGTATAAACGCAAAAATCCACATTTGATTACGCAAACTTACTTATTTTTTGTGAAAACAAGTCGAAGTAAACTGTTGAACGGATATTAAATTGACACTTATTATTAACCTTTAACTCAGGTTAAATACATCATATCAAGCCGTTAACATTTTTTTAACACTCGTGTTTTACGGCATAATTATTTCCCTATTTTTGACAGGAAAAGCAGCGCACAACTACTACATTCCCCTACTATACAAACTTCCGTCTTTCCTGCATTTACTCGATCAACTCTCCGGGCAGCACTGTTTATATTTAAAATTTCAAGGATTTAAAAATTACAAAAACTATGGTGCCTTTTATTTTTGTCAAAAAAAATGGGTTTAACCTCAAAAAGGTTTTAATCTCTATAGCATTAACCGGAATTCTTTTTTTAATACCCTTTCATAAGCTCTCTTGTCAACAAATTATAAATCAGGGGACAGAGGAAGCATTCATCAAAGTTGACTTAATGGATCATTCGTATTTTTTCAGGATGATGCTGGTAAATGAACTGATGGAAATTAATGAAGCGAAAGTTATTGCCAGTGAGGAAGCAGGGGTAATATATATTTATCCGTTTAAAGGTCAGTTTGATAAAGTTTATGAAGTAATTGAATCCTTTTATGATAAAATATCAACAGATGAAAAGAAATTAAACAAAATTGAAGAAACTGACCTGATTCTATCGCTCAAGGAAAAACATGGCACCTGGCTTGAAAAATATGCACTAAAGGGAGAAAGGGATACACCCAATGATTCCTGCCATGTATCTATGCCTTTTTGCACCGGGACCATCTATACTTTTCCAGCCGGCACTAGCACAATTTCACAGCTTGGGCCAAACTATAATTGCCTTTATACCCAGCCCAACCCTGCCTGGTACCATATGAAGATTGGCACTCCGGGTTCCATCACCATTAAAATGTCAAGTTCCCCTGAAAAGGACATTGATTTTTGTTTATGGGGACCATTTGATGATCCGGTATCACCCTGCCCCATGAACAATACTAATGGAGGACTAACCATTTCCAAAATAATAGATTGCAGCTATTCCTATGTTACTACTGAATATGCTGAGATTTCAACTGCAATTGCTGGCAAATACTATATTCTGGTAATAACAAATTATTCAAATGTAGCCTGTGATATTACTTTTCAGCAAACGAGCGGAACTGGTACCACCGACTGCACCATTTTGCCACCCCCTGCATCCAATAATTCTCCTGTATGTGTGGGACAATCAATACATTTATCTGCTGCAAATGTGTACAATGCAACTTACAACTGGACCGGACCAGCTGGCTTTACGAGCAATCAGCAGAATCCGGTAATAAATAATGCACAACCTGCCAATGCGGGCATTTATTCACTCACCATCACCGTGAATGGCACTACCAGCGAGCCAACCACCACAGAAGTTGTAGTTGAGAGTATATTGCCAGCAGGCATAATTCCACAAGGCGCAACTTCTTTATGCAAAGATGCACCCGATACACCTTATTCGGCCAGTCCAATCCCCGGTGCAGAAAGTTATCAATGGAATATAATTCCAGCTGATGCCGGAACCATAAGCGGGACTGGAATTACCGCGTTGGTTAATTGGAGTGCTCTGTTTCAAGGCCAGGCATTTATAGGGGTAGCTGCGGTGAATAGTTGCGGCAGTGGACCAATTGCTCCACTTTTGGAAGTGACCATTTTGGGCGAGCCTTCAGAGCCTGATAAACCAAGTGGGCCGGATGCACTTTGTCAGGGAAATCAGCCTACCCAGTACACCATCAATAGTTCAGTAAATGCTACATCATATGAATGGATACTTCAGCCGGCAGGTGCCGGGAATATCTCTGGCAGCGGACAAACAATCACCATAAACTGGGCCGGGGGTTTTTATGGCACAGCTCAATTAAAAGTAAGAGCAATCAATTCATGTGGTAATTCCACCTGGTCGCCAGCGCTTGATATTGCGGTGTCGGAACTTCCCGGAATCTGTAATTCTCCAATTGGACCTGTCGTCTTTTGCCAAAGCGGGGAATCAGGAAATTACAACACTGCTCCGGTTGCCAATGCACTTTCCTACCATTGGACATTATATCCATCCAATGCCGGCATCATAATTGGTTCATCGCAAGCTGTTACCATTAACTGGTCGCCTTCTTTCTCCGGAATAGCAAATATCAGCGTAGCTGCCCAAAATTCCTGCGGATCGGGAACAACTTCGCCATCTTTAAGTGTGAATATTTTACCAGATCCTCAGGCATCTGCAGGAAATGACACAACAGTTAATTCCGGTGCCGTTATCGTGCTTAAAGGAGGTGTTTCTGGCAGCGCCAATGGTTTTCAGTTTCACTGGGAACCAGCTGAGTTCCTGATCAACCCCAATATGATGCGCCCCACCACGATTGCGCTTACCGAAAGCAAAAATTACATCCTTTCAGTTACAAAAACCGGAACTCAATGTACTTATCAGGACGAAGTTTTTGTTGAGGTTCTGGGTTCTCCGCTCACTGCTTCTATTACAGCAACTCCAGCCCAGATTTGTGCCGGAGCTTCTTCTCAACTACATGCTCAGGGTTATGGCGGTAATATGAGCAATTATCAATATTCATGGTATCAGAATGGAAGTTTATTTTCCACACAACAATCACCACACGTAACACCATCAGTAACTACCACATACACCGTGGAAGTTTTCGATGGAATTTCAACGTTCACCGGCACGGTAAATGTTGTGGTTTGGCAATTGGCACTTGCAAATGCTGGCCCGGATAAGCAGATCGATTTTAACACATCAACCGTTCTTACAGGAAGTGCCAGCCCTCAGGGAATGTACATCTGGCATTGGCAGCCTGTAAATAAACTGATAAATCCTGCTATACAAAATCCTATTACTGTGCCACTTATTGAAAACACCCTTTTTACACTTACCGTTGTAGATTTACATGGTTGTATCAGTTTACCGGACAATGTGCTGGTTACGGTTACTGGCGGGGAGATGCTCGCCACTTCATCAGCAGATCCACCGGCGATTTGTGCCGGTGCTTCAAGTGTTTTAAGCGTTCAGGTAAGTGGGGGTAATGCGGGCAATTATCAGTACTCATGGACTCAGAATGGAGTGTTGCTTGGCCAGAATCAAACAATAACGGTTTCACCAACCCAATCAACTACTTATCAGGTGGAAGTTTGGGATGGTTTTAATACGGTTTCCTCGAATGTTACTGTGATGGTTTGGCCATTACCACTTGCCAATGCGGGTGAACCCATTACCATTCCCAACGGAACCAATACCCAACTGAACGGCAGCGCAACATTGGGAGATGACAATTACCAGTTTTACTGGGAACCTTCAAACATGGTCGACAACCCCACTTTGGCCAATCCCAACACCATTTTATTAAACGCTTCAACCAATTACTCACTTACTGTTACTGATGGGAAGGGCTGTCAGGACAATGATCAGGTTACAGTGACAGTAACCGGAGGACTTTTAAATGCTTCCATTACGGCTTCACCCAATGAAATATGTATGGGCCAGAGTACGCTTCTTTCAGTGCTCGTTTCGGGCGGTTCATCCAACTATATATATACCTGGACTTCCTTACCACCGGGATTTCACTCCACCCTCAAAGATGTAACTGTAAATCCAGAGGTGAATACCATTTACAAATTACAGGTTTTTGATGGTTTCGCAACATTTGATGCACAGGTTTCAGTTATTGTCAATCCACTTCCGTTAACAAATGCAGGATCAGATCAAACTATAAACAACGGGATGAGCGCAATGCTAAGCTCAACCGTTACCGGAGGAGCACCACCTTATACCTTTTTATGGAATCCAACGGGTCTCGTATTGGCACCAACCATGCCTGCAACACCAACCAATAATTTATTTGCTTCCCAATTGTTTGATTTACAGGTAACAGACAGCAAAGGCTGCCTGTCAGATGACCAGGTTGAAATTTCAATTTCAGGCGGACCGCTTCAGGTAAATCCCGTTGCAGAAAATCCGGTTATTTGTCTGAATGAATCTACAATTTTACGCGCCATTCCTGGCGGTGGTTCTAACAATTACCTAACATTTAACTGGACCGGATCTGATGGATTCACTTCACAGGACAATGCGCCTTTGGTATCACCACATGAAACAACATCATATTTAGTAGACGTCTACGATGGGTTTAATCATGCAACGGGAGAAGTTACCGTGGTGGTTAATACACTCCCCGAAATAAACCTTATTCCTGATGACCCGCGGGTAGTCGTTTTGAATTCTCTGGAAATTGGGGCCTGTGTTTATGACACCATTTTACTTGATGCCGGAAATACTAACTCAGTCTATCTCTGGAATAATGGTTCTACTTCACAAAAGATTATGGTTTGCACCTCAGGTCTCAGCTTTGATGTTAAAACATCACAGGTAGTCGTATCCGATTTATCCACCGGTTGTCAATCGACCGCAAGCCTTACCGTCTATTTTACTTTCCAGAATTGCAGTTATGGTGTAGATGAGGTTTCAGGAAGACCCGGATTGTTGGTTTATCCTAATCCATCCCATGATGGTATTTTTATGGTGAAACTTGATGAAAGCAAAAACTGGGATTTATTGGAAATCTCTTCACCAATGGGGAATCTGATACATAAGCAGTACATCACAGACCCGTTTTATTCTCAAAGTGAAGTTAACCTTGATCTCAGGCATCTTGCCAAAGGTGTTTACTTCCTGAAGGCTCTTGGTAAAGATGGAATTCTTCTCCAACCCATAATAATTTCAAACTAAGAAATTGATGATGGAAAGTTTTTAACATTATTTAACGCCCGTGAAGGTTGTACTTGATATTTATATAATGTGCAACCTTCATCCTTTTAAAAGCCTTATAAATAGTAGGGATAACAACACTGATTCTCCCGAATTATTTCTTCCAAAACAATAAGTTTTCCATAGGATTGTGTTGAAAAAAGGAGGTTGTATTGGATTAGTTCATATATTTGGAGCATTAACCAATGGCATAAATAAGGAATCACTCACGGGATCATTTTCGGCATCCTTTGCCTTAAATGCAGAGTGTTGTTGTTAACTCAAATCAGTATTACAGGCTCAATCTGTTTGTTCAGATAGCCGTTGCTATGCATTGCCGTATAATTTGTTTGGGGTTATCGTGTCAAAAAAAAATCGGGATGAAACAGTTTTTACAAAAATCAGATTTAATCAAATCATTTTATTTCGCGCTTCTTATTACAATTCTGATTACGCCGCAAATTCGGGCACAGGAAATAATTGCCGAAAATAATGGTATCCAGCACATTAAATTTGAATTAGAGGGGTACAATTATTTCAGCCGAATGATGATTGTACATGAATTTTCGCAACTAAAAGATGCAAAGGTAGCACTTTCAGACGAGGATGGTATCATCTATATTTATCCACTTCAGTCAAACATCAACCAATTGCTTTTGCAGGTGGACGACATCCTGACAACGATCCAATTAAAGAATGCTGATTACACCAAAGATCAGCAAACTGAAGCCATTCTGGACGTTAAAGAATCTCAGGGAGATTGGATAGAGGATTATGCCCTGTCAGGCGAAAGGGCAACAGAAAATGATTCCTGCCATGTTTCGTACCCTTTTTGCACCAATTCAATTTATACCTTCCCGGCAGGGGTGAATACGAGTGCGCAAAACGGGCCTAATTATAATTGCCTGAGTACCCGCCCTAATCCTGCATGGTATCACCTGAAGATCCTGGATCCTGGGTCAATCACTATTTTTATGCAAAGCACCCCTTCTAAAGATATTGATTTTTGCTTGTGGGGACCTTTTGCAGATCCAATTTTGCCTTGCCCGATGAATAATTCAAACGGTGGCCTGACCGGAAGTAAAGTAGTTTCATGCAGTTATTCAGGCAGTGCCACAGAAAATGCCGTAATTTCAAATGGTCAAACCGGTGAATATTACATATTGGTCATCACAAATTATTCAAACGATCCCTGTAATATAACTTTTCAAAAAACAGCAGGTACCGGCACCACCGATTGTACCATTTTACCGCCACCAGCATCCAGTAATACTCCGGTATGTGTCGGGGAAACCTTGCAATTGAACGCATCCTTGGTAGGAGGTGCAACCTACCAGTGGTCAGGACCAAATGGATTTATCAGCAATCAGCAAAATCCGCAGGTTCCTGATGCTCAATATGCTAATGGAGGCGTATATTCTCTTACCATTACCGTGGATGGTCAAACCAGCGATCCCACAACAACTGAGGTTATGGTGGTTGATCCTCCTGTGGGAACACTTTTCCTCGCGGGGAATGCCTCCATTTGTAAGGGCGATTCCACCCAACTTACCCTCACTGCAACCGGACCTGCACCCTATGTGGCATCGATTGGAACAGGTTCGGGGATGCCAAATATTGTTCAATTTCTGTCTTCACCGCATACCTTTTGGGTAAAACCTGCTCAAAATACCGTATATACCCTTAATGCCATCACTAATCTGGGCTGTTCAGGTACAACTTCCGGACAGGCTGCCGTTACAGTAAGGCCTGTCCCAGAGCCCGATTTTACTACATCTGCCTTATGTTCGGGTAAACAAATCACATTTACAGATCAATCAGCTATTGCTTCAGGCAGTATTTCTTCCTGGGCGTGGGATTTTGGTGATGGATCCTATGCTACCGTACAAAACCCGGTACATGTATATACAAATGCCGGCAATTTTAATATTTCGCTGAGCTTGACCTCAAATACTGATTGCATGGCATCAATCACGCTGCCCGTAATCATCAATCCAACCCCTCAGGTAAACGCAGGCAATGATAAAACCATTGCATATGGCACCAACATTCAACTCGATGGAAGTGCTTCCGGAGGGTCGGGCAGCCACACCTATCTGTGGACACCTTCCGACAAGGTGGACAATCCGACAGTGCTGATACCTACCACAACTCTATTAGAACAATCCACTGATTACACACTTACAGCTACCGATAATGATAATGGCTGCCAGAAATCAGACCTGATGACCGTTACGGTTACGGGAGGGCCGCTTACCACAAATATTGTAGCCAGTCCTACAGAAATTTGTATTGGAGGTTCTACTTTATTGAATGCCACACCTACTGGCGGTTCCGGCAATTACACCTACACCTGGACGTCTGATCCGGCAGGATACGCTTCGTCATTGCAGGATATTACGGTTCAACCGGAAATCAACACAACATATAAACTGAAAATTTTTGATGGTTTCAACTATTTTGATACTCAAATTCTGGTTGTGGTTCATCCACTGCCTGAAGTAGGGATTACACCGGTTGATCCTGTTTTGCATGGAACCACTGCTATGCTTTCATCCAATATTATCAGTGGCGCCCAGCCATTCAATTATGTGTGGGAACCCGGATCAAAGGTTGTTGATCCGCTTGCTTCACAAACAGAAACCACTAATTTGTATCAGTCACAAAGCTTTACGCTTACGGTTACAGATAACAATGGATGTATTTCCGGGGCACAAACAGATGTCACCATTACCGGCACAGAACTCGAGGTGAACCCAATTACCGATAACCCGGTAATCTGCCTGAACGAGGCAGCCACCCTGAGAGCCGTTCCCGGCGGAGGTTCAAACGATTATGTATCATTTACCTGGACAGGAACCGATGGCTTCTCATCCAATCAAATAGCTCCTGAAGTTTCTCCGCTGGAAACAACTTTTTACACAGTTGTTGTTAGTGATGGTTTCAATACCGCAACCGGACAGGTCACCGTAACGGTCAATCCTTTACCCTTCATTGACCTCTTTCCTTATAACGATCCCCGTATTCAGAATTTGGGGAACGGTCAAATTGGTGTTTGTGTATATGATACAGTTACACTTGATGCCGGCAATCCTGGCCAGGAATATTTATGGAGCAATGGCTCAACAGAAGAAAGCATAAATATTAGCACTTCAGGACTAAGTTTTGATGAACAATATTATCAGGTAACCGTAACCAATATTGAAACAGGTTGCGCTGATGATACTGAAATTACAGCCTACTTTACCTTTCAAAACTGTAGTTATGGCATTGATGAACAACAATTTGACAGAAGAATGATTGTTTATCCCAATCCTTCCCTGGATGGAAATTTCACTGTTTTATTTGCGGATTTAAAGGGTGAAAAACTTGTGGAAGTATATTCTATGCTTGGAAAGCGATTGTTTTCACAAACCATAGACCTTCAGACCAATAACCAAAAGGAAATTACTGTTGATTTGAGTGCGTTTTCCGCAGGAATATATTTAATAAAACTGTCCGGAAACGATGAAATAATTTACAGGTCAGTGATTGTTTCGGAATAGTTCCGGGCATAAAAAGTTTCCCTATGTTTGCTCCGCTGGATTTTGAACTTAATACCTTAATCACTCAATGAGAATATTTTTACTTGCTGTTCTTTCGTTTATACTCACTGGTCTTTTCGCCCAATCCACCAGGTGTTCCTTTCAAACACCGCATCAGGCGGATAATTGGCTGTTTTTTCAGAATGTTGGCCTTAAATTTACCGATGCCGGTGCTACTGTGAATCATCCTTCGGTTGAGAATCTGGCTGCTGGCAAAGGAACTGCCGCTATTTCTGATGAGAACGGAAACCTTTTATTTTATACAGATGGCATAAAAGTATGGAATAGCAATCATAGTGTTATAAATGCCGGGCCAAACCTTTCTGGTGACCTTGGTTCAACACAGTCAGCCCTGATTGTGCCAAGGCCAGGTTCTGAAAAATTTTATTATATTTTCACAACAGATTTGGTTTACCCTCCTGCTTTTGGCTATACCCGCGGTTTTAATTATTCATGCGTAGATGTGTCATTAAATGAGAATCAGGGTGAAGTTACTTCCGAACGTAACATTCAATTACTTACGGAAAGTGCTGAGATGATTTCCAGTGTGAAGCATGCCAACGGAACAGACTATTGGGTTGTTACTCACGGATTAAATGGCAATGATTTTCATGCTTTTTTAGTTGACTCTTCAGGAGTAAATCTTGAAGCTGTTGTGAGTTCAAAAGGATCTGATATTGATGGTGATTATAATAAACGTGAATATTTTGGGGCCTTGAAATTATCTCCCAAAGGGGATAAAATTGCTTATGCTTCTTTTGGAAAAGAAGTGATTGAAATTTTTTCATTCGACAACAGCACCGGACTTGTAAGTAACCCGGTAACGATTAAGCCTGAACTTATTAATCCAGATCGTGGCCCGTATTATGTTGAATTTTCACCTGATGGTACAAAGCTCTATTATACCATCGCAAATATTTCTACCGGCCTTGACAATCAGTTGTTTCAATATGATTTAACAAGTGGGGCAGAACCTTTGCTACTCAACGAGACTCCCTTTGATGCTGATGTTTCTGCTTTACAACTTGCACGGGATGGGAAAATATACGTGGGCCGCTTTCAAAAAAATATGCTGGGTGTTATTAAGAACCCAAACAGGCCAGGGCTTTCATGTAAATATGACCAGGATGGAATTAATCTGGGCTCCAAAAAGGCACTTAATGGCTTGACTAACTTTATCCAGAGTTATTTTGACATCCCTCACTTTGATTACGATACAAAATGCGAAGGCGATGAAACGATGTTTTCCTTGCTAAATACCAGTAATGTTGAAAATGCAGTCTGGGATTTTGGCGATGCGGCAAATCCTGATCCAGTCACGGGACTGAATCCGGTTCATATATTTTCAGCACCCGGTGAATACATTGTTACCCTTACAGAAACTTTCGAAGGGGAAGATTTTCAAACAACGCTTCCGGTAGTTATCAATCCATTGCCCCCTAAGAGTTTCGAGGCGAAAGGTGATAGCATGTACCTTTTCCCAGGATCCAGGGTCCCTTTGGATGCCGGAGAAGGTATGTTTGCCTATGAATGGCAGGATGGAAGCAATGACCAGATATTTGAAGTTGATAAGGGAGGGGATATTTCTGTCCATATCGAAGACATGAATTGTTGCCATAACGATGATGCCATAAAGGTAATCTCTCTCGATATCGCTTTGCCAACGGCCTTTACACCCAATAATGATGGATTAAACGATACCTTTTTTGCCTTTGGGCCAAGTGATGGCATAGAGAACTTTTACTTATCAATTTTTAATGTGTGGGGAGAGAAAATATGGGAAACAAATGATTTTAAAGCGAAATGGGATGGGACGCGAAATGGGCAGGCAGCCGTTCCTGGAATGTACCTTTGGTCGCTCTCTTTTGATATTATTGGTGATGTAAACGATCTTGGAACCATAAAATATCGCAATAGTGTAACCCTGATCAGGTAAATGAAGATTTTTTAAGGACATGAATAAAAATGATCGGGAATTTTCCGGTCATTTTTTGTTTTAAAACAGGCGCTTTAATAATACGAATAGGAGATTATAGATCATCATTGATTTAACAAGGGGTTGCACCCCCTTGTTAAAAGGTGAGGTGCAAAAAAAATAAAACATCAGGTTTTAGCCCATTACTTTGAAACGATTAAAACTGTATTTGGCCTTTAAAAGGATTAACCCAATCTTCTGTATATTTGTAATCTTCTTAAGTGTCTGATTCAATATTGTTTTTAGAAATGACTTTGTCATAATTATGTCAAAAATCAAAGACACACTTCATTACCTGAGCAGCTTTGCAGGAGAACAGCTCATTGCGCACTATCAAAGTAAGGTCGGCCCCGATATTGAGGTTTGTCTGATCAACGGACGCTATCAGATAAATGCCGGAAGTGTAAACTACTCCTTCGGTCCGCTGCATGATGCCTTCCGACGTTATTTTAACATCGATCCGCCGCTGCTTGACAAAGCGGCCTCAATCCTTATCCTTGGATTTGGTGCAGGCAGTGTTGCTTCCATTCTGCGCATGGAGCGCAATCTGCCCAATCACATTACCGGAGTAGAGCTGGATGAAATGATGGTAAAGGCCGGGCAAGAGCATTTTGATATATTGAAGCTGATGGATGTTAACATTATTATTGATGACGCCTACGAGTTCATTCAAAACAATAACCGGCAATTTAATCTTGTTATCGTAGATTTATATATTGATGATAAAGTCCCTGATAAATTCATGACAGAAAATTTTATAAAGGAAATTAGCCGTAGTCTTTCTCCTGAAGGCAAACTGGTTTTCAACAAGTTGACTTCTGATGAAAAGACCACCAACGAGCTGAAATATCTCGAAAAGACATTTAACTGTTTTTTTGAGGAGGTAAGAACGATTAAGATTCCCATCAATAAATTTGCTCCCAATATGATGGTAACCGGAATGACAAAGAAAAAGGCTTAGATTCTCTATACCCCCCCTACTCCAGCTGCTAATTACCTGTAAACCATTACCTGTTAATGGAACGCCGAAATCAATAAATCAATATCCTTGTGCGGCAAATGAAAATACTCACTTATATAGCGATTGGTTGAAATACCATTAAATAGGTATACACCGTTTCTAACGCCTAAGTCGGTACGGAGAATATTATTGATTCCTCCTTCTTCCCCTATTTTTAAAAGAATAGGAGCAAGCAGATTGCTCAGGGCATGTGCCGCTGTGCGGGGAACCCGCGAAGCAATATTGGGCACACAATAATGGGTAACGCCATACCTTTCGAATACCGGATTCTTGTGATTGGTAATTTCAGAGGTTTCAAAACATCCGCCCTGATCAATACTTACATCAATTATTATAGCACCACCCTTCATTTGCTGCACCATTTCTTCAGTAACACAAACTGGAGAAAGTCCACCCTGTGATCGAACGGCACCAATGGCAACGTCGGCAGTGCGCAGTGCCTCCATGATGGGCTTGGGCTGCAGAATAGAAGTAAAAATCCTGGTTCCCAGATTATTTTGCAAGCGCCGTAAACGGTAAACTGAACTATCAAAAACCTTCACCAAAGCACCCATCCCCATGGCAGCTCGTGCGGCAAACTCACCCACGGTGCCTGCCCCAAGAATAACTACCTCAGTGGGTGAAATTCCACTTAAGCCACCAAACATCAGCCCTCTTCCATAATCGGGATGGCTGAGGTATTCAGCGGCAATAAGAATGGAAGTATTGCCTGCTATTTCCGACATTGCCCTGATTACCGGAAAGTTACCGTCTTTATCCTTAAGATATTCATAGGCAAGGGCTGTTATTTTTTTTGAAGATAATTTCCTGAAGTGATTATCATTCAAACCCGAAAGATTGAGCGACGAAAGCAATACCTGTTTTCCACGCATCATATCTATCTCCTCGCCACTTGGCGGTGAAACCTTTATAATTACATCGCATTGAAAAACAGAAGAAGTGTCCTTGATTATTTCTGCACCCGCTTCACTGTATTGATTATCAGAATAATGTGATGCAAGTCCTGCTTGCGATTCTACCAAAACCCTGTGACCGGCATCAATAAGACCCGAAATGGCATCCGGCACCAGTGAAACACGGTTTTCAAGCAGTGCCTTCTCGCGTGGCAAGCCCAAAGTAAGCTGGCATGATTTGTTCGGGATCTCAAGCCGCTCCTCCTGTGGCAGCAAACCCACGGAATGAGAGGAGAAATTATAATATTCATTCTGCTCTTGCATTATGCCGGAACCTTATCAATTTATCATGGCTAATTTATGGAATAAATTGATATCCCCATCTTATTATGCAATATTTTAAATGCATCTAGCTGGATTGGAGCATAAATATATTAAGCACAACCTCAAAAATCTAAGAAACCATAAACCTTCTCACCTCAGAAGCATCATCTACACCAATACTGATGTAAAGGCACTCCTCAGGTATCAGGGCCGAAGCAACTTCAGGCCACTCGATAAAGCAATAATTTCCACTATAAAAATAATCTTCATAGCCAATATCAAGTAATTCCTCTGTTTTTTTCAAGCGGTACAGATCAAAATGATAAACAGGCTCATTGGTAGAGGTGCGGTATTCATTTACGATAGAGAACGTTGGGCTGTTAACTGTATCTTTTACCTTTAACCTTCTGCATAAAGACTGAATGAATGTAGTTTTTCCTGCACCCATAGGTCCAGAAACTGCCATAACCCTGGCGTTTGGATGCTCCCCGAGAATCCGGGAAGCAACCTCATCCAGTTCATTCAACCCTGCACAAACAATTGGTTCAGTGTGCATGGTACTATTTTGGTATTAAAGTAATAAACGGAATCATCATTTCCTCCATTGAGATTCCTCCGTGCTGGAAAGTATTCCGGTAATAGTTCACATAATAATTATAGTTATTGGGATAAGCGAAGAAATCGTTACCACGACAAAAAACATAATTAGAACTCACGTTGCCACGGGGCAAAAATATCTCTGCCGGATTTTTAACATCAAAAACCTCTTTTTTATTATAGCTCAGGCTGCGTCCGGTTTTGTAACGCAAATTTGTATTGGTGGCCTTATCGCCAATAATTTTAACGGGGCCATCAACCTTAACCGAACCATGGTCAGTGGTGATTAAAGTTTTTATTTTCCGATCTGCCAGAAACTTGAGAATATCATACAAAGGCGAATGTTCAAACCACGAAACCGTAATTGATCGATAAGCAGCTTCATCATCAGCCAGTTCCCTGATTACTTCCATTTCGGTACGGGCATGTGAAAGCATATCAATAAAATTGTAAACAATTACGTTCAAGGGATTTCCGGCAATGTTGGGCAAGGTCTCCACCATTTTGCGACCCGCGTTCAGGTTCAGTATCTTGTGGTAGCTATACTTTATGTCTCGCCCAAAACGGCGCAATTGTTCGCCCAGCAACTCCCCTTCAAACTGATTTTTTGTACCTTCCTCATCTTCGTTGACCCAATACTTAGGATACTTTTTTTCGATTTCGGTAGGCATCAAACCGGCAAAAAGCGCATTGCGTGCATACTGGGTAGTAGTGGGCAGAATACTGAAATAAATTTCGTCATTCTCAACCCTGAACAATTCCTCAACCAAAGGCTGTAAAACTTTCCATTGGTCGTAGCGAAGATTATCCACAACGATGAGAAACAACTGAGAGGAATCATCCAACAATGGCAAAACCTTATCGCGTATAAGTGTGTGCGACATAACCGGCCGGTCTTGCGTTTTACCACCGAGCCATTCCACATAATTCTGCTCAATAAACCGGCTAAATACCTGACCTGCTTCATCTTTCTGCATTTTCAGAATATCCATAATGCCCGGATCCTGAGATTTTTCAAGTTCAAGTTCCCAAAATACCAATTTCCGGTATATGCTGATCCACTCCTCAAATGATAAGCGGTTACTAATTTCCATCCCAATACTACGGAATTGCTGCTGATAGGAAAAAGCTGCTTTTTCACTGATAAGCTTTTTGTTCTGCAGGTTTTTCTTCAAACTCAGGAGAATCTGATTGGGATTAACAGGTTTGATGAGATAATCGGAGATTTTTGAACCAATGGCATCCTCCATAATCGCCTCTTCCTCACTCTTGGTAATCATCACTACCGGTAGATTGGGAAAGCTATTTTTTATTTGACTGAGGGTTTCAATTCCTGACAGACCGGGCATTTGCTCATCGAGAAAAACGATTTCGAAAGGTTGGGTTTTTAATATTTCCAATGCTTCCACTCCGTTATTGGAAGTAAAAACATCATATCCCTTTTCTTTAAGAAACATAATATGAGGCTTGAGCAGATCAATTTCATCGTCCACCCATAAAATCGCTATTTTTTCCATTGGTATGGTTTAAAATGTGAGGTATCTAGAACTTGGCTAAAAGCAATACCTTTGCAAAGGATTAACTTCTTTCTTAATAATGCAGGAATTGAAAACTTATTTCATCATTCCACATTTATTTAACATTTTTTCGCTTAACAAAGATACGATAAAACGTGGGTTCAGGGCAAAGCTTAAAACGGAAAATCATCAATGACCCGGTTCATGGTTTCATCACCATTTCAGGGGATTTACTTTTTAGTCTGGTGGAACACCCTCTCGTTCAGCGGCTAAGAAGGATAAGACAACTCGGACTTACTTCGTATGTGTATCCGGGGGCACTGCACACCCGGTTTCATCATGCCATTGGAGCTATGCACCTCATGCAAGAGGCCATCGATACGCTGAGGCTAAAAGGTATTGACATTTCTGACGATGAAGGCGAAGCAACACTGGCGGCCATTCTGCTTCACGACATTGGCCATGGCCCTTACTCACATGCGCTTGAACATAGTATTGTTTCGGGAATCAGTCATGAGGAAATCTCGCTCATCTATATGAAACAACTGAACAGCGAATATGATGGAAAACTCGAGATGGCCATACGGATTTTTACCAACGACTATCCAAAGAAATTCCTGCATCAACTGGTATCAGGGCAATTGGATACCGACCGTCTGGATTACCTGAAACGCGACAGTTTCTTCACTGGCGTTTCGGAAGGGGTAATTAATACTGAGCGCATCATCAAAATGCTGACGGTAAAAGATGATGAACTGATGGTTGAAGACAAAGGCATTTATTCCATCGAAAAATTTATTGTTGCCCGCAGGCTGATGTACTGGCAGGTATATTATCACAAAACAGTGGTGGCCGCCGAAAACATGCTGATAAATCTGTTAAAACGGGCCAAAAGCCTCATTTTACAAGGTGAATCACTTTTTGCCACTCCCAGCCTGCTATTCTTTTTGAGCAATAAGCTCGATTCCAACGACTTTTATACAAAACGTGAAGTTCCCGATTGGTTTGCCCAGCTTGATGATTACGATATACTCTCAGCTATGAAAGTATGGGTAAATAATCCCGATCCTGTTTTGTCCTTTTTAAGTAAAGGGTTGATTTCTCGGCGGCTTTTCAGAATTATCATCAGAAATGAACCCTTCGCTGATATAGAAATCCAACAGGTTAAAAATGCCATTCAGTTAAGCTGGCCCAACTTAAATCAAACCGAACTATCTTACTTTATCGGGGAAGGCACCATCACAAATAATGCCTATAATCCTGTAAATGACAAGATTAAGTTATTATACCGCAATGGGCAAGTGAATGATATAGCTGACTCATCTGACCAGATCAATGTTTCTTTACTTTCCGGGACTATAAGCAAACACTTTTTAACTTTCCCAAAAATGGTTGAGGTATTCTGACTAAGAAAGGTTCTGACAATACTGAGAGGCATTCAGCACAACACTCACTTACTATACGTTCTTTTTAGAACTAAATTCGACATTCAAATGATTTCCCGTTTTTTATCGGTGAAGTGAATTTTGACTTCCGCATCCAAGTCCGTTGTGATTTCATAAAATAACCAGATCATATCAGACTATCAAAAGTTCTAAGCTGCCTTAAAGCAAACCAGAATTAACCACAGTGAAAGAACAAACATGATGCATCAGAGGCTTTAAGATTACTTTTCTTATCAGACTTCCATTTGAATCAAATATACTGTGTACCCCACATAAACCATTAATAAAATGGCAGCTTCCCACCTGTCGAGCCGTTTTTTACCACCCAGAAACATGGCAAGGAACAATAACAAGGTACCAGCTATTACCAAATAAATATCAGTATTAAAGGTGGGATTGAAATTCAGAGGCCTGATCATTCCACTTACTCCAAGTATAAGAAATATATTAAATATATTTGATCCGACAATATTTCCTACGGCAATATCATTATTTTTGCGGTAGGCCGCCACCACCGAAGTCGCCAGTTCGGGCAATGAGGTGCCTGCAGCCACTATGGTAAGTCCGATAATTTTTTCACTCACACCATAAGCAGCAGCAAGTTCAACAGCATTAATAACAACAAGTCTGCCACCGAACACCAAACCAGCAAAACCCAGAACGATAAATAAGGTGATTTTAAATATTGTTAAGTGCTTGTCTGTAACTGAGGCATCCGTTCTGTCTGATCGCATCTGCCGGTAAATATAATAAAGGAAAAGGCAAAAGAAAATAAGTAAAACAGATGCATCAACAATAGAAATAATATTATCCCCTCCCAGGAAAAAATCGTTACCCAAAACAACGAGAACAACCAGAGCAAACAAGGAAAAAGGGATTTCTTTCCAAACCGTGCTTGATTGCACAACAAGCGGGCTGATTAACCCGGCAATTCCCAGAATAGCGAACAAGTTAAACATATTGCTGCCAATAACATTGGCAAAAACAATATCATGATGATTTTGCATTGATGAATACACATTCACGACCAACTCGGGGGCAGAAGTGCCAAATGCAACAATGGTCAGTCCAATAGCAAGGTCAGGAATTCTGTACTTTTTGGCCAGAGCAGATGCACCTTCAACCAGCCAGTCGGCTCCTTTAATCAGCAGTACAAAACCTGCCAGCAACAGAAATATTTGCAGTGTCATAAAAAGATCAGCATTAAAAAAATGGTTGCAAAAGTATACAAAATAACATCATAAACGATATCGCGAAAATGAATTTAAACAACAAATTATCAGGCTATTTCGAGAAATTAAGCACCCCCTGAATACTTAACAATAACTTAACACACAATCGGTTATCCAGATATAATCTTTGACTAATATTGCGCCCTAAATTCCTCACCAATAAATGGAAACCATCTACCTGATTCTCATTCTTGTTTTATTTCTGCTTGCCATTTCCGATCTTATTGTAGGTGTGAGCAACGATGCGGTAAACTTTCTAAACTCAGCAATTGGCTCAAAGGCAGCACCACTAAAAATTGTAATGCTGGTAGCTGCGGTGGGAGTTGTAGCCGGAACAGTCTTTTCGGGCGGAATGATGGAGATAGCCAGAAGTGGAATTTTTTATCCCGACAAGTTCACATTTGCAGATATTATGCTCATTTTTCTGGCGGTAATGATTACCGATGTGATTTTGCTTGACGCATTCAACACAATAGGGTTCCCTACCTCAACCACGGTTTCGCTGGTTTTTGAACTAATGGGTGCTGCCGTTGCAATTGCAGTTTTCAAGATTGCTGGAGGAGCAGAATATGCAGAACTTGGTGAATACATAAATTCTGGAAAGGCGCTTGCAGTTATATCCGGAATTTTGCTTTCTGTAATCATAGCATTCACCATAGGCGCCTTGACTCAGTTCGTTACCAGACTGATTTTCACTTTTAACTACGAGCAGAAACTCAAATACCTTGGAGGACTTTTTGGTGGTATCGCCATCACCATCATTGTTTATTTTATTCTTATAAAAGGTGCAAAGGATGCCGCTTTCATGACCCCTACAAACTATAAATGGGTAAAGGACAATAGTTTGCAACTTATGATTTTCAGTTTTGCAGGCTTCACGTCACTACTTTACCTCATTAATATTTTCTTCAGAATAAATATTCTTAAAGTTGTTGTATTGGTGGGAACGTTCGCCTTAGCGATGGCTTTTGCCGGCAACGATCTGGTGAATTTCATCGGCGTTCCACTTGCAGGTTATGATTCATATTTAACATTCATAAACACACCCGGTGCCAACCCAGATTCATTTACTATGGAAGCGCTTAGCGGTGCGGTCAAAACTCCCCTGATTTTTCTTATTATATCTGGGTTAATCATGGTGGTTACACTATACCTATCGAAAAAAGCCCGCACTGTAATCATGACCGAAGTCAATCTCGGCCGTCAGTCTGAAGGTGAAGAAAGATTTGGTTCCTCTGCAATATCAAGAAGCATTGTCAGCCTTTCACTTGGAATAAACAGTTTCTTTTCAGGTGTTCTCTCTGAACCTACAAAAAATTGGATGACAGAAAGGTTTGTGCCCTTGCCCCGAAAGAAAAAAGAGAAAAATCTACCTGCCTTTGATTTACTCAGGGCATCGGTAAATCTAGTCGTATCAAGTGCCCTGATTGCACTTGGGACTTCATTAAAACTTCCGCTTTCAACCACTTATGTGACTTTTATGGTGGCCATGGGAACCAGCCTGTCTGACGGTGCGTGGGACCGTGAGAGTGCTGTTTACAGAATCACCGGCGTATTTTCAGTAATTGGAGGCTGGTTCTTTACGGCAATTTCTGCCTTTACAATCTCATTTATTCTAGCATCTCTGTTTTTCGTTGGTGGAACAATTGTCATTTTTATCATGATTTCAATTGCTATTTTTATGGCCTACCGTACCCATAGAATTCATATGAGAAAAGAAGAATCTGGAAAAGTTTCAAAGGCTAAAGAAGAGGCGGTAAACCCAGACAATATAAAAGAGTTCGGCCTTAAAAATGCTACTGAAATTTTCACGAAGATATCCGCAATTTACAACCAGATAGTTGAAGCAAACGAAAATATCAACATAAATGCATTAAGAGACATCAGAAAGAGCATAACGGATCTTCAAAAGGAAGCCAGAATGCAAAGAAAAATTGTTTCTCAGGTACTTAAAGGAACCACCGAGCAGGAAGCAGACCAGGCTTATTATGCCATCAGAACACAAGACAATCTTCTGGAAATACTTAATTGTATAGGCATTATTTCAGGCGCTTCATTCAGCCATATGACCAATCACCATAAGCCTTTAAACGAAATGCAGCTTTCTGAGCTCAAAACAATAAATAATAAACTCACCCTACTTTTACATGGGATAACCAAGACAGTTAGCCCTGATGACATTACCACTGCGCCATATCCAGAATTACTAAAAATCCCGGTGGAAGCTGAAATTGAACAGAGCAGCAAAAACGAGGTTAAACGAATCCGTGAAGAAATGACGGGTAACCGAAACAGTATTTTATTCATGAGCATTTTGCAGGAGACCAGAAATATAGTTCACTTCTCATCACATGTCATGCAAAGCCTGAATAAATAGATGACTTTACATCAATGCATATACAATGCATATACAATGCATTTGATATAAGAGTGACGTTAAATAGTTAAACATTCGAAAATAGAAGAGCTTCCAGCAGGCAAATCTTAAATTAATCCCGTATCTGCCATTTCCTTATCTGCACAAATTAGATAAATACCGGATGGAAGAATGTCCAATAACAACAATTATTCTATTCGGACCAGTTCAGGCCTGTGAAGGCATGAGTTATGAAAATTTAATCAAAGTCTAATTTCCTCCAGATTCTATTATATTGAGAAATGAGTTCTCCGATTTATATTGATTACGAATTTTGATCGCTTCTCAGAGTCAGATTCTGCTACCACAATAAAAAACCAGCCAGTGGATGATTTTTTTGGTAACTTGCACGACTTTTTATCAGGTCATTCTAAAAATAGAATTACCTGATAATGAGCATACATTCAACAAACCATCAGGATTACCGAAAACCATTTTCAATGAAATTTACGCTACAAGAGATTGCCAGTCTTATCAACGGAACGATAGAAGGGAATGCCTCAACCGAAATTTTCAAGCTATCTAAAATTGAACAGGGGGAAAAGGGAGCAATATCATTTTTGGGCAACCCCAAATACACCCAGTACATTTATACTACTCAAGCATCGGCAGTTATTGTCGATAACGATTTTATAGCAGAGCACTCCGTCCCCTGTGCATTGATAAGGGTGGAAAATGCCTACAATGCTTTCGCAAAAATGCTCGAGACTTACAATGAACTTAAATCAAAAAAAACGGGAATTTCAAAGTTTGCTGCAATCGCAACCTCAGCCAGCGTCGGCGAGAACTGCTATGTTGGTGATTTTGTGAGTATAGGTGAGAATGTGCGTATTGGCAAAGACACTAAAATCCACCCCAACACCAGTATAGGCGATAATGTAGTGATTGGTGATGGCTGTACCATTTACGCCGGAGTAAAGATATATAATGACTGTGCCATTGGCAATGCTTGCAACCTTCATGCCGGTGTGGTAATTGGTGCCGATGGCTTCGGGTTTGCACCTCAAAGCGACAATCAGTATGCGAAAGTTGCCCAAATAGGGAATGTTATCATTGAAGATAATGTTGAAATCGGGGCCAATACAACCATTGACCGCGCCACACTAGGCTCAACCATCATCCATAAAGGGGTAAAACTAGACAACCTGATACAAATTGCGCACAATGTAGTTATTGGGGAGAACACCGTAATTGCCTCACAAACCGGCGTAGCAGGATCAACAAAAATTGGGGCAAATTGCATGATTGCCGGACAAGTGGGTATTATCGGCCACCTGAATATTGGTGATGAAGTAAAAATAGCTGCTCAATCGGGTATTTCAACAGATGTGCCCAATGGATCAATCATGATGGGAAGTCCGGCATTTGACATCAGCAATTACCGAAAATCTTATGTATATTTCAGAAGCCTTCCCAAACTTGTTGATCGCATACACAATTTGGAAAAACTGGTCAAAAAAAACAGCGAATAATCATCCACCATTTTGCATCTACTTGATTTTATTACAATTAACTCTTATTAAGAGAAGATATTAATTTGTAACTTTGCCGCCCTTATGTCAGAGAAACAAAAAACATTAAAAGAGGCAGTAACCATATCAGGTTCAGGCCTCCATACAGGCCAGGAAGTCAACATTACATTCAGGCCAGCACCGGTAAACCACGGATTTAAATTTCGAAGGATCGATTTACCTGATCAACCAATAGTGGATGCAGATGCTGACTTAGTGATCGATACATCAAGAGGAACCACGCTCGAATACAAAGGTGTAAGGGTGAGCACCATTGAACACGCCCTGGCCGCTTTAACCGGAATGGACCTCGACAATGTACTCATTGATCTGGATTGTCAGGAAACACCCATACTTGACGGAAGCTCAAAATTTTACGTCGAAGCCATAAAAAAAGCAGGTATTGAGGAGCAGGATGCTGAAAGACATTACTTCAAAATTACAGAAGTTTTGCGATATTCTGATCCTGATAAGAAAACCGAATTGCTCATCCTGCCAGATGACACCTATAAGGTTTCGGTAATGATCGACTACGACACCAAGGTACTGGGCACACAAAATGCACATTTAAGCCACATCAGCGACTTTGCTGAAGAAATTGGCCCATGTCGCACCTTTGTATTTCTCCACGAATTGGAATTTCTTGTGCAGAATAACCTTATAAAAGGTGGCGACCTAAGCAATGCCATTGTTTTTGTGAACAGGCTGATTGATCAGGAAGAACTTAACCGGCTTGCCAAATTTTTCAATAAACCAAAAGTAGAAGTACTGAAGGAAGGAATTCTTAACAACCTGGAACTTTCATTCAGCAATGAGCCTGCCCGCCACAAATTACTTGATGTGGTTGGAGATCTTTCATTGGTAGGTGTTCGTATAAAGGGGCATGTAATTGCCAGCAGACCAGGACATCTGGCGAATACACAATTCGCCAGAATCATCAAACAGCACATCAGGCACGAAACTTCGCAACCGCTATTACCTAAATTTGACCTGAATAAACCTCCGTTATACGACATTAACGACATCAAACGTATTCTTCCCCACCGTCCACCCTTCTTATTGGTTGATAAGGTTTTGAACATGAGTGATCACGATGTGGTTGGGCTGAAAAACGTTACCATGAACGAAAGTTTCTTTGTCGGCCACTTCCCCGATGAACCCGTAATGCCTGGTGTTCTTATCATTGAAGCCATGGCACAGGCAGGAGGAATTTTTGTATTGAGTTCTGTACCCGATCCCGAAAACTACATCACCTATTTTATGAAGATCGACAATGTACGATTCAGGCAGAAAGTGGTTCCCGGTGACACCCTCATTTTCCACCTCGATCTGATTTCACCTTTCCGCCGGGGCATCAGCCATATGCGCGGCGTTGCATATGTTGGCTCAAAGATTGTTGTAGAAGCTGAACTTATGGCACAAATTACAAAAAAAACAACCCTTTAGATGAATCAACCCCTCGCTTACGTCCATCCACAAGCCAAAGTGGCTAAGAATACGGTGATTGAACCTTTCGTCAACATCGAAAAAAACGTTGAAATCGGAGAAGGGACCTGGATAGGCTCCAACGTTACCATTATGGAAGGCGCCCGAATCGGCAAAAATTGCAAAATTTTCCCGGGTGCTGTCATTTCTGCCATTCCTCAGGATTTAAAATTTGATGGTGAAGACACCATCGTAAAGATTGGAGACAATACCGTTATCCGGGAATTTGTAACCATTAACCGGGGTACCAAAGCAAACAATGAAACCGTAATTGGCAACAATTGCCTGCTGATGGCTTATGTACATATTGCTCATGATTGTATTGTTGGCAATAATGTAATACTGGCCAATGGCGCTACACTCGCCGGACATATTTCCATTGATGATTATGCCATTGTTGGCGGGCTTTCCGCCATTCACCAGTTTGTGAATATCGGTTCACACGTCATGATCTCCGGAGGTTCGCTGGTCCGGAAAGACGTACCACCCTTTACCAAAGCGGCAAGGGAGCCCCTCTCCTATGTTGGCATCAATTCAATAGGCTTACGTAGGCGCGGTTTTACACCGGAAAAAATCAATGAAATTCAGGATATTTACCGCTACATATACCTAAAGGGAAATAATGTTACGCAAGCTCTTGAATACATCGAAGCAAATTTACCGGCAACGTCCGAAAGGGATGAAATTCTGTCGTTTATTTCAAAGTCGGCACGAGGAATTATGAAAGGCTACTCCAAATCCGCATAAAAATTGCCATCCGCAACTTTCAGAATGTTGCGAACCACTCCTTAAACTACCCCATTTAAAAAATGCTTACGATAACGCTTGAAAAAGCAGGCAAAAAATATAACCACAACTGGATTTTTTCGGAATTAACCGCTGTACTCAACAGTGACGAAGCCACAGTCATTCTTGGAGCAAATGGCTCAGGAAAATCAACTCTTCTGCAGGTAATTTCTTCCGCAATTATGCCCACTCGGGGAGAAATTGCTTATCAACTGAAAGGCACAGAAATCAGGCCTGAACATGCATTCAGGCTTATGTCAATTGCCGCGCCTTATATTGAGCTTATCGAAGATTTTACTCTTACCGAAATGGTTTGTTTCCACCGACGGCTTAAACCATTGATGCGCAATATGGCCACGCCGGAATTTATCCGAACCTGCCAGCTCACCGAAAATGCCAACAAAGCCTTACGCCACTTCTCTTCAGGAATGAAGCAAAGGGTAAGACTGGCCCTTGCCATACTGAGCGACACCCCGATTCTTCTGCTGGATGAACCAATCACCAACCTTGATAAAACAGGCATTGAATGGTATCGGGGATTAATTGAACAAAATTCCACAAACCGCTTAATTGTAATAAGTTCCAATTCAATTCAGGATGAGTTTGATTTCTGCAAAAACCAGATTAAAATGGAAGATTATAAGAAGGTTCCACACACCGAGCAGGTGCCAATTCATTTGTAAGTAAAGTAGAGTTTCAGCATAGAAATTTAAGTTCCTGTCTAAAAATACTTAATAGTGGTTTAGCAGCGCAAAAGCTCACCGACAAATTTATTGATATGATTGCAAATCTGGCTGGTCAGTCAATTATACCTAGCTTGATGTTTTTGCAGGCTACTTCCGGCTGGATGTCAAATTCCGGTTATCCAGGGCTTTTAAATGAGCGAGTCAATCCGGGTTTGATACAAAACCCCTCATTCACAATCAGCCACACTCCGGCAAAATAAGATTCTGACCGAATTACGCCTGTTTTGATTAAATAAAAAAAGATTACCTTTGCCCCTCAAAAATTACTAACACTCAACACATTTTATGGCTACTACTGCTGATTTTAAAAATGGGATTTGCATAGAATTCAACGGTGATTTATATACGCTGGTTGAATTTCAGCACGTGAAACCAGGTAAAGGCGCAGCGTTTGTGCGCACCAAACTAAGAAACTTAAAAACGGGTAAAGTTATTCCTAATACTTTTAGTGCCGGGGTAAAGATTGATATTGCAAGGGTTGAACGTCGTCCTTACCAATTCCTGTATAAAGATGAAGATGGATACAACTTCATGCATGTGGAAACTTTCGAACAGATACACATCGACGAAAGCATAATTAATGCACCTCAGTTTCTAAAAGAAAGTCAATCAGTGGAAATTATGTTTCATGCCGAAACGGAAACCCCACTAAGTTGCGAATTACCTCCCTTTGTTGAATTAATTGTCACCTACACAGAACCTGGACTTCGCGGAGACACTGCTACCAATACACTGAAACCCGCAACAGTTGACACAGGCGCAATCGTGCACGTTCCATTGTTCATTGGTGATGGCGAACGTATAAAGGTTGATACCCGCACCGGTGATTACTCTGAACGGGTTAAATCATAATAATAAGCAGATAAATTCAATCCGTTTCCGGAATTACAGAAGCCTGAATTACTATCTCTGTAAATGGTTCTTACTATTGATAACAGAAAATTTGTCCGAGAAAAATGTATTGTTTTCTATTGAGCAATTCATACTCAAAACCAGAATAACGAATTAAAATCAAACCGGTCCGTTTATTTATGGTCCGGTTTTTTTTCTAAACCCCACAATTATGCAACTCAATCCCACCTTTAGTCTTTCTACAATAGCCGACATGATTGGATCCACATTCTCGGGCGATCCTGATTTCATCATTTCAGGGTTAAATGAGATACATATGGTTGTTCCCGGCGATCTAACGTTTGTCGACCATCCTAAGTATTACAGCAAGGCCCTGAATTCAAAGGCCACTACAATTATCATTAACAAGGAGGTGGATTGCCCAGAAGGAAAAGCCCTGATTTTTCATGAAGATCCTTTTGCAGCATATGTATCCCTGGTAAAGAAGTTCAGACCTTTTGAAAAAGCGGTATCAACCATTAGCCTGAGCGCAAAGATTGGGGAAGGAACTATCGTTCAGCCCAATGCATTTATCGGGAACCATGTTACCATCGGAAAAAACTGTATTATTCATGCCAATGTCAGTATTTATGACCATAGTGTAATCGGCGACAATGTTATTATCCACAGTGGAAGTGTTATTGGGGCAGATGCCTACTATTTTCAGCGTAAGCCCGAAGGATACAGAAAATTTGAATCATGCGGCAGGGTAGTTATAAGCGATAATGTAGAAGTCGGGGCACTTTGCTCCATTGACAAAGGGGTTTCGGGGGATACTTTCATCGGCAAAGGCACTAAGTTTGACAATCATGTCCAGGTTGGGCACGATACGTACATCGGAAACCATTGCCTGATTGGAGCACATTGCGCCATTGCGGGCGTTACCCGTATTGAAGATGATGTCATCCTTTGGGGCAGAGTGGCAATTAATAAAGATCTGGTGATTGGGAAAGGTGCTATTTTACTGGCAACCTCTGCGGTGGATAAAAGCATTGAGGGTGGCAAAACCTACTTTGGTGTACCAGCTGAAGAAGCGCGTAAAAAATGGCGGGAATTAGCTGCTTTAAAACAATTACCTGATATTCTCAGCAAACTTTCGTCAAAAACCGTAACAGAACTGTTTCCGGAGCAATAAAATAATACCAGGTTTACCGGCGTCTTGCCCAACAACAGAAGAAATTCCTGTAAGGGCGGAAATAACGGGCAATATTATTCTTCCTTCACCTCGTCTTCTGAGGCCTTAAGGGCGTGCATTGAACCCGTTTTGACAAATTCATCATTTTTGTGATAAATATCCAGGGCCACTATCATGGCTATAAAGCCCCAGAATGGCACCGATGCTTTGTCTGTATCAAGAAAGTTATTAAGGAACCCATGTATAAAATAAGTAACAAGGGCCAGCACTGAAATGAGACTATAAAGCCTGACTTCACGGTTTCGGGCATGGTTATATGCCCTCACACCAGTAATAATTACGACAATACCAATCCAAAAGATACTGACCACTCCAAACACCCCCTGTTCAGAAAGAGGCCCGATATATTCACTGTGGGCATTACCCATATCACCGGCATTTGTACTGATAATGGTTCGTTCTTTCGACCGCTGGAAAGGGGCATAAATGAACTGATACGTTCCAGGTCCCCAACCGAGAACTGGGCGTTCTTCAAACATACGAAAAGCAGATTGCCAGCGGTTTATCCTCTCAAGATTAGAGGCATCTGAAGAAATATTATAAATAGACTGAACATGCTCAATAAAATTTGCAGAAGAATCCTGCTTATTTTTTTCGAGGACATAAAGTATATCGCTTTTAAAAATATAGAACGATGCAACCAATACAATTAAAATACCGAAGATCCATCGGAATTTAATTTTGTATACCACCAGAATAGCAACCACCAGAGCTCCGGCCAGACTAACCCAGGCCGCCCTGCTATATGACAAATAGAGTGCTATAAGTAAAATGACCGTAGCCATAAATGCATACACCCGATATGTTCTTGATCTTTCGCGATTAAACATAAATCCAATAAATACGGGAATAAAGAATGCAAGAATAGCACCATAAGCAGTATGGTCATTATAAAAAGGCTGCATTACCCAGTGGCCTTGTTTTTCAGCAAAACCGAAGGAAGCGTGATGAATTGAAGTATAAACAATGACGATAGTCAAACTTGCCATATACAACCATTTAAACCGCGAAATATTTTTTATGTCTTTAAACAACAGAATTCCCAAGAGATAAAAGGGAATAACAAACCAAAGCCTTGCAGCCAGATATTTAAACGAAACCAATGGCATTTCACTGGTAATACTGGTAATCAGCATCCAGGCAAGACTGAAGAATATGGCAATGGAAACAGGATGCCTGAGAATGCGTCTGTCGTAATTGCTGTTAAAAATAGTTTTGAGAATAAAAATGATCATCACTCCCACCATCAATGGCTCAGATGGCAGGGATATTCCAATCCCTAACTCACTATCGGCAATATTGATGGCTAAGGGTGTTACCAATACAATAAAAAGCAGCAGCTTATCGAGCCAGAATAAATACATTAGCGCGATAATAATGGCTACAGGAATTGCAATACCCCAATAGAACTCCTTAACGATAAGGAGTGAATTCAACAGAATAAAAAGTCCGCTGAGTAAATAAAACCACCTGAGTTTAAGATTAGCCAACAAGGGTGAAAAGGGTTAAGCGTTAGGCGGGTTGTTGCCCGAAATCTGTGACAATTCCTGATTGATTTTTCTGTTTTCGATTACCGAAATCACAACTACTGAGAAAAAAACTGCGGCAGCCATGGCATACATAACTATAAGCCACCGCACCGGGTATGACTTTTTATCAGCTATCTCAGGAGGCGTAACCACATTGGTAAAGGTAAAATGCTTGGCGGCATCATATACGGCCCTGTCATAATCCTGTTCAAAATCAGCATAGATGCGCATAATATCGTTTCGTCTCTGGGTAAGAATAGCCATTTGGCCTGATTTTGCCTCAAAGTTTTCCTTCATCCGCAGAACATCCTTCATGTTTATGTTTGAGGAATTTGAACCGTCAACCGTTCTCAGGTATCCACGTGTTATTTCACGCGCCTGCGATTCATAATCAATCAATTCATACTCTTCACGAAGTTCAGACAAAGCACTTTCAACACTATCAAGCTGGGCTCTTTTCTCCTTTAATGTATTACCCATACTGGCAACAACTTCACTATACTTTTCGCGGTGAATTGCACGAATTTTTGCATTACAAAAATCGATAATGGCAAGCACCATATCCCTGGCAACCTGCGGGTCCTGATCCATGACAACAATTTCAATGGATTCGTACTGAGTCTTATTTATCTCTACATTTTTTTTATAGAGATATTCCATGGTGGAACGAAAATATTTATAGGAAGAATCAATTCCATAATGACTGGCCAGGTTAAATTTTTTCATCACACTGTCCCTGATATCCTGTGATTGAAACCACTGTAGCATTTGCTCCGATTCACTTTCGTCAGAATATGGCGCAATATTACTGGGATAAACCAATGCAAAGGACTTAAATCGGGGCTTCATGAAAAAAGAGCTGGAGAAAATGGCTGCCAATAAAGCAGCGATAACAGCTATAGCTAATAGATGCCATTTCCACTTGAGAAAGATTTTCATCATATGGATATTGCTGAAGTAGTTCTCCATGTTGGGCTTAATATTGTCCATTATGCTGAATTTGAGTAATTTTAATTTGAACGGGCGTTTTTTTTTACCAGACCGGCCTTACCCAGTTTTTCAAGACTAATAATAATCAGTATTGAAACAAGGAAGGCAGAAATGGTTGAGACCAATACGATAATCCAACGTACCGGGTAAGATTTTTTTTCGGCTTTATAGGCCGATTCTACAATAAATTTTTGTGGGAGATTCTCACTGGCATCCACTTTTGCTTCTTCATAACGTGCCTTAAGATAGCTCAATTGTTTTTTTTCATGCTCAAGCATGTCACGCAGCGAAACGTAAGCTCCACCATATTTAGCAAGCAGGGATAGTTTTTCCTCCAATGCACGGATACCTCCAGTGTTTCCATGCGCAATTTCAATGGCCAACTGCTGATTAAGCATTTCTGACTGCGACTCGTAATCATAAACGCCCTTTTCCCTGATTTTACGGAGGGAATCTTCCATAACAGCAATTTCACCTCTCAACTTATTATACTCTTGCTCAACAATCAGGAACCCTTTAATGGCCCTTTCCTTTTGCATTGCATTTTTTGTTGAATCAAGCAGTTCAGAAATTGTATTCGCAATATTGGCAGCCATTTGTGGATCACGGTCAAGAACAGCGATTTTCACAGCCATAAACTCTGTACGCCTGAACGTTATGTTATCTTCGTAACGTTTATTCAGTTCTGTGTGTTTGAATTTTGATGTAGGACTTATCTTATAATGATCCAGAAGATTGAACTTCTCAACAACTTTGTCCCTGATCTTACTTGAACTAAGTATCTGGAGCATTTGTTCGGTTTGTTCATCCTCGCCAAACTCAAGAATATCGCTATTGACAGCAGGTTGATCTGTTAGGAGTGCCCTGGAAACAGAATTAGTAGAAACCGGGAATAATACAACAGTTGATTTATACAGTGGTGTAATAAACCATGAAGATGAAAATACAGAGGCCAGGATTGCTGCGCTCAAAATAATAATAATCAGCGGCTTGCGCCAGGAGTAAAGAAACAATCCCAGACTGGAAGAGTCAAAATCCCTGATTTCTGAAAACTTGTTCTCCGACATATGGAATGCTGGTTCGTTTTTGGGTTGCCAAAGGTAGCAAAAATTATTTCACTTTAGGAAATGATATGTGGTTCTTTGTTTTTTGTTTTTTGCGCTCTTCTATTCTGTTTCGACAGTCAAACTAAATGTAGTTTGGAACATGTTTAGATTCTTTTTTTGTTTATTGAAGAGAACGCTCATAAAATGCAAAAGACTTCCCCAATAGCTTTCCCGCCCCTTAATCATTCTTTCCACTTAAATCTCAGTTCCTTTAAATATCCGAATGAAATTTCTGATATGTAACAGCTGGAGCAATCCGGCTAACACAACGGAAGCAGCCACAACAAGCAAAGCAGACTTAACCCAGTAAATCTCCAAGCCTGATGCAAACCAATTAATCAAAATAACCCCCGAAAAAAACAATATCAATCGTACCAGAAAAGATATATTGATACGGAATTGAAAGAAAATAGACGCCAGAATAACCTGTACGACTGCCATGAAGGATTGGGTGACTACACTAGCCCAGGCAGAACCAAGTGCTCCGAGGCGGGGAATGAGTATAATATTTAAGGTAATGTTCAAAAGCATCCCTCCCGCTGCAACAAAATTGAGCTGTCGGAGATTTCCATTGGCCGTTAGCAGTGTGCCAAAAACATAAGTAGTAGAAATTGCAATAAAACAACCCATCAAAACACCAAATACCACCGCTGATTCAGCAATATAATGCTCATACATCAGGTCCATCAAAGGAAACCTGTAGTAATATGAAGTTATTGAAAAGACAACAGAGGCAATAAACAAAAGGGTAAAGGATAACTTAGCGAGTTTATCAACCCGCTCATTCGCTTTTATAAGCCGTGCAAAAAGAGGCAGCAGTAATACCGAAAACAGGTAAGCCAGATTATTCACAGCATCCAGCAGACGGTAAGCATGAGCATAAATACCTGCCTGCACATTTCCCTCATCCTGAGGCAGCATCACTTTTAACATTACAGAATCTATACGATTGTAAAAGGTCATCAATAAAACAAGAATGGCAAATGGAAGACTCTGCTTTATAATCATCATAAAAAACGGCCAGTTCCAGTGCAACCGGCTAAAAGAGGCTTTTCGTATAACGATGAGCAGGGCTACAAGGGCCGTCAGCAAATAGGAAAAAGTCTGAGCATACACAAACCATTCAATACGAAATTTCTGATCAGTAACATTCCCCCACAACAAGACACTACAAATAGCAATCATCAGGATTCTGTCCAATACCGAAAGAAAGCTATCTGTTTTAAACAGGAGTAATGCAGAAACATTTGACCTGAGGTAAAGAATAAATGAGATAAAAAACTGGTTAAGCCCCAGTAAACCCAACATCCACAATTCATTCCCTCGAAATCCCCACAGTAAGCCGGCACCAAAAGTTACAATAAAGTAAACAATTGCCAATAGAAATTTCAGGATAAGGATACTCGAAAAATGTTTGTTTAACAGGTGGGTATTCTGTGCAATGTTCTTGTTGTTGAAATTGGTAATGCCAAAATCGAACAAAATATTGAAAAGAAAGGTAAAGTTGAAAACAATAAAATAAAAGCCAAAATCAGCTGCGCCAACAACGTTCTGCACGGTCCGGTCAACACCAAATATCCAGAAAGGCTTGATCAGAATATTAAGAAACAGAAGAAAACCAAGATTGGTAATAAATTTGCGTTGCATGACGGACAATTTGACCAGAAACAAGCCCGATCCAGATTACCTAAAATAACTTAAGAGACTTTAAGTAATCAATAAAGATTAAATTTGCGCAAAAATATCATTATTCCTTCAATAATTTCTCACCCCGACAAATAAAAGCCATTTGCCGGCCAAAGTTTTAATTTGTGAACATTGTTGTAAATACTCGATTATTATTGCACAACCGGCTGGAAGGCATAGGTTGGTTTACCTACGAGAATTTGAGACGCATGGTTAATGCCCATCCAGAGCACCGGTTTTTCTTTTTATTTGACCGTAAATATCACCCGGAATTTATTTTCAATAAAAATGTAACCCCGGTGGTCATTGGCCCTCCTGCCCGCCATCCGGTCCTTTACTTCCTTTGGTTTGAAGTTTCGGTGCGCTACATGCTTCATAAATTGAAAGCTGACTTGTTTTTATCTCCCGATGGCTATCTCTCATTGGGTTCTAAAATTCCATCCATTGCAGTTTTCCATGATCTTAATTTCGAACATTATCCCGCCGATCTTCCCTTTGCCGAACGATTTTATTACCGGACTTTTTTCAGAAAATATGCCAAACGCGCCAACCGTATTGCAACCGTTTCATCCTACTCAAAAAGCGATATAGAACAACAATACCAGATAAATCCCTCAAAAATTGACGTGGTTTACAATGGCGCCAACGAGTTGTACTGCCCGGTGAATGAGCAAACAAAAGAAACTACCCGAAACAGATTCACCAATGGCCGGCCCTTTTTCTTTTTTGTGGGATCGCTCCATCCGCGTAAGAATCTGGTGAACCTCTTCAGGGCATTTGATCTTTTCAGAAAAAAAACTCCAGGTGACCATGTGTTGTTGATCGCCGGGGCAAAAAAATGGTGGACCGGCGAAATTGCTTCGGTTTATGAAGCAATGGAGTGTAAGGATTCGGTAATTTTTGCAGGCAGACTATCATCCGATGACATGAAAAATGTGATGGGATCAGCACTGGCATTAACTTACGTTTCCTATTTTGAAGGCTTTGGAATTCCCATAGTTGAAGCATTCCGCTGTGGCACACCCGTAATTACGTCTAATCGAACCTCCATGCCTGAAGTCGGCGGAAATGCCGCTGTTTTAATCGACCCTTTTGATCCCGAAGATATTGCCTCAGCCATGAAGCGGATTACGGAGGATGAAAATCTCAGAAACCAGTTGATTCAGGATGGCTTTGAACGGGCAAAGATATTCACCTGGGACAAATCATCTGAAAGATTGTGGCAATGTATTGAGAAAGTACTCAATCATCAATAGACCTATCAGGGTTTTTGAAGGTTATACGGCTTACAAGCACAGCTGCCAGCATGGCAAGGGCAAACGAAGCAAATCGTGCTGAAAGGTTTTGATCCAGCACTGCAATCTCGGTCCATACAATAGTTATGACTGTGCCGGTAATCATCCCTGTTAGTACCCCTTGCCAGGTAACCTTTTTCCACCAAAGCATAAGTAATAGCGCTGGCCCGAAAGCAGAACCCAATCCTGCCCAGGCATAGGAAACCATCGAAAAAATAAGCTTTCCAGAAGTTGTAGCCACAACAAAAGCAACAATTCCAACACATAGCGTAACCAACCGGCTGAGGTTAACCATCGATTTTGGTGAAAGATTGATTTTAAGGATATTTCGGAACAAGTCCTCCGATACCGTTGAGGAAATTACCAGCAATTGTCCGTCGGCAGTTGACATCATGGCAGCAATGGCTGCAGAAACAAGAATACCAGCCAGCCACTCCGGCAATAAATAATTTGCCAGATGGGGCATTACCTTTTCAACATCTTCAAAGTAACCCTGACCAAACAATGCCAAACCAATCAATCCAATGGTAAATGCTCCGGCAAAGGCCGGAACTGCCCACATAAAAGCAATCCGCCGGCTTTTTTTGATTTTGGCCGGATTTTTAATGGACATGAACTTGGTAAGCAAATGCGGTTGGCCCATATAGCCAAAAACCCAGCTCAATCCGCCAATGATGGTTGCCGCAGCAGCCCAGCCCGTTTTTCCTCCGGTAAGGCTGAGGAAATTTCCTCCAACACTTTGTATGGCTGAATGGAGGGAATGTCCGCTGTTGGATACCTCAATCAAACCCGCAACAGGCAACAAAACCAAAGCGCCAAACATAAGGAGTGCCTGCACAAAATCGGTCCAGACAACAGCCACAAAGCCGCCCAGCATGGTGTAAACTATAATCACAGCCGCCCCGATAAACATTCCCCAAAAGGGATCGATGCCAAAAGTCACGTTCAGTACCTTGCCCGCACCATTGAATTGTGCTGCCAGATAAAAAGTAAAAAAGAAAATGATGACCAACATGGCTGTGAACCGGATAATGAGACTGCCTTTTGAAAAATGATTGGCAAAAACATCGGGCAGGGTAATGGCCTGAAACTTTTCGGAATGCCTGCGAATTTGCTCTGCCACTGCATACCAGTAGAAAAAAATACCCATCAGGCATCCCAGTGCGGTCCAGACTTCTACAATCCCAAGAGCCAGTGCAGCACCGGGAAGGCCAAGCAAAAGCCAGGCAGATTCGCCAGATGACCGCTCCGATAAGGCCACCATCCAGGAATTCATTTTGCGCCCACCCAAATAGTAATCCGCATTCGATTCGTTCCTGCGATAGGCATAGATTCCCAGGGCCATCATGGCCATGAGATAGATGATAAAACCAATAAGTGTTGCACCCATAGACGATTTCTTTCACTTGTAGGGGTGCTAATTTAGTGTCTTATAAAGAGAAATCAAAAAAAGAAAACAGCCTGGATTGGCGCGAAAATCAGATGATGTTCACCTCCGCCTCAATTTCTACCCCGAATTTTTCTTTTACAGAGGCGATAATTTTATGTGCCAGATTAAGCATCTGCGCACCGTTGGCGGTTCCATAATTTACCAAAACCAGCGACTGTTTGACATGAACGCCGGCATCGCCTTCGCGGAATCCCTTCCATCCGCATTGTTCAATCAGCCATCCGGCAGCAAGTTTCACGCCATGCTCATTTGGATAGGCTGGGATTTCTGGATAGAAAGACTTCAGCTCAATAAACTTCTTCTGATCAATCACAGGATTCTTAAAAAAGCTGCCTGCATTGCCAATCTCTTTAGGATCAGGCAATTTACTCCTGCGAATATTGGTTACCGCTTTTGCCACCGACTTTATAGAGGGAGCCTCCCCCATCGCGCTCAATTCTGCACCAATGGCACCATAGGAAGTATTCGCCATAGGCTTCCTGCTGAGGCGGAATGTCACCGAAAGGATAAGGTATTGTCCTTTCAGCTCATTTTTAAACACGCTGTCGCGATAGCCAAAGGCGCAATCTTCGGCATAAAATTCACGAAATTCTCCGCTGCGCAGCGAAACTGCATCCAGCATATAAAAAGTATCTTTTATCTCAACTCCGTAAGCGCCAATATTTTGAATGGGGCTTGTGCCAACATTGCCTGGAATCAGACTCAGATTTTCGAGACCACCAAAGCCACGGATCACGCAAAACTGCACAAAATCGTCCCAGTTTTCACCAGCCATACCACGCACATAAACAAAGTCCGAATCCTGATCAATAATTTCAATGCCTTTGGTCGAAATCTTTACCACCAGACCATCGAAATCCCTGGTTAAAAGGATATTGCTCCCACCTCCCAGAAAAAGGACCTTGCCGGTATATTGATTAATCGTCTTAAGCAATGCAGGAAGTTCATCTTCTGTTGTGATTTCAATAAAATCTTTTGCCAGCACATCCATCCCAAAAGTATTGTAGGGCTTTAGGTTTATGTTGTGCTGAAGTTGGAGGAGTGTGGTTTTATTCATGCAGCAAAAATACGGAGAAAGGGGGATAAAAACGAATCAAGCAATCTTTAACAATGTTTAGCAATTCCCTTCAGACCAAACACCACCGGCATTTGCATTGCCTGCCTGGTATCGGCTAATGGTAAAACAAACAGCATTCGTTTTCTGCCCTGATAGGGTAATGTTGTAGCTTTATTGTGGGTAGTTAAACAAGGCACTTGCTTTTATTGGATTGTGGCCTGGTTTGATATAGAATTAAGGGATTGGGGGATTGTCTATTTGGTTTAAACGCTAATCGTTCGAGGCTTGTAAATTAGTATACTTTTATGTCAAAGCTTCTCATGCTAATAGTTTCTCTAATTTCATTTTCCACTTTTCCCAATCTTTCATTTCTTTGGTTTGTAAATCTAAAAATTTCTGTGTGTGGTCGTGATGTATTAAATGACAAAGTTCATGTATAATAACATATTCAATACAGCCTTTGGGTGCTTTAATCAATTCAGGATTCAATATAATTTTTCCTTTTGGTGTGCAACTTCCCCAACGTGTTGGCATGTCTCGCAATACAATAGAACTGGGTTCTACTTTGTGCTTTTTGAATTTGTCAATGAGTGGTGCTGCAATTACATGAAATTTTGTCCGGGCATGTTGCAAATACCAATCATTTAATAAGTCTTTTGCTCTTGACTTGTCACTCGCTTTTACTTCAATGAATTTGCCTTTTAGTTTTACAGATTCTTCTTTTCCGATTGAAATTTGTAAGCGGTATTGTCTGCCCAAATATAAATGTGTTTCTCCACTAATGTATTTCCGCTGTGGTGTCTTTGGCTGAAATGAAAGAAAGAAGCTTTGTTGTTTAATTATCCAGGGTGCTTTTTTTCTTAATTTTTCTTTAACTTTTTCTACGGGAGTGTCTGTCGGTGCTTTTACCAACACTTCCATTTCAGGAGTTACTGTAATGCCAAGCGATTTCCTGTCTGAATATTCCAAACGGAAATCGATTGTTTTGCTTCCGAACTCTATCGCTGCTTTCATTACTTGTACCTGATTTTTGCAACCTCAAGACAGTCAAAAGCAATCTTATCCATCTCCTCAAAAGATAAATCAACAGAGTATTTGTCTCTGACTTCATCAATCAGGTAGTCTCCGATTTCAATCAATAGTTTACCCGTAATGTTTGTTTTGAATTGCCAGTCAACGATTGGTTTGCCGTTATCCAAAACAGAAGTCTGAATGAGTTCATCAATGTTCAAAGCGGTCTGTATTGAAATTTCTTTCCGGATTATATCGTCCTGAAACTTGACTGACAAAGCCTCTGAAGTCAGGCCATAAAATGCCTTTGCCACATCTTTGTTTTTCAGCTCAACCGGGATGTCGATATCAGTATGAGCCAATACATTATTCATTATTTCCCGGACCCTAGCCAGATATTGTGCTTCGTTGATTCTTCTTTCTTCGTAGTCAGCTATGGTTTCTTTCAACATTTGAGAAAACTTTTTATAAAAAGCCGGGTCTTCATCCATCTTCTCAGTTATATGCTTAGCTGTCCGGCTTGCAATTTTATCTGCTTTGGCGGCCTTCCCTGTCGTGTTTTCTACTTCCTGCTGAAATTTATCTTTATCGAAGATGTTCACAAGTTCGGTGATGGTTTCAATTTTCTCTGTGGTGATATGAGTGTCAATTAATTTTTGAATTTGCCCTTCATATTGCTTATAATCAATCTGATCACTGAATCTTTCAATAACGGCCAGACGCAATTTCAAGAACATGGACAAGTCCTCTTTATAGCGGTTGATGATTTTTCCCTCAACATCCCGGTGGAATTGAATAGAAGATAATGCCAATTTAAAACTCCTTGCAAAAGCAGCCAGTTTGTCGTAAAACAATACCCGGATTGCTTCATCTTTCAGTAATTGTTCGTAAGCCTCAGCATCCCGTTTGTTGGTAATTGCTTTGAAGATATCCCAAAGGTCAGAATGTTTCTGAGGCAGTTTTTTGATTTCATCAGCAATGTTGGTGAGCGTTCCGTTCAGGTCTTCATTGTCAAAATCTTCAAAGGACGAATATAACTGCAATGCATCATCAAGATTCTCAATTACACCGTAATAATCAATGATATAGCCAAACTCTTTATCTGGATAAATACGGTTCACTCTTGCGATAGCTTGCAATAGTTTATGACCTTGCAAATTTCTTGTCAGATAAAGAACAGTATTTTTAGGTTCATCAAAGCCAGTCAGCAGTTTATCTACCACTATAATAATTTCCGGATCTTTTTGATTCTTGAATCGGTTGATGATATTTTTCTCATAGCTTTTTGAATTGCCGTGCTCATCCATCATTTTTTTCCAAAACTGGTTTTCCTTCTCAGTTGACTTTCCAAAAGCGCTATCTTCACCCTCTCTTTCATCAATTGATGAAATCAAAACCTCACTGCTTACTATTCCGATTTCATCAAGATATTCCTTGTATTTGATGGCATTTATCTTTTTATCACAAACCAACTGCCCTTTGAAGGGCGTTCTTCCCTGCCAGTTGTCACGGAAATGATAGCTGATGTCCCACGCTATCATCCGCATTTTCTGTTCGGCTGAATTCAAATGGTCATACCTGGCAAACTTCTTCTTAATGTCTGCTTTCTGATAATCGTTTAGCGGCTCTGATATCATTCCGAAAAAAGTATCTATCGGGCTGACATTTACATCCTGCAAAGCCAATCTTCCTTCGTAGAGCAATGGCACAACCGCTTTATCACTTACGGCCTGGTCAACAGTGTAGGAATCTATTAAGCCTCCGAATTTAGCTGCGGTGCTTTTGTCTTTTTTGAAAAGCGGCGTTCCTGTCATGGCAATGAAACAGGCGTTAGGCAAAGTCTTTTGCATATCAATGTTGAATATGCCATGTTGTGTACGGTGGCCTTCATCCACCAATACAAATATATCGTGACTTTCCAGAGGTTTGCTGATTTTCTTAACGGCTGCCACAAACTTGTTGATAATAGTAGTTACTACCGAATCGCTTTTGCTTTCCAATAGCTCAACAAGTCTTTGACCCGTGGTGGCATTTTCTACAAACAACCCACACTTACGAAAGGTTCCTGTTAGCTGGTTGTCAAGATCAGTGCGATCTGTTACCAAAACAATTTTAGGATTCCTGATATTGGATTCCATGGCAATGGCTTGCGCCAGCATAACCATGGTTAAAGATTTTCCGCTTCCTTGTGTGTGCCAAATTACACCGCCTCTGCGTTTTCCATTTTCCACATGTTTAATACGTTGCATGGATTTTTTAATGGCGAAAAACTGCTGATAGCGGGCTACTTTCTTTTCTCCATTATCGAACAATACAAAATTGAAAACAATGTCCATCAATCTTTCAGGACGGCACAAGCCAAACAAATAATTATCCTGCTCGGTTGGTAGGATTTCCTCCTGTTCCAATGCATCAAAATATTGACGAACGTATTTGAAGCGGTCAGAAAACAATTGGTCTTTTATAGAAATCGGAAGCGGTTTGTTTTTGAGTTCCTGTAATTTGTTATTGTAGTTGCGTTCTTCTTCATCGCTGTTAAACTTCTCATGCCACTTTGCCCAAAATTTTTCGGGTGTGGCATTGGTGGCGTAAGCGGCTTCTTGTGTTGCAATGCTTAAAGTGAGTTGTGAATACACATACAAACTGCGGATTCCATCTTCTTGCTGATTGCGTAAATGCTGACTGATAGCCTGTTTCAAAGGCTCTTTCATATCTGGTCGCTTACACTCGATGATGCAAAGCGGGATACCATTAACAAACAACACCAAATCTGGTCGGTAATGCTCTTTGCTGGTGCTTCGCATTACGCTGAATTCTTCGCTTACATGAAATACATTGTTATTGATGTTTTTCCAGTCGATGTATTGAAGTGTAAAACTCTTTTTGTCGCCATCCACACTTTGCTCCAGTGCCTGACCTAAAGTGAGCAGGTTGTATGCCCTTTCGCTGGCTGCAATGTAGCCGTCGTTCATGGGCAGATTTTTTAAAATCTGAATTCCATTTTCAATATTTGCATCGCTTATATAAGTTGATTTTGTTGAGCTAATCGCTTTTTCTGAATTAATCTCCTTCAATTGCTTCCGCAACACATCTTCCAGCAATACATTGGTGGTTTTGCCGCCTCTTTGCCGTTCGGTTTCTGCCGGACTCAAATAGGTATAGCCCAGATTCACCAGCATTTGTAATGCCGGAATCTGGCTGATGTGATCTTCTTTGAAACTTGGTGTGTCCATTATTTTTTAATTTTTAGAGAACCAGATGCCCGATACAGAGAATTGAATTTACCCGGTGTCGGAACCAATACAGAGAATTGAAATTCAGGCAAATGGCGTTCAAACGTGTTGAAAATCAATGTCATGAAGTAGTTGTGTATTAGCAGCACTATCTCTTTTAGCTGCAATACAAAGAACACCATTATCTCTTTCAGCATCTTCTTCGGCTCTTTTGTCAACAACAACAACATTAGATTACTCTTTAATTTGGTTTTATTTTCCGGTACAGTTGCTTTTGCAATTTTTGTGCTTATCTTTGAACCGCTCATTTTGCCATTTGGAAAAAAGAGTTTCGGGGCTCGATACATCATGAAATGTACCGGGCCTTGCGGTTTTAATGTAGTTCCGGAAGGTGTTTGGCAGGCAGTTGACTGCTTTGGTATTCTTTGAATGAGGGTTGTGTCCATTCTTCTTGATTTCGCTTTAAAGTCCGTTTTGAGATCTCTTAAATCTTCTTCTCTCAGTCTCTCTTAAGTTAACCACTTAAAACTCTCTTAATATTCTCTAAAAGCTCCTCTCTTTAGGCTCTCTCTTAAAGGTGCCCTCTTAGGTTCTCTCTTAGGTTCTCTTTTAAGTTCTCTTTTAGGTTCTCTTTTAAGTTCTCTTTTAAGTTCTCTTTTAGGTTCTCCTTTAGGTTCTCCTTTAGGTTCTCCTTTAAGTTCTCTTTTAAGTTCTCCTTTAGGTTCTCTTTTAAAATCTCTTTTTAGTTCTTTGAGTTATGTAACATTTAATGAAAGATTACCCATTTAGGATGCGAATAATTGCCGTCATTTATGATCTTTTTCTGTATTCTCAGCTCAGAGAGAAGGTTTGTGATTTTTGAATTTCTCTGGCTATCACTCATCCAATCCGGAAGTTTCTTCCACAATAACTCATTTACATCCTGACGGTTTACACTGCCATGTTGATTGATGGCTTTTAGAATCAGATCGAGATAGTAACTCTTATCAAATGCCTTATTCTTGCTGTAGGCCGCCTTTTGCCCTGTTTTCTGCGCTACATTGATACTAATGAAAAAATTAGGCTTCCTGCCTTCAATTAGTTTTTTGGATTTAAGATGTCTTTCTTCTAAGTTACTTAACTGATGTTTCTTTTGAACTTTATCAAGCATTATTATTTCTTCAAGGGCTAAGTCTCTATTTCTGGCTAAAAGATGTGCATATTCCATATCCAATACCTTGCCTGTAATAGTAACCTTAACCTTGCCCCCGGATAAGATATAGTCGGGCATAGGGAAAAAACGTTCTCTTTGAAAATTAAACATCTTACGGATACCTCCACCAGCGGTATCAACCATTTTCAGATTAAACATGGCTGTCGCCAAAAATCGGTTACGGTAATGTTCCTCCGGGGCATCTTCTATTACAACTTTTTCGACACTGCCAGGGATAAAACTGCCCAGATTTGTAAATACCAGGTGGTCATCCATTTCAATGACATTGATCCGGCCATTTTTAGTATAATCCTGATGAGCAATGCAATTGTTTAATGCTTCACGAATCACAAAAGGCTCATATTGGGTTACCTCTTCCGGAAACAATGTGCCTTCAGTGATATATCGATATTTGAGATTACGGATTTTAGCATACACTTTATCAACTGCCAAAAGTATTGGGCATCCAAAAATGGCATAATCCTTATCATTCCCTTGAGCATCTTTCAGCAGCCAGCGTATTTTGGCTTCAGCAGGATTGATAAAATGTTCCGACTCTTCTTTTCCCAGTAAAATAATAGTAGTGCGTGTAATTTTACCTTTAATGGTAATTTTTGCTTTATTCAAAAAGACATTATCATCCCAGGTATCAACTTCTTCAGCTTTTTCAGGGAATTTATTTTTAAAGTTTTTGCGCGCCAGGGCTATCGCTTCTTCATCTAAATCTTCAATACTTGCATCTGGTATAATGGCTGCACTCCAATCTTCAGTGGTGGCCTGCGCCCTTATGCGTTCTATCTCTTCCAAATTCAAAGGGGATAATTCTTCGTCATCCCGACCATAATAATGTCCCTCAAAAGCAATGGGAAAGCCCTTTGGGGCAGCCGGAATCTGGAACATTACCACTCTTCCTTCAGGTTCATTCAACTCGTAAATTTCTATAAAAGTAATCCGGTTAGTGGTTTTGTTAGCTATCTCACTTTTCAGGCTGTCAAGGTCTTTGCGTCGTGGGCGAAACTGACTACCCACTATATTGTGCTTCTTATTTTCAACACCAAAAACCAGCCACGCGTATGGCCGCCCTTTCAGGTTGGCTTCATTGCTTAGGGCAGAAAAATACTTACCCAATTTTGTGAAGTCATAACCTGTTTTGGCCTCTTTAAACTCCACAATCTCATTCTCCGCTGTAAGATTACGGAGTTGTTGGAGTATATATTGAAGTTCTGTTGTTTTCATAACTCATGTTTTTATTCTTCTAAATCAATTGCGTCAAAACGGGCATTCCTTATAGCAGGATTGTAAAATAGCAAATCTTTGTATCCAGGTATTTTATCAAACCCAAAACTTTTATAATAGTCGCTCAATTTTTTGAACGCAATATTTTCCTGAGAAGGGAAACTGCTTAGCTCTTGTTGTTTTTGCCATTCGTCCAGTTCTTTTTTCTTCGATTCAAACTGGAGCGGAAATGCCTGAATTACAAATAAGCCGATTCCCGAGCCAAAATGAAAAATGATGTCTTTGGTTGCTTTTGCTCCTATTTTACAACCTCTGTATCCAGGTAGGATTTCTATTTTTTCAAGTATGCAAATGTTGGATTGCACTATATCATAGTTGTAATACTTCTGAATAGCTTCCTTCACCGCCCCCGTTTTAAAGTCAAAAAAAGTTTGTGAATGGCGGAACGTATATTCATCTGAATCAAAAATTTCATATAAATTGTAGCCTGAATCAATTGCTTCTGCAACATAAATAATTTTAAATTCGACTTTGCCAATTAAATTAATAGGAAATCCATCTTCATCCTGCGAGAAGATCTCCATCTTAATATCGCGAACATAACGCTCACCCTCCAAAGGACCAGTGCCTGAGTCAAATTGGTATTTAAAGGTTACAAATGAATCACTCATGTTTTCATCGGTTTTGATTGTTTTGCGCATTCGTAGTCATCAATAAGAATTCTGAATTCTTTCAACCTTCCCTTGTGAAATCGATTCAGATTTTTCTTGCCTGGCTTTTTCACGACTCCAATCCATTCTTACTACTTTTGTGATAATTCCGTTTTAAATCCCAAACTAAATATTTCATGATTAGACTAAATTGATTTCCAAATAGTTTCAAAACTCCTTGCTTCACCATTCAATAACCCGCACAGGGTTGGGTCCAGATTCTTATTCTCAAACAACTTACCCCTTTTTACATCAAGCACCGCAAAAACAACTTCTTCTTCAACCTTACTGCGAAGTTCTTTTTCCATAAGGGTTAGTATCAAATCAGCATGACGTTTATCCATAGAGTCATTGGCAGTTGTAAAGAGCTTTATCACATAAATCTTATCTTTTATTACTAAACCAAGTTCCGGATTTACTTCAATTTTAATATCTCCAACTGACCATGTTTTTCTCGGTGGTTCAACCCATTCTATTTTTCGCTTTTTCCAAAAAGAACAATACCCTTCAATGGCTGCATAATAGTTTTGAGCTTTATCTTCACTAATTTCATCTAATACGGCTTTCAAGTCAGCATGTGTTCCATTGTTTTTATGTACTGATTTAATCTTGTCTCTCAGTTTTAGCCAATAGTCTTTGAAGTGGGCATATTCTTCTTCTCTCTTGTTTTTAGCTTTTTGTACAACTGTAACTTTTAAACTTCCCGATTTATTGACAAAATTCATAAACTCTGTCAACGAAACTTTAATTGGTTCTTTACTCATTTTCTATAATTTTAAAATTGTTGGTATTTAATCTCACCTTCCCCGTCAACAACACCTGCATCACCCCCTTCTTCAACTCCCTCAACTTCTCCGCTTTGGCTTTGAGCAGACTGATTTCTTTATCTGCCACTTGAAGCACTTGGGCTATGGTGGTTTGTTCTTCGATAGACGGAAGTTTCATTTCGAGTTGAAGGAAAGTATCGAAATCAAAAGTCATTTTCTCAATATGCACTCCGTAGCTTGAGATATAGGTTTGGTGATAGAAATATGGTGTTTGTGAATACCACTGAAAAAATTCCATATTTAACATATTGTTGTCTTTTGGCACAACAGCTATGTATGAACCCGAAATCTTTGCTCCATCAAATTCTTTTGTAACTAAAGCTGATGCTCCGTGTAGGATTTGCATCTTTGAAAATAGGAAGTCTCCTTCGTTTGCTGTTCGTAAATTCTTGACTAGTATTTGATGGCCAAATAAAGCTTCACGATAGAATATGCCACCTGACCTACGCCTTACACTGATCAGTTTGTATAATTCGTTTTCATTCCAATCGAAATTTCGTTTTACTACTTTCAGAATTTTCTTATAAGAATGCTCCTTCCACTCTCCACCAAACCCCTTCAACCGCATCTTCCCCGTCAGCAAATTTTGCATCAGCCATTTTTTGCGGAGTTCTTTTTGGGCAATAAGTTTTTCGGTGGTGTGGATGGCGGCATCTGCCATGCTTAGAACTCGGGCTATGGCTTTTTGCTCGGGGAGTGGGGGGAGTAAAAATTTTATTGATTCTAAATCTCTTCCATAGATTGCTGCAACACTTGTAGTTCCAGTAGCAATCCCTCTTAACTGCCGTAATCCATAATATGAATTGAAAGCACGATTCATAAACCAAGTTGATTCTACAAACGAACTGTCAAATTTCATTCGCATTAGGTTAGAGTTATAAACTGCAAATGGTAATTCGTTATTCCAAATTGCGACCTTCCCGACCAACTCGAGTGTATTTCTTGTATTGAATAACAAATCGCCTTTAACTAGAACATCTTCATCGTTGTAAATTTCATTCTCTGGTAGGTATTGTATTTTATCAATTTTAATGGTAGCTCTATCAAGATTACCCATTTTAATTACTGGAATTCCGTTATTAGCCTCAGCATTTTCATAGTTTCCGCCTAAGCGTCCTTCTATCAAAATATCTTTAAGCTTTTTTATTTGCCATCCATCGGGAACATCAAGGATTCCGAATTTTGCAAGGCTATTTGTTTCTGTAATCATTTCACCAATTGAGTTAGGTATTGATTAATTTCTGTCTGCACTTTTAAAAGTTCATCTTCTAGTTTGTTTATTTCAGTTTGTACCACAGCAATATCCACTTCGGCTTCTTCTTCAAAGGTGTCCACATAGCGGGGGATGTTCAGGTTAAAATCGTTTTCCTGTATTTCTTCGGCAGTGGCTACATAACTAAACTTGTCTTCTACCACACCGGGCTGTATTTTGCCCGCAGCAAAATCACGATAGGTATTTACAATGTGTTCAATATCAATACCGCGCAGCCTGTTTTGGTTTTTAGCAGATTCGTAATGCTTGCTGGAATCTATAAACAAAAAGTCGTTGCTGCTTTTTTGCTTATTAAAAACCAAAATAGCTGCCGGAATGCCCGTACCAAAAAACAGGTTGGCTGGTAAACCAATCACCGCTTCGAGCAGGTTTTCTTGAATGGTGCGTTGGCGAATGCGGCCCTCGCTGCTACCACGAAACAATACACCGTGTGGCACAACCACACCTGCTTTGCCGTGTTCGTTCAGCGTTTCTATCATGTGGCTGATAAATGCCCAGTCGCCTTTGCTCTTGGGTGGCACACCTCTCCAAAAACGGTTGTATTTATCGGTTTCAGGGTCGTAGCTGATGGTGGTTTTGTCGCCTTCCTTATCTTCCACCTTGCCCCATTTGTCTAAGGAGAAAGGCGGATTGGCCACTACGGTATCAAATTTCATCAACGTATCGCCTTCTTTGAGTTTCGGGTTGCGGATGGTATCGCCCCAGCGAATGGTGGCATTGTCGAATCCATGCAAAAACATGTTCATTACTGCCAAAGCCCAGGTACTGCCGTTGGCTTCCTGTCCATACAAAGAAAAATTATCAGAGCCCACTTCCTGTCCTGCTTTAATTAACAGTGAAGCAGAACCACAAGTAGGGTCGCAAATACGGGAGCCCGGTTTTGATTGTGTTAGCTTCGCCAAGAGAGTAGATACTTCGCTTGGAGTATAAAACTCACCAGCTTTTTTACCGGCATCACTTGCAAAGTTTGAAATTAGGTATTCGTAAGCCCCGCCTATGATGTCGTTTCCCTCTAAATACGAAGGACGCAAATTCAAATTCTCTTTGTTAAAGTCCAGCAGCAAATTCTTCAGGCGGGTATTTTTATCTTTTGGTTCGCCCAGTTTGCTTGTGTTAAAATCTATGTTTTGGAAAATTCCTGCACCATCTTCACTATACAATTTCTCACGGTTGGCTTCTTCCAAATCCGCCAAGGCAATATTGATGAGTTCTCCAATGTTGGCTTCATTTCTGGAATCATACAGGAATTTAAAATGGCTATGCTCCGGCACAATAAAACGTTCGTGTTGCATGGCACGTTTGGCACGTTCCATATCTCCGTTGTATTTGGCTAAGTAGCCTTCCATTTTATCGTTATGCACATCGCTGAGATATTTCAGGAACAGCATGGTAAGCACATAGTCTTTGTAAACGCTTGGGTCAATGCTACCTCTAAAGGTGTCGCAGGCTTTCCAAACTGCATCGTTGATGTCTTTCTGAGTTATTTTAGCCATTTTATTATTTAATTGCGTTGATTATTTGTTGTTCGATGAATTGTTTTCGTTTTTGCAGAATACTCATTCGGAGTTCGTTTTCTTTTTGCACTAAGGCAGAAAGCTGTATTACTGTCCTTTGTTTTTCTAAAGAAGGGATTGAAATTTCAAGTTCTTCCAAAACCGATTTTCTAATGGAAGGAATAGCGGTTCCTCTTGCTTTATCCTTTATCAATTTTTGCGTTTCAGGATGATTCAAAAACCAAGACAGATATTCCGGTAAAATTTTATTATTACTGAGTCTCAAAACAAAAAAAGAAGTGGAAGCAACAGCAGCAGGATTTTGGCTTTCATAAACGGTTGCAAAGTTTTTTGTTCCCTTGGCTGCAAAAAGCACATCACCATCTTTTAGAAAGTGCTTTTCAGAAATGCTATTTGCCAGCAGGTCGGGGTGTAGTTCGCCTAACAACT
>JAVEVB010000112.1:0-5813 GCA_034005265.1 Lentimicrobium sp.
TCTCCATACGCGTGCCACGGAGATAGCCACGAATGCACGAATGCAATGAGTGGATTAGTAACCCGGTTCGCTCGCGTCTTCCCGATGCGTTCTACGGAGTTTTAACGGAGGTAATTAACCACAATAGCCACAACTTGTCCCGGCATCTCTGCCGGGAACTTGTCCCGGCATCTCTGCCGGGAAATTGTCCCGGCTACTTTGCCGGGAACAGTGCACAATAGAACCCACCAGATCGGCAACATTATCACATTTACATATTTCCACATTGGCCCATTTTATAACAACCCGAACACCCGAACACCTGAATTCTTGAGTTACTCCGCGGCCTTCGCGCCTTCTTTGCGTCCTTTGCGGTGAAAAAGACTTAACCGCAGAGTACGCAGAGATAATTCGCAGAGGGCCGCAGAGAGATCGTGCTTCCGTCTGACTAAAAACGTGCTTACGTTTTACTAAAGTCGTGCTTACGTTTTACTAAAGTCATGCTTACGTTTTACCAAAGACGTGCTTACGTTTTTCCAAAACGACCTGATGTTTTACTAAAAACGACCTGATGTTTTCTCAAAAACGACCTGATGTTTTCCCCAAAACGACCTGATGTTTTCCCCAAAACGACCTGATGTTTTGGTTAGGTCCTTTATGGTCTGATAAACAAGCAGTTGAAGAGCGCCCGCTTAATTACACTCCACCTTCACATTCAGCTCATACGAATGCAGGGTGTAGGAGTTCAGGTATCCGACGGACCCCCTGATCTTCGTGAGGTTGCTGTCGGCATCAAAATCATAGAAGTATTGATAATGCAGAATATGATACGGGTCGTTCATGTACCTGAAAATCTTGCTTTTTACTGCCAGACGGGTGTTCTTCCCAAGCAAAAGTTCGTTTTCGGCGGGATCTGATGAGCTTTCATATTCGCTGTTCATCAGCGCGTAAGTATTTGGCGGGAGTTCAAAATCATAGTATTCGTACTTAATGGTATCCACGGACGGGAAGATGTTCGGCTTCAGTACCCTCGTCCGTTTTCCTTCGCTGTAGCTGTAATACAGGGTGTCGTAACTGCCGTCCCACATCTTTCGGACCGATCTTGTCAGGTAACCGTCGTAATCGTACTCAAACCAGGTGGTGTCGTTCCGGAAGGGCAGCACGGCGGTCTTCATGCCGGGCAGGCCCTGCGCGTTCAGGTGGTAGATGGCGGTGTAAGCCGGGGAGCCGTCGCCTTCGAAGTAGTTTCTGAATATCTGCAGGCTGCCGTAACTGTATTCCGCGTAATAATCTATATGCCCGTTGGCAGTATCGTAGGTAATGGCTTTTGTAAGTTGCTGATCCGCGCCATACTCAAAGCGGTGTGTCATCTTGCCGGATTTACTGAGGAAGGAAGCTACCCCGCAAAATTCATCCCCGGGATCAGGCGGTGCTGGCGGGTCTTTATGGCAGGAAGCCAGGATCAGAGCGGAAAACAAAACGGTAAAGAGATTTTTCATAGAGGGTTGGAGTTTTGGGTTGTAAGATCTGGTTTGAATTAATCTGAAATGTACTTGTTGTTTATGGAGTGGTAAATTGCCTGCTTTCTTTTACACTTATCCGGTTTGCAAATCACCGTTGTCCGGATAAATGAAGAAAGAATTTGCCACAAAGACTCGAAGACACTAAGTATCAATAAATGAGAAGAACAGGTTTTGTGCAATCCGGTGAATTTGTGCCACTTCGGCAGGCCCGGTGCATTGCTTAGCGGCGATATATTTAAAAGTAACCTGCATGCTGTAACAATCTTCTGAAACCAGCACCTGTAAAGCATTCCTGTCAGATTATAATAATTTCCCCGGACAACAATGGTTTGCAAATCTATAAAATTGTTTAGTTTGTTCCTCTCTGTTCCTTGAATCCCGGGTTGAAGCGGTTAAAATTCGAGTACCAATCCGATGCCGTTTCCGGTTGCCGATAAGTTTATTTCACTTTTATTCCGGCGGGCACTGGCCGGCAGCCCCCTGTTGTACGTATCAATGGCCTGCCTGGCCTTGGTGTTGAACCCCTGGCCGACCGGAATGGCAATAACAATCAGACCTGCCCCCAGGCCAGCCATTCTCCAGTTAACTTCGCTGCTCCACAACGCCCTTCCAAGCTGATAACCAATGATAAAACCTCCCGCATAACCCAGCACCTGTCCCATGGTGTAGTTTGCCTGCGCCGATTTAATCTGTTTGTAAGCCTGCTCGTTTGGTTTGATCGTTACAATAAGCTCGCTCAGGGTTAACCTGTTCTCCCCCTGGTAAAACTGATAACCTCCCGGAACTTTCTTCACCGAAATGGTATCGGTGGCATGCTGCCCGAAGGCATAAGTTGAGATTGCTGTTAACAGGGTAAGGATAAGGGTGAGTTTTTTCATAGGGTGGGGGTGGAGTTTTGGGGTGGCAGATTTATGTTGTTTTATCATACTGTGCGCGGTTGGGTTTAAGGGAGTGGCGCCGAATGGACCGGAATCGTTAACATGATCAATACCATCTTTTGAATTCCTGACTTCGCCTTGGGAATCTGTAAACAACTGCAAAGGTCATCGCATGGCCGCCCGTTGAACTTGCGGGATGCGCAGACTTTTTGTTTGCCGTATATGTGTAATATGCCCTGAGACCGAAGTTCAGCCGCGAAAATGTATTGATCCAGGTGTTTAATCCGATAGAAAGACCTGTAGCTGAAGTATTCAGGGTGTCATTACCATATGGTTTTTCCACTACTGTAGAGATGTCTTCCTTTGTCACGCCGGTAATCACTTCAGCGCTTAAGCGTTTGCCCTGACAGAAAGTATACGATAACCATCCTCCGAATGATGCCCCGTGAAAATTTTTGATGTTGTGAATTACGGAATCGTTGACTTTGAATGGGATTGCTTCCTTCTGACTGTTCAGCCTGGGCATTACCCACAGGTTAAATCTCATATTTTTTGCAACCATAATCCCCAGGCTTCCTCCGAACTGAGCGGATGGAGAGTAGAACTCAGAAAAATTTCCGGACGGCATCCATACACCGGCTAACAGTTCAACTGAAAACGGATGAAAATACCATAAACTGTCATAGTTTTGCCTGGCATTATTTTGAGAAAATACTGATTCAGCGCACAAAAACGTTAATAAGGATATTAAAATCAACTTTTTCATTCAGTTCGGTTGGATTTTCTCATTATAACTGCCCATAACAGTTTCCCGGATTGTTCTTATTGCCATTCCGAAAGTTTTCAGAATCGATGTGCAGCCCTGTTAAGTTACATAGCCTGTCCCGATCTAGTTCCGGTAAAAGTCTATTAGCTGAATAAACGCTGAAGCCCGAACTATCACAGCAATAAAATATTTCACCTGTTAGTTTCTGTGCATCATCCTTCTTCAAAATAATCCGTGTCTATTCGTTTAACCTGATACTCATTGATTGTTGATAATCCAACATTATTCTCAATCATTAGGTTTGCTAATTGCTCCCCATCTATAAGAACAATTTTATATTCAACCTGCGTTACAAACTCATAAACACTTGCTGGAAATGTAGATGTCGTAATGAATATTCCTTTTCTGGCCTTCTTAGATGCTAATGCGCCCGTAAAGTCTCTGATTTCCTTAACCGGGACAGAGTTTTCCCATCTTTTTGCCTGAAGGTAAATTGTGTCTAACCCAAGTTTATCTTCCTTGACAATGCCATCTATCCCTCCATCGCCTGATTTTCCGAGTGCTTGTCCTGCATCTTTCCTTGAACCTCCATAACCCATCCGTATTAGTAAATCGATTACTAATTTTTCAAAAAAAGCAGGCGAACAACTCTTAACAACGTCCAGAACTTCCTTTGCTAATTCTGAACGCAATTTTTGGTAAGCATATTCAAGTGATTCCTCTGGTGTTTTGTTCGTAGATATTTCATAATGGTTTTCATCAGATTCTTCACCATTATCTTTAGTTTTTCTAATAGATTTAAAGTCAACAAACTCCTGATATCTTGTCAAGAATTGCGATGTAATTTCTTTTGGTTTCTCCTTTAGCAATTCAACACCTCTTTCAGTAATTTTGAAATGGGCTCTTCTGGGAGTTGATAATAATCCTGCTTTTTTCATATATGTCCTTGCCCAGCCAAGTCTATTCCGGAACACTGGTTGTTGTCCACTTGGCAATAATTCTCTCCTCTCATCTTCAGTCAAATTGAAATGTTCAGAAAGGAAATCATCTGCTTCTTGTAATGAATGTTCCTGTCCGTCACTAAGCATTTTTAGCAAGGGGAGCATTATTTCTTCATAAGATGGTATCATAGTTACTGTGTTATTTTTATTGTGGTTAAAACTTACTTAAATCACAGTCTCAGATATATCTTGGCTGCGATTTTTCTTTTTAATCAGCGACTGCGTTTAAGTCTTATTTGTAAGCTGTAGTTGTTTTTCATTCCATAACTTGCACTGGTTCTCAATTGTGTTTTCATCCATTTTGTAAATATCTTCAATATCAGGAATTTCTCTTTGCAATATTTTTCTCTCTTCATCAACTCGTTGAGCTCGATGCGGGGAATGGCTTTTCCAATAAAATATACAATTTGAGTAAAAGAAGTATGCCATTTTATTTTCGCCTTCCTTTTGAAGTAACTGCCCCAACCAGTAGGATGCATATCCACGATTCAAATACTTACTTGAATTTTCTTGAATATAGCACAAATGAAATGACCTAAATAATAGAGCTTTTGCATATTTATATTCTTTATTAAAATAGTAGCATCTCCCTAAATTGCCGTAAAAATGAGCTGAAAGATTATCATTTATTGGAGTAGTCGTCAAAACATCTATGTCATTCCCTTTTAAGAAAAAGGTTAAAGCTTCCTTTACATTCTTTTCATCACGAGAATCCCTTTTAGCTAAATTAAGCGAATGTTCTAAATCAAAATCAATTTCAATTTTACTGCTTTTAGCGAGATTCAAAGCTATTTCACCCCATCTAATTGCCTCAATATTGTCCAATTTATTCCAGTGATATGAGCACTCTAATTTGCAATAAACAATATAATCTTTCCCTTTATTTTTAATAACACTTTTAAAGTTATCTAGAACATTTCTAGCAGTTTCAAAATCACCTAATTCTGAAGCTAAATTTACAAAACTTCCTATTTGTGTGACGAAGTATGGTGTTTCGTTATTGTAATATTTAACATAGTCAATGTGTTTAAATAACAATTTTGAAATTCGAAAATATTCCTCAAAATACCCAGCTGTAAGAATTGAATCAGTAATTTCTTGAAGTGCTGCTAAAGCTAGTGGAAAATCATTTTTATTTATTGCTAATTCTACCTTACTTGTCCAGTTTTCATAAAAGCTAAGAGACTCATTTCCACTTAATCTTTCTTTTAGTATATATGTTATTTTATTGTAATAATCAATAATGATTGAGATGTATTTACTACGTTCATTTGGTGGATATTTACTCTTTACATAGCTTTTTACAAGGGGATGTAATTCTATCTCCTCTTTGGTGCTATCTTTAGTTTTTGTAACAACTAAATTAAGAAGTTTCAGTTTTCTAATTGCTTTGTCGAATTGATTAAATGCCAATTCATTCTCTACCATTTTTACTAAATCTTCTCTCTTTTCTGCCTTTACAATTTCCGACAAACACCTAAGAAGTTTTTGCTGTTTATAATTTAATGAGTTCCAAACAACTCCAATAATTTCATTTGATAAAATTCTACTTATATCATCTTCGTCAAACTTTGTATGCGCTGATATGTTTACTATAAACTCATCTAATTTCTCAACTCCACTTACAGCTTGAGCCCCAAGTAAATTTAGCCAAAGTGGATGTCCG
>JAVEVB010000113.1:0-5660 GCA_034005265.1 Lentimicrobium sp.
CGCAGTCAGTATGGTCACAAAGCAGTGTTGGACACAAAAACAGGAGCCTATAAATACGGTTTTTCGCAACATTTGCGCGAAGCGCTGCAAAATGCAACTTTCATCGGCTTTACAGGCACGCCCATTGCCAATGGCGACAAAGATACCCGTGAAGTATTTGGCGACTATGTAAGTATTTATGACATACAGGATGCAGTAGATGATGGAGCAACGGTCCCCATTTTCTACGAAAGCAGGTTGGCGAAATTAGATGTGGACAGAGATGCTATAGAAGCATTGAGTAAAGAAGTAGAAGAAGTGATGGAAGATGAAGAAGATCTGACCATGCGTGAAAACACCAAAAGCAAATGGACAGCATTGGAAAAATTAGTCGGATCTGCACCACGTTTGAAACAGGTAGCTCTTGATTTAGTCAGTCATTTCGAACAACGCACTGCTACCATCGAAGGAAAAGGTATGATCGTGTGCATGAGTCGCGAAATTTGTGCGCATTTATACAACGAAATTATAAAGCTGCGTCCGGAATGGCACAATGAAGACCCTGAAAAAGGATCGATTAAAATTGTAATGACCGGCTCGGCTGCTGATAAGGAATTACTGCGTCCACATGTTTACACCAAAGCCATCAAAAAACGACTGGAGACTCGTTTTAAAGACCCGGAGGATGGATTAAAATTAGTAATTGTTCGTGATATGTGGTTAACAGGCTTTGATGTGCCGGTATGTCATACCATGTATATCGACAAACCCATGCAGGGCCACGGTCTGATGCAAGCCATTGCACGTGTAAACAGGGTATTTAAAAATAAACCGGGTGGTTTGGTAATCGATTATATTGGTATAGCCAACGAACTGAAAGCGGCTTTGAAAATCTACGCTGATTCCGAAGGCAAAGGTACTCCCACCAATCGCACACAGGAAGCCTATGTGTTGTTGCTCAAAAATCTGGATGCCATCCGGGGCATGTTCCATGGGTTCGATTATTCGAAATATAAAACAAAAGCATTGGAATTGTTAGTCCCAGCCACTAACTTTGTGCTGAAAGAACCCGAGAATGGTAAAAAGCGTTTTCTCGATTTGATGCTGGCCGTGAACAAATCCTTTTCGATATGCGCCACCATGGATGAAGTGAAAGAGCTCCGGTTAGAAATAGCTTTCTTCAACGCCATCAAATCAACCATCCTGAAATATACGAGTGTAGATAGTAAACGCTTAGCCGAGGAGAAAAACAGCGCCCTAAAACAAATTATCGACAATGCCATTGTAGCCGATGGAGTTGCTGATATTTTCGAACTTGCAGGATTGCAGAAACCGAACATTGGTTTGCTGTCGCCTGAATTTATGGACGATGTCCGCCGTATGAAGTCAAGAAATCTGGCGGTAGAACTATTGGAAAAACTGCTGAAAGACGAAATCAAATCGCATTCACGGGGCAATCTGGTACAGGAAAAGAAATTTGGTGATCGCTTGCTTGAAACGCTTCGTAAGTACCACAACCGCGCCATCGAGACAGCACAGGTAATAGAAGAACTGATACAAATGGCCAAAGATTTTCAGGAAGCCCTCAAACGGGACGAAGAACTGGGACTCAGTGCCGATGAAATACGGTTTTATGATGCCTTACTTGAAAACAACACCGGTGACGAAGCCCTGAAAAATGAAGACGTCAAGTTCCTTGCCCAGGAGTTAACCGAGAAACTTAAGGGAAGTATTACGGTAGATTGGGAAGTACGTGATAGTGTTCGTGCCAAAATCCGGAATATTATCCGACGCATGTTACGCAAATACGGCTATCCGCCTATCCGCTCACAGGAAGCTATTGATTTGGTAATTAGGCAAGCGGAAGTGTTGGCAAAGGATTGGGAGAAGAGGGAAGACTAAATTAGATGTTTATTTATTTTTTTACGTTACAAGCTAACTATACCATACAAACCAATTAGAACTAATTTAAATTTAAAAAAGTAAGCAAAAGTATATAACAAAAAATTATGGCTGAAAAATACCAATCATCTAATCTCAGCATAGAGCAAATACTGGGATTAATTAAAAGCAACGAAATTGCTATTCCAGAAATTCAACGTCCGTTTGTTTGGAAACCTAAGCAGGTACGTGATTTAATAGATTCTCTATATACAGGGTATCCTACCGGTTATATCATCATTTCTCAAAGTCCAAACATGAGGCTTAAAGATGGAAAATTATCTGAAGGAAAAAAGATAATGATTGATGGACAGCAGCGTATTACCGCTTTAATGACGGCAATTGTCGGTCTGGAAGTGATTAATTCTGATTTTGAAAAAAAGAGAATAAAAATCGCCTTCAATCCCTTTGCAAATGATGACGAAGAACGATTTAAGGTTCAGGATAATGCCATTTTGAAAGATAGAAAATGGATTGCTGACATTGCGATATTATTTCACCACAATTTTAATATGTGGGATTTTGTAAATGAATATTGTGATAAAAATCCCGAAATAAATGGAGGGAAACTAAATAAAATATTGATGAGTTTGCTGGATATCAAGAACAGGCAAATTGGTGTCATCACCCTAAATCGCGAATTAACAATTGATCAAGTAACTGAAATTTTTATCCGTATCAATAGTCAGGGGGCAAAACTGAATCAATCTGATTTTGCCATGTCAAAGATAGCTGCTAATACTGCCTATGGTGGTAATTTGCTTAGAAAAGCGATAGATTACTTTTCACACTTAGCAGTTCAGCCAGACTGGTACAACGAAATGATCAAAGATAAAGAATTTATGGAGACACCTTTTGCCGCAAAAATAAAATGGCTGAAAGATGATATTGGTGATATTTATGATCCTGACTATGGCGATATTCTACGTGTCTCTTTTATGCATCAGTTTGGTAGAGGAAAAATGAAAGATTTGGTAAGCCTGCTTGGTGGAAGGGATTTTATAACTCGTGATTATAAAGAAGAGATTGCGGAAGATTCATTTGCAAAATTAACTCAAGGGGTTTTGAATTTTATAAATCAATATTCATTCTCTAATTTTGTCATTGCACTCAAGACAGCTGGATTCATTTCGAGTAGATTGATGAACTCACAAATGACTCTCGACTTTGCCTATACGTTATATTTGCTTTTATATAATGACCCAAACATAGAAAAAAATAAAATCAGGTATTATGTTATGAAATGGTATGTACTGACCACACTAACCAGTCGATATATAACTTCACCTGAAACTGTTATGGATATGGATATGCGCCGCATCGCTGAAAAAGGGTTTATCGAATTTTTTAAAGAAGTTGAAGATGCTCAGTTATCAGAAACATTTTGGACAGTAGGATTAGTTCAGAATCTTGAAACATCAGCCATCAATAGTCCATATTTCAATGTTTTCTTAGCTGCCCAGATTTATTTTAGCGATAATTCCTTACTTATGCAGGGAACTAAAGTGAGTGATCTGATAACTATAATGGGGGATATACACCATATTTTTCCAAAAAATTACTTAGAAAGAAATGGGATCAAAGAAAAATCAAAGTATAATCAAATAGCCAATTTTACATATTTTGATACACAGGCGAATATTTCAGTTGGGAATAAAGCCCCAAATGAATATTTCGGTATCGTTTTTAATCAGTGTGTCTCTAATGAAGTTGTTTATGGAAATATTACAGATATGGAAATACTTCTTGACAACTTGTCTGTGAATTGTATTCCTCATGACATTGTGGAAATGGACTACAGTCATTATGAGGAATTTCTATTGGAAAGAAGAAAGTTGATGGCGAATAAAATTAGACAATATTATTATTGCTTACAATAACAAAATTTCATTGATTGCTGCCACTCGTTAATTGTAGGGACTACATCACGATGTTTAGCCAGCACCCTATTGGACTTACAACGGCAAGAGCCTGAATATATTTATAATGAAACTTATGTAATTGAGGAGGAGTGATGTATGAGTTTACCTGTTTACGAAGCAATCGGTTTTCAACGCATACTCGACAGGGGGGGGCATTCCAAACCCTGGTTGGTGCTTGTTGACATGAAGGGTTCGCCACGTCCGTATGTGGTGAAACTGTATAAAACTGTCGATATTGAAGCACGTAATAAGATGACGGCTGAAGTCTTAGGTAATGTGTTGGCTCCGGAATTTGGATTGAATGTGCCAGCTGCTGCAATTATTAACTTTTCTGATGATTTTAAAATGCATCTCAATGCAGAATGCGAAGAATTGTTGTCGGTACTGGATGATCGTCCCAGGTTCGGTACCGAATTTATTAATGCTGCATTTTTGTATAATCAAGGAATTGCGAGGAGAGAAACACTTGATGTTATAGATCCGCCATTACTATATGCATTTGATTATTTTATTTGTAACAGAGACAGAAATCTAAACAAGCCCAATTTGTTAATAAAACAATGGACTTCCTATCTGATTGATCATGAAATGGCACTCGAAATTGATGAAAATACTTTTCGGAATCTTGAGCAGCAACAGTGGGATGCGCGTTATCAAAACCATTTATTTTATCGTTTTATAACAAAATACAAAGATAAAACAAACCTCTTTGATGAATTTTTGTTATACTTACAAGGTCTGAATTTTGCCAGATACGAATCGTATTTCAATCAGTTGAATGACCTTGGATACACAACGAATAAAGAAATAATATTGGAATATTGGCGGATGGTTCAGAAAAATTCAACTATCTTTGCAAACATTCTTCTATCATCCATACAATGAACAAGCAACTTATATATAGTATTTTACAATATAAGCATTCGCCCGTATTGGGTGAAGCAATCAATGTGGGTGTGCTGTTTTATTTCCCGGGAGAAGTAAAAAAATTATATTTACATATTACAGATGCTACCCGTTTAAAACCCATATACAAAGATTTTGATCCTCGTTATTTTAACTCAATTTTGAAGTTGATTAATACTAATGTTGTGAGATATTCAGAGGATTTACATGCCTCTAAATTATTGAACGAAAATTTCAGGGACTTTATTCATACCTATTTATTGAAGAATGACGACACGGTTTTACAGTTTTCTGATTTATACTCTGTTTTAAATGTTTATCCTGACCCTCAGAAGGTGGTAGAGGAATATACCAATTTGTTGTTGCCGCTAAGTTTGAGAAAGGATACTCAGATTATCAAACACAATGAATCATTCATCATCAAAAAATTTAAAACCCGTTTGTTTTCACGTAGTAAAGAACTGGAAGAAAAGGTTATTAAGAACTATCTGGTGAAAACCGATGAATTCAGTATCAAATTTGAATATGCTTGGAAAAATGGTTCGTTGAATCTTGTACATCCCCTAAGTTTCGATTTACAGGACATACAGGCTATACAGCGTAAAACCGCTGAATATTGCACTTATCTTTCATGGCTAAACAGATACACAAAGGAAAATAATTGCAGAATTGATCTGTTGCTGGCTAAACCTCAGGAAGAAAATTTATTGAATTCCTATAATAAATCGGTTAAACTTCTTAAATCGATTGAATCGAACTCTCAACTTATCCCTTTTGAGCAAATTGATGAATATAGCGATAAAGCGGCTGAATATTTACTCTCACTTTAATTTAATTCCCCTCTTAATATTTAATGCATTTTTCCATTTTTCCATGTCATTCTCTCACCCCAAAATGGAAGAATTGTATTTT
>JAVEVB010000050.1:0-27293 GCA_034005265.1 Lentimicrobium sp.
CGTGTTTATGGTAGAACTTAATATTGGAGAAAACTGGCGATTGGGTTATTCGTATGATGCTTACCTGAATGAAATGAAAACACATCAACAGGGATCTCATGAGATTATGATTTCACACGATTTGAACTTGTTCAAACCGCGTTTGCTTACGCCACGATATTTTTAATTTGAATGGTTTCCAGACGAAAGCCTAAGTTCTCGTATGAGGCATTCGGGTTAATGGATATTGACTGTTATTTTTAATTTTCTCTAGCCCCCTTAGTTTCCTTTTATTTGTTTTCCCGCAGCAGGACTTGTTTACAGGTCCTGCTGCGACCTTTATAGTGCTTTAGTATAATATTCAATTTTATGCTGCCAACAGTGAATTATTTTATGATTAATACGCCATATTCTGGCATCAACCTGAGCGGCAAAGCAAATTGGTTTCGAAATCTATCGTATTGAAACATCCTTCACGTTATAATAAGGTGAAATAGGACACAAAAAACTGAGCACTTATTTTTCTTCCACTACCAATTGCACGGTTAAACGGCTGCGTTGTTCCAGAAAAATGGGCCGTTTCCCAACAATTTTATCAACAATTTTCTTGTTGTAATAACGTATTGTAATCAATTCAAGCCCGGTATTGTATTTTACCGAAAACTCGCCACTCAGTGCGGTGATAATCCGTTTAAGTTTTTCGGGGTGATTGTCTATACAAATGGAGAAACTGATGGCTGAATTTTGCATCATATTAATTCGAATGCCCATATGTGATAGTAATCCGAATATATTATGCAGGTTATCTTCGGCAACAAATGAGAAATCTTTTGGTGAAATGGAAACCAATGCTTGCGCTGGCTTTACTATAAAAGAAGGGATATTCGATTGATTATCTGTTGATTTATCAATAAGAGTTCCTTCAGAAGTTGAATTGATGAAAGATTTTACATACAATGGAATGCTTTTGTTTTGAAGGGGTTGTATGGTTTTTGGGTGAATCACCGATGCCCCGAAATAAGCCAGTTCAATGGCATCGTGGTAGGAAATATGATCAAGTTTTACCACATCATTAAAAAAGTGCGGATCTGCATTAAAAACGCCATCTACATCTTTCCAGATAATCATTTCTGAAGCATCCAGCACATGGGCAAAAATGGCTGCACTAAAATCGGAACCTTCGCGACCAAGAGTGACCGGTTGTCCTGAAAAACTGGAACCGATAAATCCCTGTGTAATGGTAATAAGTTCTTCGTGTTCAGGATTCGCTTCATCAAAGGCTGCCGTTATCCGGGCGTTGGTTTCTTTCCAGCTGATACGGGCATTGCGGAAGGATTCGTTGGTAATAATCATTTTGCGGGCATCAAGCATTTGGTTGGCAATGCCCGTTTTATTCAAATATTCACTCACTATGGCTGTGGAAAGTAGTTCTCCATGCGATACAACCAAATCATATCCTGCATCGTTATAGGAGGGAGGAGCTCCTTGCAGAATCTGCCTTATCTCATTCATAATCAGCTTAATATTTGCTTTTCCGGCATCCTCCAATTCCGCTGAAATTGTTCGGTGAAATGCTTCAAGGTCACGTAGTAACTCAAGTACAGCTACATCCTGATTTACCCAGGCCTCTGTTATCTTTTCCAAAAGATTGGTGGTTTTCCCCATAGCTGAGATAACTACACAAATTCTTTCATTGGGAAACATCGACAAGATTTCCCCTAATTTTTTAACCGTAGCAGCATCTTTTACAGAGGCTCCACCAAATTTAAAAACTTTCATCCCATAAGTTTTTTGTTATGCAAAGCTAATGTTTTTAACTCGAAATCATCGCTTTAATTGATGAATGGGTAATGCTCCTGTGAAGATCTTGGTTAAACCTGTCTTTTTATCTGTTGTTTTGCGCTGGAAATATATTTAGTTAGCGATTAATGCAATTTGTAGATTTCAAATATTTCATGTAGGTTTGTTAAATCGCTTTAATCCTAAGTTTTTCGATTAGTAATCAGCGCTTTTACATCCTAAAACCAATTTTTTATGAAAACCCTTATTCAGTTTATCAGCGAGAAACAGGCGGACTTTCCTTTTGCTACCGGAGAATTAACCCGTTTACTTAACGACATAGGCATTGCTGCAAAACTCGTTAACCGCGAAATCAATAAAGCTGGCCTGGCTGATATAAGCGGTTATTTTGGTACAACCAATATACAGGGTGAAGATCAGAAAAAGTTGGATGTTTTTGCCAATGATTATTTTCTGGATGCAATGATGCATGGAGGAATGGTTTGTGCTGTGGCATCTGAAGAGAATGAAGAACTTCAGATTTACGAAAATACGTATTCCAAAAAAGGGAAATATGTGGTGGCTATGGATCCTCTGGATGGTTCCTCAAACATAGAAGTGAATGTTCCTATCGGTACTATTTTTTCGATTTACCGGAGGATTACTGAATCGGGTCCTGCCACTGAGGAGGATCTTTTGCAGCCGGGCAATAGACAGGTTGCCGCCGGATACATCATCTATGGTTCATCCACCATGTTGGTTTACACCACAGGTAACGGGGTAAATGGTTTTACGCTTGATCCTTCGGTAGGATTGTTTCTTCTTTCCCACCCGGAAATGACCATTCCGGAAGGCGGGAATATTTATTCTATCAACGAAGCAAATTATATTTATTTCCACAAAGGCGTTAAAGAATACATTAAATATTGTCAGGAAGACGACAGGGCTACAAACAGGCCATACACAACCCGTTATATTGGGTCACTAGTAGCCGATTTCCATCGGAATTTAATAAGAGGGGGTATATATATTTATCCGGGTACCTTAAAAAATCCGCATGGTAAATTGCGGTTGCTTTACGAATGTAACCCGATTGCATTTTTGGCTGAACAGGCCGGTGGAAAGGCGTCAACCGGATATGAGCGTATTCTTGACCTTAAGCCGGAGGAACTGCATCAAAGGGTGCCATACTTTGTAGGTTCAAAACACATGGTTGACAAAGCCGAAGAACTGATGAAACGCTATTCTGATTAATTTCAGGTTGTGCTGGATGATTGCATGCTTTATTTAACAATGAGCTTGAAGCCCACTCCATGCACATTAATTAATTCAACACTTTCATCATCCTTCAGGTACTTTCGCAGTTTGGCGATATAAACATCCATGCTGCGTGCGTTAAAATAACTATCATCCTGCCATATTTTATTGAGGGCGTAACTGCGGTCCAGCACTTCATTCAGGTTTTCACTTAACAAGCGCAGTAATTCGTTTTCCTTTGATGTGAGTCGTTGCTCTTCCCCATTACGTGTAAGTATCTGACGATTGTAATCCAGGGTAAAGCTACCAATGGTAAACTCCTTGCCACCTTTGGCGGTATGTCCGGAACGGCGCAATATAGCACTGATACGCAGTAGCAATTCTTCCATGCTGAAGGGCTTGGTGAGATAATCATCAGCACCTGCCTGGAAACCTTTTAATTTGTCTTCTTCCAACGATTTGGCTGTGAGAAACAGTATGGGTATGCTTCTGTCAACCTGTCTTATTTCACGGGCGAGGGTAAAACCGTCTTTCACAGGCATCATCACATCAACAATACAAAAGTCAAACTGTTCCTTAACAAAAAGATCGTAAGCTTCTTGTCCGTTCACGCACAGGCGTGGGGCATAACCCTTGGCTTCGAGGTAAGATTTTAATATATTTCCCAGGTTGCGGTCATCTTCTGCAAGAAGGATGCGGGTTTTTTCTGTTTCCATATTACCTGTATTTTAAGTAAGCATCATTTTTAATAAAATTTAATGTTTATTGCCCATTTTCGGAAGGGAGCCATATTCTAAAGGTGGAGCCTTTTCCGGGTTCACTTTCAACACTCACTTCACCGTGATGTTTTTCTACGATAAATTTTACATAACTCAGCCCCAATCCAAAGCCTTTAACGTTGTGTACATCGCCGGTTGGTACTCTGTATAATTTATCGAAAATCTTTTTTTGATTGGCTTTACTTATCCCTGAACCGTTGTCAGTTATGCTTATTTGAATCCCTTTCCTCACATTTTCGGTGGTGACTGTAATGAGTGGCTTTTTGGGCGTGTATTTGTTGGCATTGTCCAACAGGTTGTTTATTACGTTGGTAATGTGCATTTTGTCGGCAACTATCATTGGGTCTGAAGCCAGGGGATAAAAGGAAATGTTCCCATCGCGGATCTCAACTTGTATGGAAATTTTGCGTATTACGTCTGCAATAATTTCATGCGTATCTATGGTGTCCCTGCCTAATTTTAGTTCTCCTTTTTCCAGAATGGCTGTTTGCAGGATTTTCTCAGCAAGCACACCAAGACGCTTGTTCTCCTGACTGATGATGTCGATGTAAGAATGCAATAAATCGTCGGATTTAGGGACATCGGGGTCGTTCAGCACTTCACAGGCTAGTGAAACTGTAGAAATTGGTGTTTTAAACTCATGGGTCATGTTGTTGATAAAATCATTTTTCATGTCCGATAGCTTTTTCTGTCTTAGCATAGCAATAATCACAATGGCAAAAGCAATCACAATAAAGAGCATTAAACCACCGGAAATAATCAACATTCCACTCATTTGTACCAAAAGGTAGCGGGTTTGGTTTGGAAAAAGGATTATTAAATAATCAGCGGGTGGGGCATAGCTATTTTCTGCAAACATTGGAAAATATAAACCTTCGTCTCTAAGCTGCGAACGAAAGTCCTGATCTTTTTCAATCACAATAATGTTTCTGGCTTCGCTTAAGACGGCGAATTCGTACTCAGCTTTTATTCCTTTTGCTTTCAGAGCTATTGATATAAGTGTGTCAAGCTGACCGCAAGTAATTCTGTTTTCAATATTTGGGGCAAAGGGTGAGTTAAACATCTCTTCAAAAACCTGGTTCAGTAGAAAGGCTTTCTTCTTGTTCAGTTGTAATGCTCTTTCACTCAGTTTTCTATGATTGTAATCGGATGATCTTTCTTCTGAGAAATCCATTAATGCTGAATCTTTCTTCTTTACCATTTTCCATTGGTTGTCCTCAAAAACCTGGTCCCATTGTTGTTGCCTCTGGTAATGAAATCCCGAGGATCCATCATTTTTAGGCATTTTGCCGGTTTCCTGATAAATCAGGTAATCGAGAGAATCAATGGCTTTAAGCAGGCTATTGTATTCATCATTTTTTTTCACCTGTTTGTGCATTTCTGCTTTCTCGAGGTCTTGCATCACCTTACTCATAGCTTCGGCAACACTGCGTTGAAACCCGGCTTCACGCACTTTTACCGCGCTTCTTACCCAATAGGTCTGTACGCCCGTGAGCAAGATCATTGCCACGCTTACTAATACCGTAATCAGAAATGTAAATTTGCGGTTCATAACTGCAAAGGTAAGCGGGCTATGTGCATAATAACATGAAGGTTAACATCTTTTAACGTTTATTTGTTTTCGTTAACAAGCGGAGCGCTATTCACGCTGTAATTTTGTAGCTGTAAAACATAAATACGAAATGGTTATCCCATGGTATTTTGTTTGGTGTGTGTTATTAATGTTTCATAATGTGTTGTGTTAGAAAAGTGCAATCCTCCCACGGGTTGCACTTTTTGATTTTTCTTAATGCAAGTAATTCCATTTAACGATCGAATCGTATATTTGCATAAAAATAACTGTGCTTTCCTGCTCGGAAAAGTCAATAAAATAATTCAGTCATATGGTTATGATTGATGGGAGTTCAGTTTATCCGTTTTTATTGACCTTAATTTTGTAAATTTTTATGCCTTAATGGCGAAAAGTCTAAAACTTATGACAAATCTAACTATTAATATTGACAAGCTCGACGGCTTCGTTTCAAAAGAGGTTATTTATGCTTTTGAACAACAATTGGCTCTTCATCAGCATGCCTTGCTGAATAAAACAGGTAAAGGAAGCGATTTTCTTGGATGGATTGATTTACCCGACAATACAGACGAAGCCCTCCTTCGTTCCATTGAAGAGGATGCCCGTTCAATTCGGGAAAAGGCTGACATTTATGTGGTTATCGGTATTGGTGGCTCTTATCTGGGAGCCAGGGCTGTTATTGAAGCTCTTCAGCATAATTTTTCCGGACTGCAGGATAATTCAGTGCGCAAATCACCCTACATCGTATATGCCGGAAATAATATTTCGGAGGATTATATGGCAGATTTGCTTGATATCCTTGATAAGCAGGATTATGCTCTCTCCGTTATTTCAAAATCTGGGACTACTACCGAACCAGCCATTGCATTTCGCATTTTACGACGCCATCTGGAGAAGAAATATGGTCTGGAAGAAGCCCGTAAACGTATTATTGCCATCACTGATAAAGAAAAAGGGGCACTTAAAGGTTTGGCCGATGCCGAAGGTTATAAAACCTATGTTGTGCCCGATGATGTGGGAGGTCGCTATTCTGTGCTGACGCCGGTTGGATTGTTGCCCATTGCGGTTGCCGGTTTTAATATCCGTGAATTGATGGAAGGCGCCAAAGTAATGAAACAAGTGGTCACAACCGCCAAAACTATTGATGAAAATCCCTCTTTTAAATATGCTGCAGCCCGCAATGCACTTTATGCTTCTGGTAAACCTGTAGAGATTATGGTCAATTACCAACCTTCGCTCATTTATATTACGGAGTGGTGGAAACAGCTTTATGGGGAAAGCGAAGGCAAACAAAATCGCGGTATTTTACCTGCTGGAGTTAGTTTTACTACTGATTTGCATTCAATGGGTCAATATGTTCAGGAAGGCCTGAGGGTTATTTTTGAAACGGTATTGAGCATTGAAAAGCCTCGTCGTGAAATTCTCGTCCCTTTGGAAAAAGATGATGCTGACGGTTTGAACTTTGTTGCGGGTAAACGAATTTATGAAGTAAACCGGCAGGCGGAGCTGGGTACTTTGCTGGCTCATGTTGATGGTCAGGTGCCAAACATAGTGTTAAGTCTGCCACAAATAAATGAACACAATTTGGGTGAGTTGCTTTATTTTTACGAGTTTGCGTGTGCCTTGTCGGGTTACCTGCTCGATGTAAATCCTTTCGATCAGCCAGGTGTGGAGGCTTACAAAAAGAATATGTTCGCCTTGCTTGGTAAGCCGGGATTTGAAAAACAAACCCAGGAATTGAGAAAGCGGCTTGAGTAAATAATTAAGAAGAATCATTACGTTGAGTATTCGTAAAATGATCGGTTTTTCTGAAAAATGAGACCAGCGCAATTACGAATATTGGTAAAAAAGGGTACGCTTATGAATTAATTCCGTACGTTTAATAAATGGCTCCCTTTTGGCCGTTGAGATGTTGTATTATTGTAATACCGTTAATCAACACAACTGGTATTATTTTATGCATGAATATCTCATAGAAGAATTAGTAAAAGTAAGTTTCGACAGAAGTTTATTTCTGAAAGAGCTGAATAAGTCCAGGCGTTGGCTTACCACTGATGAGTGGGAAGTGTTATACGGGTGGGCCGAAGATAACTATAAGCACTTGCTCAGGGCGAATTTTTATGCCTTTGACAGCAGTGAGGAAAAAATACCCGATTGTTAGTTGTATGTTATAAAACTTAGGAGTATTCGTTAAAAATTCAAAAATGATCGCTAACCGCGGTCATTTTTGGCATTTTTCTTATCTTTGTGCAGATAAATGCACCATTTTAATTTCATCCTGTTTGAACTTTTGAGTGGTTTTTACTTATAGTCCCTTAACAAACCCGTAATGAAAAAAATACTTCTGATTATTTCAGTTTCCCTAGTACTGAATGGCCTGGCTTCTGCGCAAAACGCCTCCGGGAACCTGTTTACCGAAAAAATATCCATAGGAATTGACATTTTTAATGACCTGGTGATGGATGCACCGGACGGGATTACATTCAGGGGATTTAACCCGGGAGTGAATATTTATGCCACACATAATTTCCCCATTGGTGAAAGTAATTTTGCCTTTGCAGCGGGTCTTGGACTGGGAATGCATAATATATACAGCAACAGTTTGTTGCAGGATACATCTGGGGTTTCCTTTTTAAGTAAAATTCCTGAATTGACGGAGGAAGGGGAAGACCTCTCCTATAAAAAGAGTAAAATCAGTCTCACTTATCTTGATGTTCCTCTGGAATTGAGGTTTAAAACTGAGAACGGCTTCAGAATAGCTGTTGGATTCAAAGCCGGTTATCTGATTAATGCTCATACCAAATATAAAGGAGATGATCTTGAAGATGGTTCAGAAATCAAGTTTAAGGAGAGCCAGTTGCCCAATTTCCAGAAATGGAGATTCGGCCCAAGTTTTCAGGTTGGTTATAAATGGATTAATCTTACTGGATTTTACTCAGTTTCCAAAGTCTTTGAAGAAAATCTTGGCCCGCAAATTTACCCGATATCCGTTGGTCTTTCGTTGCGCCCATTCTAAGCTTATTAAAGCAGGGTAATCAATCCCAGCATAATTGAAACACCCGCAATGTATCCCACATAAACCTGGGATTCGTTGTGGGTGTTTAGTTTTAAGCGTGCGAAAGCAACCAGTGCGGAAAGAGAAATCAATACAATAAGAAGCATAGGCGAGTAAATGCTTCGCATAAGCATCAGGCCGATAAATCCTCCTGTTATTCCACCCATGCCCAGCATATGGATACTTATTTTCCAGAATAAATTTACTGAAGTTGCTAGAATTGTCAGTACCGCTGCACCAAGCACGAAGAGCAGGTATATGGTTGGGATTCCTAGATTGCTCAACATAAAATAGGTTGCAAGGTACGAAAGGGTGGCTATGATGAATGGGAAAGTCCTTTCGCTGCGTTCAGGCAATTGCATACTGGTGATCAGCCCTCTTTTGAGCATCATCCAGATAATCACTGCCGGCAATAATACCGTATTTCCAAAAATAAGTCCAAGCATTGCCCATCGGAAATTTGTGGGGAGTATCATCATAAAATATGCACTTTGACCAAACAGAATCAATAGTGCATAGGTGGGCAACAATAAAGGGTGGAGCAGGTAGGAGAGTAGTTTAGCGAATTTTTCTTCCATTTTCGGGGACTGGTTTTTATATGATAATAATGAATAATTCCTTATACTTTAAGATAATCTACCAGGGTAGAAATTGGTATGGATCATTCTTTGGATCAGGTCTTTCCTGTTGCACCGTATCCTCATCAAATATACTAAACCCGGCTTTCTGGTATAAGCCCAGCGCAGCTTTATGATCAATGTTGCAGGTGTGTAGCCATAGCCTCCTGATTGACCGTTCCCAAGCCTTAGCTATGCACCATTGCAGGAAGGGTAGGCCGAGTCCATGTCCGGTAAATTCATCTACCAGTCCAAAATAAACGATCTCTGTTTCATTTTCTTCCCTGTGGCTATATTCAACAAATCCGGCGGGGACACCTTTGCAATAGAGCACCCAAATGGATGTTTCAGCGCTGCTGATTTCTTCCTGCAGTGCATCGGCACTCATCATAAGCCGGTTGTACCATTGATAAGATCTTCCAACAGAGGTATATAGAAAAAGATAATACGGGCGTAATGGTTTCTTCATTTGCATAACCATGCAATCTTCGGGCAGGGAGCGAAACGTTGTTTCTGCAGGGAATCTGGTCATTTCTAGCCACCAGGTAGTTGTGGAAATAGGATTCATGGCATTATTTATTAGTAATTATTTTCATTGCTTCGCGACGGCTAAGCGGCGAAAGATTGTGCGAATCTACAAACATTTTTACAGCTTTCGCATTGGTTTTCGACAACTCCCTTAAAGCCCAACCAATGGCTTTCCGGAGGAAAAATTCTTTTTCAGGGGCCAATCGTTCTATGAACCCAAATAATAAGTCCAGATCTGTAGCTTCCCTGTATTTGAGCTGGAACAATAAACAGCTGCGTTGTAGCCAGAAATTATCTGATGATATCCATTTTGTGGTAATGGGCTTAATTTCTTCGGGATGAAACTTGAACCAAGCCCCTGCAACGTTGCATGCTATATAATCCACCGTGTCCCACCAGGAAGCATGGGTCAGCATCCACTCAATTAGAGTAATCCGGTCTTTTTCGACCAGAAATTTTTTTCTTGCGACAAGCTCCATTGCCACATATTGTAATTCCCGCGCGGGCTGTTGCCAAAGATTTCGAACAACAGTATCTATGGTTTCAGTAGTTGGTGCGCCTTTTTCCGCGATAAAGTTCCTTAACAACAATTTACGTTCCGGTGATTTAATCCCCCAAAACTGAAATTGGTTTTTCATGTACTTTTCCATTGCAGGGGCCAGACTCATATTGGAATGTGCTTCAAAATAGCGCCTAAGCTGATGAGCGTAGGCATTCCCATCCATATCCATAGAAAATCGCGTGTGGTTGATTGAAAATATTATTTTAAAACAACGAATTTAACCAATTCCTTTCGCCCGTCGCGGCCAGCGAAATGGAGAAGGTAATTGCCCGGGTTTTTATTGCTCATATTTAGAGATGTGCCTGCCTCCCCAGGATCAATGTTATATTCCCCAAAAATTTTTCCGGTTGCATCCAGCAAATACAGTACTCCTTCTGCTTGATCTGAGAAATGTACGTTGACCCGGTCTGTGCATGGATTTGGTATGACCCGCATCAGTTTTTTTTCGATGGGTATGTTGTTCTCTGCGCCAACCATATCCTCATCCCAAACGGCCAGTGTATATTCTCCGGCTTTAAGGTGAGGAACATAGATGGTGCCGGCAAGCCAATTACCCGAGCGAGTAAAGGCTATCGGTTGCCAATCGTGCGATGCATCCTGTCGGTACAAAATTACAAGTGAATCGGCCGAATTAAGAATGAGCGTATGATCAAGTTTGGTCACACGGCTGTAAGTAAACCGTCCTGTTGCTTCAAATCCGGCGGGAAACAAGCCATTGATGATCCAATAACGGTAATCGCTGATTGTAAGGCCGTTTTGTGGTATTTTAAATCCATCAGGTGCTACCCAATTGTGTGCTACAAATACAAAAGCAGAATCAGCCACTTCTTCTACTTCCATTTTGAAGTAAGTCTCAGGAAAATCATGCACACCAGTAGTTTTAATTGTTTTTACATTGCTGGTTACTGCTCCGTTAAATCTTTCATAAAAGTCCACCAAAACCATCTCAGGTTCAAAAGGCAGGTTAAAGCTTGCTGAACCATTGAAGCCTGAAAATGTAATGACGCGGGTTTCAATCTGCCAGGCGTTATTAATAAAAGCCAGTTCGCTACGGCAATTGATGGCGGGGAATTCAGCCCCTTTGAGTTTTTGTTGGACAAAAACTTCAACATTGAAACTGCTACCTGACGGTGTAACTTTGAATGAATCCACAGCCACCTGATTGTAGCCAGGTCCAAAAACATGAAAATCGAAGAATCCTGTAAGGTCAACCCCGGTATCTTGCGAAAGGAAATCGCGCAGTTGAGTGGATGAAGCTGATTGCCAGGCATATGCTTCAAGGTAGCTTTTTATGCCTTCAAAAAAGAGTTCATCACCAAGGTAACCCCTTAGTCCATGGACAACGGTACTACCCTTGTCGTAAACATGGGTTCCGTAAGTAATTTCCTGTGGCATTGGATACAATGGAAGATACCCGCCTTCGCTTATATGCGCGTAACGAAGCACTTCTTGCTTCAGGGATCGCATATTGTCGCGTGCAGTTTCAATGCCATATAAATGCTCGCGGTACAAGGTTTCGCACCAACGTGCCCAACCTTCGTTTAACCACATATCCTCAGCACTGGCGCAGGTTACTTTGTTTCCGAACCACATATGCGAAAGCTCATGCGCATATAGCCATTCATTGGATAAATTCCCGTTAATGCTACCGCTGGGATAAAAAATATTTTCTGCATGTTCCATGGCACCAAGTACAGTGCCTGTGATGCCAATCCTTTGAAAGGGATAAGGCCCGAACGAATTCTCGTAAATGGACGCGATAGCATTGAGGTTGACAAAACTACCAGCGATTTTTGCTGTATCTGTGGGGCGCACATACCAGGTAATAGGTATTTCTTCTTCTATTCCCTGAAAATTGCTGGTTACAAGTGTGTATGGACCGGCAGCCACCGAGGCCAGATAAGTCGGTATACTTCGGTCTGATTTCCACCAGTATTCTGAAGTGCCATCGCCAAGATCGGTTACAGTTTGCAGCAAACCACCGCAAGCCACCATATTTTCATTGCTCACGCGGATGCGGTACTCGTAAAAAGCCCGATCAATAAAATCATCCACACAGGGGAACCATGTTTTTCCGAGATTATGCGGAATGGATTGAAATCCAACACCAAGGTTAAACGCGTAAGGATTGTAAAAATGAAATCCTCCCCATGATTCATGAAATGGCGTACCTTTATAAAATACTTTTATAATTATGGTGTCCCCGGAAGAAAAAGCATTTGTGGTTGCAATGCGTAACAAATCATCATTATGGGTATATGTCAGGTGATTGCCTGATGAAGAAATTACGGAATCAACTTCTAACTGCAACAAATTGAGCGGAATGTGAGAAATGTTTGTCAATGGGGTGGTCAGTCGAAGGGTTGCCTGTCCATTAATTTGCTGGGTAGCAATGGAAGTAAGGTCTATTTTTAGTTCATAATTTACAACATCAATGGTGTCGCTCAGCAATCGCATGTTTTGTTTTTGTACTTTTGCCTGTAACCCTGAGGTTGATATCAGCGTCAAAAGCAAAAGTAATGAGATGAGTTTTTGTTTCATAAGTCAACGTTAACTTTGTCAGGGTATATTAAAAGTTGCCAGAGTACAATTTTTCGTAAAAATAAACCATTTACTGCAATCAATAGTTAATATTTGTGGTTGAATTGGTGCCAATCTTGTGCGGTCTGTTGCAATTTGGGCTGGTGTTCAATATTGAACCCCTGGCTGAGCGGATTCGGACAATATTAAAGTGATACCCGGTGGTAGGTGCTATATTTCAGGTTATTACAATTGTGGCATGGTCTTTTCTATTTAACCATGATTTATTTGCCCTGAAAATAAAAATATCGATTACGTCCTGAAAAACAGATCCTAACATGATAAAAAAATCCGTAATTTTTTTCCTTCTTGCCCTGATACTCGCTTTTTCTGCAAAGTCACAGCAGGTATGGAGCCTGGAGCAATGTGTAAATCATGCCATAAGCAACAACCTTCAGTTGAAGAAGCAAATGTTAATGGTTGAAAGCGCACAGGCAGATCTATTGCAATCAAAGGTCGACCTGCTTCCCGGCATTACCGGGAATGCATCTCATGCCTATAATTATGGTCAGACCATTGACCGTTATACCAATCAGTTTGCAACCAGTAGGGTACAAAGCAACAACTTTTATCTTCAGGCTGGTGTAACCCTTTTCAATGGTTTTCAAAAAATGAACCTGATTAAACAGAATCAGTTGAATCTGTTGGCCTCTGAACAGGATGCGGATAAATACATGAACGATATGTCCATCAACATCGCTACTTTTTATCTGCAGGTCCTTTTTTATAAGGAACTGGTACAAATAAGGAGCAATCAATTGGACATTACCCGCCAGCAGGTGCAACGTATGCAGAAAATGGTAGATGCAGGCAGTATGGCAGAGGGTGATTTGTTTACCGTTGAAGCCCAGCTTGCCGGGGAAGAATCTTCCTTGGTCAGTGCTGAAAATGATTTGGAGATTTCGCTGCTAACCCTCAGCCAATTGCTGGATCTGCCATCAACCGAAGGTTTTGATATCGAAGTACCTCAATTGAGTGTTCAAGGCGACCCTTCCATCGTGGGCAGCCCTGATCAGATTTTTACCTATGCTAATGAGCATATGCCCGAGATAAAGGCTGCCGAATATCGTTTACAGGGAAGCCAGAAGCAGTTGGCCAGGGCAAAAGGAACCTATTATCCTTCACTGGCTTTAAGCGGAAGCTGGGGTACAGGTTATTCCGGTGCCAGCCAGATAATTGATCAGCAATCTCCCATCAATCCATTGATAGGTTACGCGGTTGGTCCTCAGGGAGAAAATCTGGAAGTTTATACTTATGGATATGATTACACTTATAAAACCAAGCCCTGGGGCGATCAGATCAAAGACAACAACAACCAAACTATTGGTTTGTACCTGACTATTCCCATTTTAAATGGATTTCAAACCCGTATTGCGGTAAGCAAATCAAAAATTGCCGTTGAAAGTTCGCGCCTTGATCTGGAATTGCAGCAGATGGCTCTTCGCAAAACCATTCAGCAGGCCTGGTCCGATGCAAGGGCTTCACTGAAAAATTATTCTGCTTCTTTAAAGAAACAAGAGGCCACAAGTGAAGCATTCAGGTATGCCGATCAAAAGTTCAGCGTTGGTGTTATGAATTCAGTAGATTATAATAACGCCAAAAAGGATATGACCAATGCCGAGTCAGAAGTTTTGCAAAGCAAGTTTGACTATATTTTTAAAACAACGGTACTTGATTTCTATATGGGCAAACCGCTGTCGCTCAAAGATTAGGCTTCCCATAAAGATTAATATTTTTTGTCCGGTTTAACCGGACTTTTTTTAATTTTTAAAATGAGACGGCTTCCGGGTTAAAGCGTATTTTTTTCGTAGAATGGGAAAAATGGTTAATTTGTTTTTTTTGGATATGCATCTCATAAAGTTATTAATTGGTTAATGGAACTGATATTCAAATTTTTACACTATTTTTGATTGTGCCAATAGTGAAAATAATAAATGCTTTGCTTCATTGCATCACTACGCGGGGGAATATTGTAAAGAACTATTGACACTAAAAAATGAAGCTAAACCTCGAAGATTGTCTTTAATAGGGATTTTCTTCTTAATTTTAAACGTTTTTATAATTCAGTCAAATGAGCAAAAAGAAGAATTTGATAAGGGTTGGTATAGCACTGGTGGTCATTCTGATTGTTGTACTTGCTGTTGCCCGTAAAAAGGGATTGATTGGAGAGGAAGATGCAATAAAAGTAACCACCGAAAAAGTGGCGTTACGCTCAATCATTGAAACGGTTTCGGCCAACGGTAAAATTCAGCCCGAGGTTGAGGTGAAAATCTCTCCTGATGTGAGTGGAGAGGTGGTTGAATTGTATGTAAAAGAGGGCGATCAGATAAAAGCCGGTGATTTGCTGGCAAAAATTGACCCTAAAATATATGCTTCAAATTATGACAGAATGTTGGCTGGGGTAAATTCCCAAAAAGCCAATCTGGCCAATGCGAAAGCCAGGGTAGCCCAGGTTCAGGCACAATTTATTAACGCCAAAGCCAGTTTTGAGCGCAACGATATGCTTTTTAAAGAAAAGGCCATTTCGGCGGCTGAATTTGATGCCGCACGCTCATCCTATGAAGTTGCCAAGGCTGAAGTTACTGCTGCCGAACAAAACGTGAAAGCTGCAGAATATGCTGTTAAAAGTGCCGAAGCATCAGTAAAAGAAGCCAGTGATAATCTGTATAAAACTTCAATTTACGCACCGGTTTCCGGTACTGTTAGTAAATTGAATGTTGAAAAAGGGGAACGTGTGGCTGGCGCTTCACAGTTTTCATCGGGTACCGAAATTCTTCGCATAGCCAACCTTGAAGTGATGGAGGTGATGGTAAGTGTAAATGAAAATGATATTGTGCGTATAGCCATGAACGATACAGCTTTGGTTGAGGTTGATTCCTACCTGAACCGTAAGTTTAAAGGGATTATCACGCAGATTGCCACCTCAGCCAATGTAACAGGAATAAGCGCTGATCAGGTTACAAACTTTGAAGTAAAAATCAGAATGTTACCCGAATCTTATGCTGATTTGAATGTAAAAGGACAGCTTACCGCTTCTCCCTTCCGCCCGGGCATGTCTGCAACAGTTGATATACAGACTGAAACAGCCTTAAATGTACTTACGGTTCCCATTCAGTCGGTTACCACACGCCAGGATTCCACGGCCAAACCAGTTGACGCCGGAACAGATGACAAACCTGTTGCGAAAGTAGAGCAGGATAATAAGGAATATGTGTTTGTTTTGAAGGATGGGATGGCAAAGCTACAGGAGGTAAAAACTGGAATTCAGGATAATACCAGCATTCAGATTCTGGAAGGCCTTAAAGAAGGGGATGAAGTGATTAGTGGGCCTTATCGTGCTGTTTCTAAAACACTAAAGGTTGATGATAAAGTAAAAGTGGTTGAAAAAGAGGCACTTTACGACAAGAAATAATTCCGTTTAATCTATTTTATTAAGTGCCCTCATGTATTAGCACAATCGGGTACTTTTTGTATTTTCAGTGTAAATGGCAATCATACTACATATAGAAACAGCTACTCCGGTTTGCAGTGTAGCACTTACGGACAACGAAAGGATTTTGGCCATCAGGGAAACCAGTGAGAAAAACGCTCATTCGCAGGTGGTTACTGTCTTTATTGATGAAATTTTCAGGAATTGCGGATTGCTTCCTTATCAATTAGATGCGATTTCCGTTAGCAAGGGACCGGGGTCATATACTGGCCTCAGGATTGGGGTTTCCACCGCGAAAGGAATTTGCTGGGCATTGGATAAACCCATGATTTCTGTGGGTACACCAGAAGCAATGGCACTGGGGATGCGCGAAAAATACACCCAAAAAGAGAAGTTGCCCATTTTGTTTGCGCCCATGATTGATGCCCGCCGAATGGAGGTTTATACCGGCCTTTTTGATGAAGACCTGAACAATATTAGGCCTGTTTATGCCGCTATTATTGAAGAAAATACCTTTGATGCATTCATTGAGAATCATATTATTTGTTTTGCAGGTGATGGCGCTGAAAAATGTGAATCTGTATTCACCCATCCAAATTTTCGGTTTATGAATGATTTTCAAGCATCATCCGCTTACCTGGCTCGTTTGGCCTCTGCAAAATTTGCTGACGGGAATTTTGAAGATGTAGCTTATTTTGAGCCTTTTTACCTGAAAGATTTTATCGCGGGAAAGCCTAATGTGAAGGGGTTGAGATAATTTTATTACTGAGTTTTTTATCAGAATTCTAATTCCCGACAGGTCGCCCTTCGGTTAATTTTCCCACTTCCAGTCTCTGAAAACCGAACAATGGTGTAGATTTTTGATGGTGCTTCGCGGCCAAGGGCTAATTTTAATTGGTTTAGCAGAAGACGTTTGCTAATGTCATTGATTTCTTTTGATTCGATGATGAGTACCGGCACTTCCCCAAATTTATCATCTTTTGCTGCGCTTATAAAATATCGGGAGGTAATTATTCCTGAAATTTTTTGCTCCACTTCCTCGGGAATGATCTTTTGCCCTCCACGGTTGATGATATTGTCAAACCTCCCTAACCAACGAAATTGATTGTTTGTTTTGAGTTCAACCAGATCATTGGTAACAATGGGTTCGGTAAGAATACGGGGCGCTGTAATCACCAGACATCCTCTTTCATCAGTTTCAAGTTTAATCCCGGGCAAGGTCCAGAAAAAATCTGAACGGTTTGCGCCATTTATCTTTCGCAACGCAACATGCGTAATGGTTTCTGTCATGCCATAGGTGGCATAAATTGCATTGGGCAGGGCAATCATTTGCTGTTCAAGGGCAGGGTTGATTTCGCCTCCGCCAATGATCAATTTAGGAATCCGGGAAAGAATTTTCATATCCTTGACCGCGTTTATGCTGTTATAAACCTGTGCCGGCACCATGGCGGTGAAGTCTGGAATGGTATCCCCTGCCAAATGGCTGAGTGGATGGCCATCTGGTGTTGCCATCATCAGGTTCATTTTCAGTACCATAGTCCTTACTACCATCATCATGCCCGCGATGGTTTTCGCCGAAAGGCACAATAAGGCTGATTCGCCGGCTTTAAGTCCCAGAAACTCACCCGTTGCTCTTGCTGATGCCACCATGGCTTGTTTGCTGTGGTGGATTGGCCGGGGTGTACCTGTTGAACCGGAAGTGTTAACAATGATTTCATTTTCAGGTGAAAGCCAATCAAGGATGAAGTTCCCTAGGTCTTTTTTCCAGGGCTCATTGTCATTGGACAGCAAAAGTGCATAGCTTTTCAGTTCTTCAGGCTGATATAACTTTCCTTCAAGGATTAAATTTGCCGGAATAGACATAACGTTAATGGATTAATTTTTTAAACCCCAGTGAACTTTAAATTCCAGGGATTTTCTGGTTTGAAATGCAGGAACCCATTTTCAACCTGTAATGGAGACGTAATGTTGTTGGTATAGAGTGAACCGGTGCCAAGTCCCTGAGGAAGGGGGTTTTGAAGTGTAGCCGTCCATTGTGAAATCGCGTTGAGCCCGATGTTTGATTCCAGGGCCGAGGTTATCCACCAGCCTGCGTTAAAATTTTCAGCCTGTTGTATCCATTCTTCCGATTTTTTAATTCCACCCAGCAGGGAAGGTTTCAGAATAATATACTGTGGTCGGATATCGTCCATCAGTTTTTCCATTTCATCTTTAGTTGAAATTCCAATTAATTCCTCGTCCAAAGCTATGGGAATGGGGGATTTACGGCAAATTTCAGCCATTTGGGTCCGATTACCTGCTTTTATGGGTTGCTCTATGCTGTGGATGTTATATCTGGCGAGCTTTTCAAGTTTTTTAAATGCCTCAGCAGGTTTAAATGCTCCGTTGGCATCGAGGCGAATGGTGATTTGATTGGATGGATAATGGCGCTGAATGTGTTGGATAAGTTCAACCTCCTTCTCAAAATCAATGGCACCAACCTTCATCTTTAATACTGAAAAACCGGCGGTGACTTTTTCATTTATCTGCCGTAGCATAGTATCGGCTTCGCCCATCCATATCAATCCGTTTATGGGAATGGGCTGACTATTCTGCGTAAATTCAGTGTCATATAGCAACCTTTTTCCGCCGGTCTTTAAATCTTTTTCCGCAGTTTCAAGGGCGAATTCGATGGATGGCCATACATTAAGCCATTTGTAATCCGGATATTGTCCTTTGTTTATGAATTCGCAGCTTTCCTGAATGGCTGCTTCAAATTGTGGTCGGTCATCCAGGCTTAGTCCCGGAATAATTCCACACTCGCCAATGCCGGTAATGCCTGGTTTATTAGTGTCCTGAATCAACATATAAAAAGCATCGCGATGAAGCAAAACCCCACGCGAGGTGCCTGCTGGCAGACGGAAATGAAGGGTATGCTTATGGTAGCGTGCTTTTAACATGGTTAAATGAGCAATGATGTCCCGAAAATGATTACCGTGAAGAAGGTAGCCAGGGCCAGTTTCTTAAGTTGGGGATCCAATTCAGCTGGTATTTTATTGCGGAAAACAACGGTTAAATGCTTCCCGAAAATGAGCATCATAGCAAGAAACAGAAACTGGTAGGGTGTGTAATAATTAAGCAAAGTCCAGATCAAAAGTGCAATCATTGCTCCAATTACCAGGACTGCATGGTAGATTTTCGCTTTTTGGCTGCCCATAATCACTACTAAAGTTCGCTTTCCTGAAAGGGCATCTCCATTGATGTCACGCATATTGTTCAGGTTCAGCACAGCGGTACTGAAAAGTCCTGATGCCGTGGCCGGGAGCAGCAGATCAATTTTAAAGGTGGAAGAATGTAGAAAATAGGTGCCCAAAACACCAGCAAGGCCGAAGAAGAGAAAAACAAAGAAATCACCCAGTCCAATGTAACCATACGGCCTGCTGCCCGCGGTGTACATGATGGCTGCAGCTAGTGCTGTCAGGCCCAGAAACAGAAAAATCAGCCAGTCCTGAGATAAATAAAAACCAATACCGAAGCCAATCAATAATATCCCGGAAATGAGGGCCAATAAGGTCGTGAATATTACGGCGAGCCGCATTTGAGAGAGGCTTATGGCACCACTTTGTACCGACCGTTTTGGACCGACCCTTTCGTGATTGTCTGCACCGTTAACCGAATCCCCGTAGTCATTGGCCAGATTGCTCAATACTTGCAGAAAAAGTGTGGTAAGCAGTGCTAAAAAAAACACGGTCCATTTAAATAGTCCATCGTGCCAGGCAACAAAACTGCCTAAAAGGGAACTGGAAAAAGCCAGCGGAAGGGTGCGTGGCCGTGCCGCATATATCCAGGCCTTTTGTTTCGAATTATTCATGCCGATCTATTGTTCCCGGGGTGAAAGTGATGTTTTTCTGATTTATAGTGATTTTAGTGTGATGAACCAAAAACACCCATCACGGGAATTTTGGGAACTGTTGAAAGTCTGGTTCGCGTTTTTCCAGGAAGGCCCGTTTCCCTTCCTGGGCTTCTTCAGTGAGGTAATAAAGCAAAGTAGCATTTCCGGCAAGTTCCTGCAAGCCGGCTTGTCCGTCAAGTTCAGCATTCATGGCCAGCTTGAGCATACGCAGCGCCAGCGGGCTCCGTTTCATCATGGTTTTACACCAATCTACCACTTCATCTTCCAACTGATCAAAAGGCACTACCTTGTTTACCAGTCCCATTTCCAATGCTTCCTGAGCAGAATACTGACGGCAAAGGAACCATATTTCACGTGCTTTTTTCTGACCCACAATACGAGCGAGGTAGGAAGAGCCAAATCCTCCGTCAAAACTGCCGACCTTTGGCCCGGTTTGACCAAAAATGGCATTCTCAGAAGCAATGCTTAGGTCGCACACCACATGCAAGACATGGCCGCCGCCTATAGCATAACCATTCACCATGGCCACAACCGGTTTTGGAAGTGAGCGTATAAGTTTCTGAAGATCCAGTACATTCAATCGGGGAATGCCATCTTTCCCCACATAGCCGCCATGCCCCTTGATGTTTTGATCGCCACCGCTGCAAAAAGCCTTGTCGCCTTCACCGGTAATTACCACCACGCCAACCTGATCGGCTTCGCGGCAATAATGCATGGCATCAATCATTTCCTTGATGGTATCGGGAGTAAAAGCATTCCGGTAGCGCGGACGGTTGATGGTAATGCGGGCAATTCCCTCAAAAAAATCAAACCTTATTTCTTCGTATTCTTTGATGGTTGTCCAGTTGCGTTTGCTTGTCATGAGGATAAATTTTTAAAGTAATCGTTCAACACCTGTGCGCTGTATTTGTTTTCTGTAAAAACCTCAAGCAGGGCAGGTTTGTTGTTTTCCTGTGGTTTAAAAAAGGACTGAAGTGTTGCCTCCAGTTGTTCCTGTGAATGAGCAGGATAGTAGTTTATTCCGAAATTTTTAGCGAGGCCTTCGGTATTCAAGTTGTGTGCGGTTTCAATGTATGCTTCCAGTTCTTCATATTGATCGGGGCCCGGTATTACACGGAAAATGTTGCCTCCACCGTTGTTGATGACCACTATGCGCAGACGGGACGATAAATGCTTGTTCCACAAGGCATTGCTATCGTATAAAAATCCAATATCACCTGTGATTATCGTGGTGGGTTCCTGGCAAATGTCTGCTGCTCCGGCCGCTGTTGAAATACAACCATCTATGCCGCTGGTACCGCGGTTCGACCAGTTTGAAAATGCGGAAGCTTCTTCAAACAATTGTGCATACCTCACCGGTGTGCTGTTGCCCAGATGCAATTGACCTTGCCGGGGAATTTCCCTGAAAAGGGCTTCATAGACTTTCAGGTCGCTGAATGGAGCCGCATCAACAAAATTATTGTGCCTCTCCATTTGACTATGGTTTCTTTTCTGCCAAAGTTGTTTAAAGTCACTTTCCAGGGGCTTTGTCCGCTCACAAAGTTGTTTAAGGAAAGTTTTTTCACTAACCGGAATGGAAAGTGTAAGGGATTGAAAGGTATCTATATGAAAATCATCGGTATCTGCGTTGACGTGCCAGTGGTGGGTGGGCTGCATTTTACGCAACAGTGTTTTGATTTTTTTTGAAACTATTGCACCTCCAATGGTGAGCAAAAGTGAAGGCCGGTAGTGGGTCATTTCCTCCGGACCAATTCCTTCGATGGTTCTGTCGATGCAGGAGATGGCCTGGTGAACTCTGAGGTTGGAGGTGGATTCTGATAACAGGATGACAGAAGCATCTTCAGTAAGTTTGGTAAGGAGTTGATTTCGTTCATCATCGGCTCTCATCTGTCCTGCAAGGATAATTTTTGAAGGGGATGTATTCCAGAGGTGGCTTAAATTGCTCATCGTTACCGCATTTACTTGGGTTTCAGTAGGTGCAACCGATGGAATTTTTGTAACCAATGGTTTTTCCGGCCATTGGATATCATAAAGAGGCTCGGATAAAGGCAGGTTGATGTGAACAGGCCCCGGAGCCGGTAAGGTGGTGCGGTCGATGGCTTCGCAGACCATTCTTTTGAATAGCCAGGTACTTTCATCATCTTTAATCTGTTGTGGAAGGTTAAAGGATTTGCGCACATATCCTGAGAAGATATTCCGTTGGCGGATGGTCTGACCATCGCCCTGATCAATCCAGGCCTCCGGACGATCGGCTGTGATGATCAACAGTGGCACTTTTTGGTAATACGCTTCAGCGATGGCCGGGGCATAATTTAAAGCTGCCGAACCTGAAGTACAAAGTAATGCAACTGGTTCTTTTAACTGTTGGGCCATCCCAAGGGCATAAAATCCAGCACTTCGCTCATCCGATATACTTTTCAGGGACAAACCGGATTGGCGGTTAAAAACCACAATAGCAGGTGCATTGCGTGAACCTGGAGATACCACCACATGCGAAATGCCCTTTACAACCATTATGCCTGACAGAAGGTGTAACTGATTATTGTTCATTGCGCTGATTTTCAGATGACGTTGCTAAATTCCGTATTTTTTCGATGGCACACAACATATTCCTGCTTTTCAGTTCCGTTTCTTCCCATTCGGCAAGTGGATCGGAGCCGGCAGTTATACCCCCTCCGGCATAAATCACGGTTGTGTTGTTAAATATCTGCAAGCAACGCAGGTTAACATAAAGTGCAGCATTCCCTTGTTTGTCAAAGGTGCCAACATACCCGGCGTAAAAATCCCTGTCATAATTTTCGGTTTCACGGATGATTTGCATTGCTTTTTCCCGTGGCCAACCACAAACGGCTGGGGTGGGGTGCAGCATTTCAATCAACGATGGAAGGCTGTTTTTTTGAATATGTGCATTAAACGAAGTCATCAGGTGGGACGCATTTCCTGCGTTAATTGTTTCAGTTTCTGAAACCTGAATGTGCTGGCATCCGGAATTTGTTAAACATTCAAGCACATGTTTACTAACCCATGACTGCTCATCTATTTCTTTTGCACCCCAGGCAGCGGTAGTCCCGGCTTTGCGGGTACCTGCAAGGGCGATGGTTTCTATTCCTCCCGAATCTGCTCTGAGCAATAATTCAGGGCTGGCTCCGGCCCATAATCCCTTCCCGGGGAAAAACGCAAGGTACACATAGGCTTGTGGATGCAATTGGCATAGCAGCTTAAACAATGCCGTACTGTCATGGGGTTGCAGTTTCTGCGTTTTTATTGACCTGGAAATAACTATTTTATCGGCTTGACCTTGTTGGATCTGTTGAATAATATGGGCAATTTTATTTTGATAGGTAATGGCATCGATTGTTTTGCCTTCATGGTCAGGCAATCTGGTCTCGTTTTGATTGACTTTCAGGGTAAAAGGGTCAAAGGTATATCCATGTAGCTCAAATTCAGGAACAAAGGAACATATTTCAGCCTCAGGATAAAAAGGGGCCATTAAAAAAATTCTGCCTTTTTCTATGGTTTCATTGAGAGTTGAATGTTGTTCAAATTCACCAGATGAAATCAGTGTAACCGGAGATGATTCACCCGGTTGTCTGCAGGAAGCAAAAGGTACACCATTATTTATCAGGAAATCCTGAAGCTGCTCTAACTCAACGAAAGATGCGTTTAGTTTATTCATCTTTCTTTTTTTCAAGCACCATAATCGTGAGGCGTGCCAGGCAAACCAGGGCATTGGCATCGTTGATTATTCTGATTTCCCATACATGCAGTTTGCGCGAACGCACAACGAGTATTGCTTTTCCATGCACCATGCCATGAGTAACCTTGCGTACATGGTTGGCGTTCACCTCCACACCCACAATGGTTTGCTTTTCCAGGTCAATCACCGACATGGAACCCATGCTTCCGAGGGTTTCGGCCAGTGCAGCAGATGCTCCGCCGTGCAGGAGCCCGGCAGGTTGTTTGGTGCGATGGTCAACCGGCATGGTGCCGCATAGATAATCGGGTCCGATTTCGGTATAAATGATGCCCAATTGTTCCATAAGTGTTCCTGCTGAAAGGGCATTCATCTCGTCAAGCGTCATTCTGGTAAGCATATATAGCGTTTTGTGAAATAAATAACAGCGAATCCGGCTAATGGTTGTGCGAATTTGCGGATAAAAAGGGAGAAAGACAATAAATGCGGGATCAAACTTCTATTAGTTTTATTGTTTGATTTCCTTTAAGTACATAATGGTTTTGTTTCTATCATATATTTCCATAACCGGAGTGGGGGAATATCCTTTTTCTTTCATAAATCTGTCCAGCGCGGGATATACCTTTACGGAACCTGCGAATTCTGAAAGTGCACCCCGGTTCGCAATCTTTGCGACAACGTATCTTTTAGCGGGCAAGCGCATCATTTTATACCTCGTACCAAATGAGTTGATTTTAGTGGTATCCGAGGGTTCTATTATGCGTCCTGTTTTGCTTCGCAGGGAATCTTGTGGTGTCTCTTTCTGATCGTCAAAGTAAATCACAAAGCCGTTAGAGGTTTTAATGTTGTTCTGCTCAAGTAATTGTTCAGAAAGCCGCTCCATAATATCTCCTGTTTGTTTGTATGGGCCGGTATGATCCTCATAAACCATCACAAAAGGACCCTGAGTTTCTTCACTTACTTTGACATTGGTAAAAAAACCGGTCCAGGCAAGCCAAACAACCATCAATGAAGGAATGGCAAGAAATAGTACAATCAGGGTAACCAATATTTTTTGTTTTGCTTTTGTCATAGGTCAAAAATCAGGACATAAGAAATTCTATCCGTTAAAGCCTAAAAAGAACTTTCTCCGGATGCTAGGTTTGTTAACATATATTGGATAAATATTGTTCGGGAAGCGAGGTGCTTTAAATGCTGAATAGCCCTTCAGGTGTATTTGATTTTTCAAATTTCAGTAACCATTCTTTTCGCCATAATCCGCCACGGTAACCGGTAAGATTGCCTTTTGCACCAATTACGCGATGGCAGGGGATAATTAATGAAACCGGATTTGCTCCATTGGCAAGACCAACTGCCCGGCTGCCATTTTTCATTTCAAGTTTTTTGGCGATGTCTCGATAGGTTGTTGTTTGGCCATAAGGGATTTCGGTAAGTAGTTGCCAAACAGAAGCCTGAAATGCAGTTCCCGCTGGTCTTACCGGGAGGTTAAATTTATTTATTTTTCCACTGAACCAATCATTGATTTGGTTGACCGCAGATTGGAGTGAAGCCGGAATCTCAGTAATCTTTTTTTCGTCAACAAAATTCAGACCAGTAATGAAACCATCGCATTGGGTAAGCTCAATTATGCCAAGCAATGACAAAAAGCGGGCAGTAGTAATAGTTGGGAGTTCAGAATCCATTCAACTGCATGGTTACCGTTGGAATCAGCAGTAGAAATCCCAGTGTGATCAGAATAATCATAAGTGGTGTTACCCATTTAACCCATTTGTTAAACGGAATTTTGGCAACGCCTAACGCGCCGATCAGCACACCTGAGGTAGGGGTAATCATATTGGTAAATCCATCACCAAACTGGAACGCCATAACAGTGGCTTGTCGTGAAAGCCCGATCAAATCAGAAAATTGCGACATAATTGGCATCGTAAGCGCAGCTTTTGCCGAGCCTGAAGGAATGAAAATGTTGATTGCCGTTTGCATAATGTACATGGTACCAACAGTCGCTATTTTGCCCATATCGGCCATTGAACTGCTGATGTCGTGCAGCAGGGTATCTATGATTTGGCCGTTGTTGAGAATAATAATAATGCCGCCTGCAAGCCCCACCACAAGTGCTGCGCTGGTTATGTCCTTCACCCCTTCAAGAAAAAGCCTGGTGATGGTATTGGGAGAATAATTCATGGCAATGCCCGAAGCGATACCCAGTGTAAGGAATAGTGTGGCGATTTCCATAACATACCAGCCATAGCCCATCACCCCAACAATAAGCATTATTATCGTGAAGGCCAATAAGTTTAGTATGAAGAAATGAGCTGATTTTCGTAAGGAAAAATACCCGGTAACAAAAAAAGCAATCGCGATGACCGGGAAAAGGGGCAAAACAAAGGAAGAATTCCCCAAAGTTAGCTCGGTATAGGTAAGTGCAAATGCGCAGTAAGCAAAAATTGCGGAAAGTGCAATCCAGGTAATCCAGGCGGTTTTTGGGGTGTGCATGATGGTAACTTCCTCCGATGCTTCCTGACGTGAACGCCAATAAGCGTCTTCTTCATAAACCGGTGATTTTGTAGGATTTAGTTTTATTTTTCGCATATAACGAAGTATGTAAACTATGCCTACAATATTGATAACAACAAAACAAAATAAGCGGTATTCAATGCCTGAGAATAGTGGAAGATTTGATAAGCCTTGTGCAATACCAATAGTGAACGGGTTTAGCAATGCGCCGGCAAACCCGAGAGCAGCGGCAACGTAACAAATGTACAATCCGGTTATGGAGTCGTAACCCATGCTGATGGCCAAAGGCACAAAAATGATAACGAATGCGATGGTTTCTTCACTCATGCCGAAGGTGGCTCCAAATATGCTGAACAGCAGAATGATGGCGGTCATGATGATGTTGTCCACTCCCATTTTTCTGATAGCCGGGTTTTTCTCAAACTTTCGGGCACTTTTCAGGAAAGAGAGGATTCCAACATCAATGGCTTTACTGTAATTTAAAATCCAGAAAGCGCCACCAATCATCAGGATGAATACGATGATGTCTGCTTTATCCACAAAACCATCAAAGAAGGCAGAAAAAATCTGCCAGGTTTGGGGATTACTTTCAACAAATGAAAATGAATCATCGGCAATAACTTCACGGTCGATTCCACCGATAGTAACAACAGTACGCTCAAACCGCCCGCCGGGAATAATCCAGGTTAGTGCAGCAGCAATAATGATGAGGTAGAAAATAATGACATAGGTGTGGGGGAATTTTCGGGCTTTGGCCATTGGATTATCGATTTTCGTTGCAAATATATAGAATCTTTGATTTGATTACTTTTTCAAATGATTTTGACAACTGTTAAAGCGCAGCCGGAAGCGAAAAACTTGTCCTTATGACCCCTGAAATGATATGAAAATTTAGTTCAATATCAACAATTGGCAGGTGATGGTGTTTAGTATTAACCTGAGTTCGATATAAGTAAAAGGTTAGAAAAGAGTAAGTTGACCATTATAGGGTACTGTTTCGTACTTAATGCTAGGCTTTTTAGGTAGGAATGAGTACGCCAATAATCCTGAGATCATG
>JAVEVB010000051.1:0-27176 GCA_034005265.1 Lentimicrobium sp.
CTGGTGTATTACAGAAACAGAAAATGCTTCATGCTTTTGAATCAGTTCAGTGGTGAAATTGTTTTTATTGCAACAAGCAGCAAATTTTGCGGGTTCGGCTGTTACCTGAAAAAAAGTATTTGAAATGTATCCATTTCCTTTGTTTTTATCACCGGAACATACGAGATACAACCCGTAGGATACTTTGAATAAGGCCTCGTAATTTATCATGTGGCAAATTTTGATTTAAAATTATTACAATATTCTTAAATAACCAGCTTTGAATATTTATTTTTATTGACATCAACATCAAGTTGCAATTTGATGTGACGTTGATCGAAATGGATTTGTTTGTTGATAAACAGCACGAATTTAGGGATTTATTTCATAATTGGTTGGCATATTTCAAAAACATTAAACATGTTTCTGATGTTTCCGCAGTTGTGTATTGCCTGTTGTAACCAATGCATTCTTACAAGATTAGAGCAATATAGAGAATATGCCATGAGGGGTCATGTTTAATCCCCTAGGCACCACCTCCGTATCAAGATAACTATCAACTGAAGTTAATTAATTTATACAAAGGAGATAGACTATCCCATTTATAAAAAAAATACAGGTTCTTTTCGTGTTGAACAATTGAGAAAAAGTTTCTCTCTGATTGCAGTTACTGTTGGATGATCAAATATACGTGCGTCCTCCGGACAATACTTTACACAGGCACAACATAGCATGCACAATTCTCCGTCTGTTTTAACCGTTTCCTGAATGGATATTGCATTTGTAGGACATACATCAACACAAATTCCACATAGAGTGCATCGTTCATGCACTGTTTCCGGATGAATGGTTTCTGTGGATTGTTTACGCTCTTTGTAAGGATAGTGACCAGGTATCTCTGGTTCTGAAAACCTTTTTATATCTTCACTATTCATAAATTTCTCCTTTATCATAAGAGCAAAATCCTTGCATTTTTCCAGATCTTGTTTATCCGGCCTGTTTCTTGCAATTGGCTTCTCGTCTGTCGAAAAAGAATGTTCTCCTATAAATGCAGCACCGGCTATTACCTTAAATCCGCAATTACTTGCAATTTCTTTAAGCTCTAAAAGCGAATCATCATACTCCCGATTGCCATATACTACCACGATTACAGCTGGCGATTGATTCGAATGAAGCTTTTTAAGTGATTCAATAACAGTTATTGGCAATCGTCCGGAATACACAGGCAACCCAATTATAGTGAGGCAATTACCACTTGTACTGGATATTGATTCAGTCTTGTTTTGGGTAATATTAATTTCTGAGATCAACTTTAATTCTAAATTCCGACCAATTTCTCTGACAATTTTTTGTGTAGTCCCTGTCGGTGAATAATAGATCAGTCTTAAATTTTCCATGATAAAGAATCCTTAATTCAACAAAATTCATTCGTATTAAAATTGGTTCAATGCGCACACCATCATATCAAAGGTTATCAAACATACGTCTTTCTGCCAGAATAAAAGCACCTATAATCATAAAATCCAAAAATAATGAACAGCACTTACCATCTTTTCTGAATCCTGTTCCCACATTTCGTAAAGTAATTGATCCTTTAATAACACCTGCCCATATATCATAAGTAAGTGCAGGAACTATGACACAAGCTTTTGATCGCATAAACAGAATTAGTACTCACTCTAATGGGGTTACTTTTCTATCATCACGCCATTGATGTCACGGATTTCTGCAGGGATGTTAACATTGTCACTGATGTATATTCTATATCCCTGCTTTTGTAGCTTCTCAATTATTTCCTGATCAGGAACCTGTGTATAAAAAATATAATCGGTATAATACATACCTTCGATGGCATGTTTATAATTAAAAAACAAAGTGTTAGCAGCATACTTCCCATTCATATTTTTAAGATCCTGAGCCCATTCCGGGTTTCTTTCCAAATTCAAAAAAGGTTTTACCCTTTCAAATGAATAGCGAATTGGTAGTAGAATTAATAGTGCAAGTATGATATTTATCAACCACTTCTTCTGTACATGAAGTCCATTGAGATAGAACCAATAATGTGACAGAATAATAAAGATTGCAGGAGCAGCAAGCAAGAGATAAGTATGTCTCTTTGTCGCCGCGAATGAAAAGATTGTAAAAGGAATTATCCACCACATACTTAACATGCTCATTCGCCAATCTGCCTGCTTTTTAACAATCTGAAAGAAAGAAATCAATAACGGAATCCATATAATTTCGCCGAAAACCATTCCCATATTTTGAAAATAGTAATAAAATGGGCCCTGATGTTGCTCCAACGTTTCATTATATGCAAAAAGAAATTTCTTTATAATCCAGGCGGACTCTTGGGGAAATGCGACCCTTATGTGCCAGAGCCAGGGTGCAACCACAATACAGAAAGCAAAAATAGCTACCAGCAAGTGTGTGAAAATCTGAGATTTTGATTTATTTGCCACCAGAATTTCACCCATCACCCATAAAGGGAAAACAATGAGCGCCGGAGACCATTTACATAAAAAAGCCAGTCCTGTTGCAGCGCCGATCAGCAAAGAAAACTTCTTATTTTTGTTTTTTATAATGGCAACTATAGAGATAAATACTCCCAGCTCAATAAGAAAGATAAAAAATGTTTCCACATGGTCTGAGGATACTCTTCCTGCAGCGACTTCAATAACCAACCCGTTGATTGAATGAAAAAAAGAAGCCAGCAACCCTACTTTTTTATTAAACAACAAAGTGCCAATCAAAAAAGTAAGGTAAACAGCTAGTAATGAAAGGATAATTGAGGGAATCCGGACGGCCATATCCGTATTTCCAAATATTTTTATTGATATGGCAATCGCCCACAACGGAATAGGGCCTTTCTCCAACCACACATGATTTGCTACCCAATTGTCATAATTGTAAGGTAAAACAACATTGTCGTATAGCGTTGGAGTCAGCGGGTGCTGAATAAGATTTTTTGCCACCAGAGCATGATACCGCTCATCCCAATTGTGTAAAAAGAAATCGGTTGAAGTGTAAACTCGCAGAATAAGACCGCAAACGAGGATGAGCAGCAGAGCAATTTTAAAATTGTTGCGTGCCTGATATTTCCAGGAATAATAGTAGCCAATGGAGCAAACAGAAACGGTCAGTATGCCAAAAAGTAAGTTACTCATTCACTGCATATTAATGACTGCCAAAATTCAAAGAAGAAATTAAAGCCTTGTTTATTAAAGGCAAAATCACGCTTCCTAAAACCCTTTGAATGTCGCGATAAGATCATATATATCAGCTGATTCCACATATACATCTACCATATCACCTGGTTTCAAGGTATTTGTGGTATCAGTAATAATGACTTCATTGTCCACTTCAGGAGAATCGTATTGGGTACGGCCAATCCATTTATCGCCTTCGGGTTTGTCCACCATAACCTGAATATTTTTGCCGATGAACGACTGATTGTGACGGAAGGAAATATCCTGCTGCAACAGCATAATTTCTTCGGCGCGCTTAGCTTTAACTGCAGGTCTGATGTTATCCTCAAGGACTGAAGCCGGTGTATTTTCCTCATGGGAATAAGTAAAAACGCCCAATCTTTCAAAAGCAGCCTCCTGAATAAAATCGCGCAAAGCGGCAAATTCAGCAGCTGTTTCACCCGGATAACCCACGATAAAACTACTGCGAATGGCAATGCCGGGAACTTCTCTACGCAATGTCTGTACCAGTTTCCGGGTTCCCTCTTCATCAATTCCCCGCCGCATCGACTTTAATAAGCGGCTGTTGATGTGTTGTAAAGGAATATCCAGATACTTGCATACTTTTGAATGCCGGTTCATGGCATCAAGTATATCGAGTGGAAAACCAGTTGGATATGCATAATGTAGCCGGATCCATTCAATACCTTTCACTTTAACCAATTCGTCAATCAACTCCGACAGATTGCGTTTGCCATATATATCAAGACCATAATAGGTAAGGTCCTGGGCTATGAGAATGAGCTCCTTCACCCCTTTAGCAGCAAGAAACTCTGTTTCCTGAACTAAGCTTTCAATAGTTCGTGAGATATTCTTTCCTCTGATGCCGGGAATGGCGCAAAAGGAGCAACTGCGGTCACAACCTTCCGATATTTTAAGATAAGCATAATGCGACGGCGTGGTAATCACACGCTCACCCAAAAGCGATTCCCGGTACTCCGCATTTAGATTCTGGAGCAAGGCGTTCAAATCATTCACCCCAAAAAAGGCATCAACTTCAGGAATCTCCTTTATCAACTCGGCTTTGTAGCGCTCTGAAAGGCAGCCCATCACCAGCAGCTTGTCAATATCCCCGTTTTTTCGTGATTTTGCCCATTGAAGAATGGTATTTACCGACTCTTCCTTCGCATCATTAATAAAACCGCAGGTATTGATAATGACAACCTCAGCGTCTTTTGCCTCATCGTGCAAAACATTAAATCCGGCAACCTCCAATTGACGCAACACAACTTCCGAATCAACCAGATTTTTGGCACAGCCAAGGGTAATGATATTGACAGACTGATTTTTTGATATTCTTGTTTTCAAAGAGGGGAAAAATTACAGAATAGAATATAAAGCGAAAAAAATCCATTAATTGAAAAGGGAATCCACAAACTCCTCCCGGACAAAGGGTTGAAGATCGGTCATTTTTTCACCTATTCCAATATATTTTACCGGGATTTTGAATTGGTCGGAAACACCAATCACAACACCACCTTTGGCTGTTCCATCTAATTTAGTAAGTGCCAGCGCATTTACCTCTGTAGCAGCCGTAAATTGGCGGGCCTGTTCAATGGCATTCTGACCTGTAGAAGCATCCAGCACCAACAAGACTTCGTTGGGCGCATCAGGCAAGAGCTTCTGCATCACTTTTTTGATCTTGGACAGCTCATTCATCAGGTTTATTTTGTTGTGCAACCTTCCGGCGGTATCGATGATCACCACATCTGCTTTGCGCGAAATGGCAGATTTCAAGGTATCAAAAGCTACAGAAGCCGGATCGGCACCCATTCCCTGTGAAATACAGGTAACCCCTACCCTTTCGGCCCAGATTTCCAATTGTGATACCGCTGCAGCCCGAAAAGTATCGGCAGCCCCAAGAACCACTGTTTTACCAGCTTCCTTAAACTGATAGGCGAGTTTGCCAATAGTGGTGGTTTTACCCACCCCGTTTACACCAACCACCATAATCACATATGGAGTCTCGCGCGGGGGAAAATCAAAACCGGTAATAAGGGTTCCCCCATCATTTTCACCCAAAAGAGCAGTTATCTCATCACGAAGAATCTGATTCAACTCAGATGTACCAACATATTTATCGCGGGAAACACGCTGCTGTATCCGACCGATAATCTTTAAAGTAGTTTCCACCCCCACATCGGAGGTAACCAATATTTCCTCCAGGTTATCCAATACATCATCATCAACTTCAGATTTACCGACAATGGCTTTGGACAATTTCCCAAAAAAACTACTTTTGGTTTTCTCAAGACCTTTGTCGAGATCCTGCTTCTTTTCGCGAGAAAAAAATGATAAGATACCCATAAATAAAGCGCTAGTGTTATTTAAAATATTGCTACGGATACAAAGTTATCGAATTCCGGGAAGCAGGGCATTAAAAAATAAAAAACAGGGTCTTTTCTTAATAGGAAAAGGCCCTGTTTTAATAAATTGTGAGGAATCTTACTTCTTTGAAAGAAATTCTTTCACTTGATCATTAGGAACAATATTTTCCTTAAATGCGTAAGCTCCGGTCTTTGGGGACCTTACCATGCGGATCACTTTTGCAAAATCTTTACCAGATGTTGTTCTTAGGGTTGCAACTACTTTCTTTGCCATGGTATATTATTATTTAATTTCTTTGTGAACAGTTACTTTCCTTAAAATAGGATTAAACTTCTTAAGTTCAAGCCTTTCAGGAGTGTTTTTCTTATTTTTAGTGGTAATGTACCTCGAGGTTCCGGGAACGCCGCTGGCTTTGTGCTCGGTGCACTCCATAATTACCTGGATCCTTGCTTCTTTACTCTTTTTAGCCATTGTTGTAAGCCTTTAAAAATTTGGGACTGCAAAAATACAACTATTTTTCAATCAACCAAAGTCAAACAGACAAAAAATTTAACAAATTCTCGTTTTTCTTTGCAATAGCAAATAATTCAATAATAAAACACTGTATTTCAGTTAATTAAAAACAATCTATACTTACAAACATTATAATGTTGAAAAAAAAATCATTATAACATTCGGCACTTACTGTTAACTTGCTATTTTTCGCATTCCGGCAAATTATATTATAGACCATGAATTGGCAAATTTATTCAAAAAGTTTCAAAGCATACCTGCAGGTTGAAAAATCCTTACCGCCAAACACGGTGTCCGCCTATACCCGGGATCTGGCCAAGCTTATAGAATTTGTAGAGGGCAACGACAATCTCGCAGATCCCAGGAAAATTAAAACCGCCGATTTACAAAATTTTGTAAAAGCCCTTGCCGAAATTGGCCTTGAAGCGACTACACAATCCAGAATTATTTCCGGAATACGATCGTTCTATAATTTTCTGATTCTGGAGAATGAAATAAAAACCGATCCTACAGAATTGCTTGAAATGCCCAAAACAGGCAGGAAGCTTCCCGATGTACTTAGCATAAGCGAAGTCGATCATCTGATTTCAGTAATTGACCTGAGCCTGGCCAATGGTGAGCGAAATAAAGCAATGATTGAGATGCTGTACGGATGCGGTTTGCGTGTATCAGAACTTACCAATCTCAAATTATCAGATTTATTTTTTGAAGAAAACTACATAAAAGTTACTGGCAAAGGCAATAAGCAACGCCTGGTGCCTATAGGTGGAAGAGCCATTGCTCAGGTATTGCGGTATATGCAGCAGGTGAGAATTCATCAAAATATAGCCAGGGGGGCAGAAAACATAATTTTTCTAAACAATAGGGGAAAAGGCATGACCAGGGCTATGGTTTTTACCATCGTAAAAGATTTGACCGCAAAGGCAGGCATTCATAAATCCATCAGTCCACACACTTTCAGGCACAGTTTTGCTACACATTTGGTTGAAGGCGGCTCTGATTTGCGGTCAGTTCAGGAAATGCTCGGCCATTCGTCAATCACTACCACCGAGATTTACACACACATCGACAGGGAGTACCTCAGAAAAAATATTCTGAAGTACCACCCACGTGCTCAATTATAGGAAAGGATTTATTCGTCGTCCTCCATATCGTCGAACTCTTCAATTTCACCATCTTCGTTAACAAAAACGCCCCAATTAACAGTAACGAGTTTATTGTTCTGAAAGTAGAAGTCAATGAGAGCTTCGTCAAATGATACACGTTTTTCGCCCCATTCCTCTTCCTCCACGTCCATTTGAGTTAAACCATTTTCCTTCATCAGGGCAATGATTTCACTTTCGCTCAATTGAAACAATTTCTTTCCGAAAAGGGTGGTTGCTTCGTTATCAGTTTCAAAACAGGAAAGTACATGATTGTTTTTACCTTCAAAAAATACGGTAAGTCCAAGTTCATCATAACTCCACAGAATGGTATCCAGGTCTTCGTCACCTTCATCACCTATATCTTCAATTTCAAGAGGCTCACCAAGCTGATTTTTAACAGTTTCGGGGCTGTCGCCGAATTTCAGCTCGTCAAGTCCGTCCAAAAGTCCGATTTCAAGTTTAATTTGTTTCATTTTGTTTCAATTTATGTTTGGTTATAGTTAATCATTGAATGGTGATTCCGGTTCTTTCGCCATTTCGTTGTAAACCAGATAATTCACCAGTTTCGGGAAGTAATGATTGAGGGAAACAGCAAATTTCCCTTCCAGAAAAGTAAGGATAAGTTCATTCTTCCGACGACGGATTGCCCTTACAACCTTTCGGGCTACTTTATCGGATGACATCATTTTTGTTTCATCCCGCGGGGTATTCCCTTGCAGGGAACCATCGGCCAATAATGCCTGCTTCCGGATGTTACTTGATGTAAAACCAGGAGCAGCAACCATTACATGAAGCCCTGTTTTTAGATTTTCACAGCGCAAAGTTTCCAGAAAACCTCGAATGGCAAATTTTGAAGCAGAATAGCCGGTTCGACCAGGCAACCCAATGTAACCGGCCACAGAAATTATCCCAACTACTGAACCTTTGGTTTCAAGCAAATAGGGCAAAGCATATTTTGTACAATATACGGTACCCCAAAAATTAATGTCCATGAGAGACTTAATTACAGAAAGATCGGTGTCTTTAAAAACGGCTCGCATTGAAACTCCGGCATTGTTTACCAGAACATCAATTTTGCCTTTCCATGCAATGGTTTGATCTATCAGCGACTTACAGTCAGATTCAATACTAACGTCGGCCGGCACCGCCAGTGTATCGATACCAGCGGTCTTTAGCTCATTTTGGGCAGCATTCAATCGTTCCGCATTACGTGCAGAAATAACCACACTGGCACCCTGGCGACCAAATTCATGCGCGAGGGATAGTCCAATTCCGGAGGAACCTCCGGTAATAATCACGATTCTACCTTTCAATCTGAAATTCTTGAAATATTGGGCAATATTACCAAAATTTGAGAAATTAATGTGGATAAAAAGTATGAATAGTTAAAAAAGCATGCATTAAAAAATATATCAGAAAGTATGCAGCAGATGCCATCGTCAGATTATTAACTTCATCTCAATATGGTCAGCCTTAAACCGGTTATTTTTTTTTGGGCAACAGAACATGATGCTATCTTACTGATGCATTGACAAAAGTAATGAAAAAATCAGGTTTCTTTACCTTAATACTTCAGGAATGCTTTTATAGAAATACAGCATCCTGCAATTATTCATTGGAGTATAAATTGAATGATAGTGGTTATTGGCTAAAAAGGTGAATGACGGTAAGATTTCTGTTAAAGCATAGTTTTCCATGCATTGCATTTTATATTACAGCACCGATAAAATTAGGAATTTCAAACCCTTGCTAAATTATTGCAGAACGCACAACTCTCCGCTTGCATTATTTTCTTTCTGGATATCATAATTTTATTTTTAAAAGAATACCAACATTTTTTAAAATGCGTTGAACAAAGACCTACCCAGTTTGTTATAATTACAAACAACTTTTAATTACAAGTTGAAAATTACTACAACAATGAAAGATATTCAGCAAATAATACAAAAGCTCAACAAGGCTAACCTGAAAATTACACCACAAAGGGTGGCAGTAATGCAAACCCTGTTAAAATTACGCCAACATCCAACAGCAGATGAATTATTTGTAGAAGTTTCGAAAAAGATGCCAGGGATTTCGCCTACTACCATTTACAACACCCTCGATACCTTTGTTGAAAAAGGATTAGTGAAGCGCATTAAAACCGACGCCGATGTGATGCGGTATGATGACATTGTGGAGACTCACCATCATATGTATTGCTCAATATCTGATCGAATCGAAGATTATTTTGACCCCGAACTGGATCAATTGCTGAAAGATTATTTTAAAAAAAAACAAATTGATGGGTTCACGGTAAATGACATACGCCTTCAAATAATGGGCGATTTTCTACAAACACAAACAACAAAAAACAATTAAATATTAAAATTATGAAACGAATGAATCAAATAGGCCTTGACGAGGCCATGTCAGCACAACTGATTGAAAAATTGAATGACCTTCTTGCCAACTATCAGGTATTTTATCAGAATACCCGGGGATTCCATTGGAACATAAAGGGCGAGAAATTCTTTGAACTTCACCTCAAATTCGAAGAATTGTACAATGATTTACAAATCAAGATTGATGAGATTGCCGAGCGGGTATTGACTCTTGGTGGAACGCCTGTTCATAGCTTCGAAGGCTATCTGAAGATTTCCGAAATAAAGGCAATTGAAAATGAAACCAACGGACCAAAGTGCGTCAGCCATGTTCTGGATGCATTTGGCAAGCTCCTGGCTAAAGAACGCGACATTCTAAACCTCTCGGCTGACCTGAACGATGAAGGCACCAATGCAATGGCCAGCGATTATATCCGCGAAAAGGAAAAACTGGTTTGGATGTACTCTTCTTTCCTTGGAAAATAAAGCAAACTATTTTTAATCATATATTTTTTTCAAACCATTTAAAAATTAACAACATGAACGAAGTAAGAAGTTTTCCTCTGATCGGCGACAAAATCCCCGACTTGACCGTGCAAACAACGCATGGAGTAAAAAACCTTATCAATGACTACAAAGGCAAGTGGCTGGTACTCTTCAGCCATCCTGCTGACTTTACGCCCGTTTGCACCACGGAATTTGTGGCTTTTGCAAAACGTTTCGAACAGTTTCAGGCACTGAACGCTGAATTACTTGGACTTTCTATCGACCAGATTTTCTCACACATCAAGTGGGACGAATGGATTGAGGAAAAACTGAATGTAAAAATCCCTTTCCCTATTATTGCAGACTCAACCGGTAATGTTGCCATGGCTATGGGAATGATACACCCGGGCAAAGCATCTGATACAGTACGTGCAGTTTTCCTGATTGACCCAAACTCGGTAATTCGTATCATCCTGTTCTATCCTCAGGAAATAGGCCGCAACATGGATGAGATACTCCGCGCACTGAAAGCACTTCAAACCTCTGACGCCCATAAAGTAGCGATTCCCGCAGGCTGGCCCAACAACGAATTGATTGGCGACCGGGTAATTATTCCACCGGCAAAAGATGTGGAAACTGCAAAAAAACGCAAAACGGAATACGAAAACTATGACTGGTGGTTCTGCCACAGAAGTTTGTAATTGAGAATAAAATTGGACAATAAGATCAAGTCAAACCTTATTAACGTATACTCATACAAAATAGGGATCTCAATCTAAATATGTCCTAACCTTTATTGGGATTATTTATAGCCGCAGTTTATAAAATAAACTGCGGCTTTTTTATCAAATCATCGTCATACAAATAAAAATAAGGCATATAAATAACAAAAAACGTTGACCATAGTCATAGGAATCCCTGCTCCCGACAACAAAATTTCATGATTGCAGTAGAATATTAATTTTTAAGGCCTAAACCCTTGAATGATTATTTTTGCAACAAACCGGTCAGTAAAAAATTGCATTAACCAAAAATTAACATGTTCCTAGCCTTCAATTCCTATTACAGCCTCAGGTATGGCACGCTAAGTATTGACCAATGGGTGGCCAAAGCAAAAGAGGCAGGTGTTAAATCATTACTGATGGTGGACATTAACAACACCATGGGAACCGCAGATTTTATTAAGGCATGCAACAAAGAAGGGTTAAAACCAATAAGCGGTGTAGAATTCCGGAGTGGGAATCGGTTACTTTACACTGGAATTGCCCGCAATAACGCAGGATTTAAAGAAATCAACGATTTGCTTAGCAACTGCAACCTAAATGAGAAATCCTTGCCCTGGCCTGCCCCAGCCTTCAAAAATGTAAATGTTATTTATCCTCCTGGTGACTGTGCGGTACAAAATTTATCTGACAATGAATACATTGGCGTAAATCACGGACAAGCAGCAAGATTACTGATTTCTGACTACCGCCATTTCCCTGAAAGGTATGTAGTCTATGCGCCTTATACCTTTCTGAATGAGAAAGGTTATGAACTTCACCGTTACCTGAGAGCCATTGACAACAACATCCTTCTGAGTCAACTTACCCGCGAAATGGTAGCTCCAGGTGAACGAATGTACATGGAACCGAACGATCTGGTTAGTCATTTTGCCCAAACTCCTGAAATTATTGAAAGTACCCGGAAGCTACTGAATGATTGTTCGATAGATTTTGATTTTGAAACCATCAAAAACAAAAAGACGTTTACCGGAACCGCCAGTGATGATCGGTTGCTATTGAATAAACTTGCCAACGAAGGGATGGAATACCGGTATGGCAAAAACAATAAAGAGGCAAGAAAACGCCTGCAACATGAGCTTGACATCATAGAGCAACTTCAATTTGGTGCGTATTTCTTAATTACCTGGGACATCATCCGTTATTCCATGTCGCGCGGATTTTACCATGTAGGCCGCGGCAGCGGGGCCAACAGTATTGTGGCCTATTGCCTTCGGATTACCGATGTAGATCCCATTGAACTCGACCTGTACTTTGAGCGCTTCCTTAACCCAAAACGCAGCAGCCCTCCGGATTTTGATATCGACTACTCCTGGAAAGAACGTGATGATGTGCTTGATTATATTTTTAAACGATACGGACGCGATCATACCGCTTTACTTGGAGCAACATCAACCTTCAAAGGGAAATCCATACTTCGCGAACTGGGGAAGGTAGTCGGCCTGCCCAAAGCCGAGTTAGATACACTGGTCGACGATCCCGATAATCCCAGGAATCAGGATGAAATTACAGCTAAAGTTGTAGAATTGGGTAGCATGATGATCGACTTCCCAAATATTCGCAGTATACATGCAGGTGGTGTGCTTATTTCGGAAGATCCGATTACCTGTTATACTGCGCTTGATCTCCCGCCAAAATCCATGCCGGTCACCCAATGGGACATGTATGTAGCTGCTGATCTGGGGTTTGAAAAGCTTGACATACTAAGCCAACGAGGCATTGGCCACATTCGTGATGCAGTTGATATTGTAAAACAAAACAGGGGTATAAGTATTGACATTCACCAGGTTGAAAAGTTCAAGCAAGACCTGCTGGTTAAACAACAACTTCAAAAGGGCGAAACCATCGGATGTTTTTATATTGAAAGTCCGGCCATGCGTGGTTTGCTCAAAAAGCTAAAGTGCGACGCGTATATCACACTCGTTGCTGCCAGTTCCATTATCCGACCGGGCGTTGCCCGTTCAGGAATGATGAAGGAGTACATCAAACGATTTCACCATCCCGAAAGCTTTCAATACATTCATCCGGTGATGAAAGAGCAATTGGCCGAAACCTATGGTGTGATGGTCTATCAGGAAGATGTACTCAAAATCTGCCATCATTTTGCCGGACTTGACCTTGCTGATGCCGATGTTTTGCGCCGTGCCATGAGTGGAAAGTTCAGGTCAAGGGTGGAATTTCAGAAAATTGTGGATAAGTTTTTCAACAATTGCCGGCAAAAGGGTTATCCTGAAAATATCACCAATGAAGTGTGGCGGCAAATTGAGTCTTTCGCAGGATATTCTTTTTCAAAGGCCCACTCAGCTTCTTATGCAGTTGAAAGCTATCAAAGCCTGTATCTAAAGTCTTATTTCCCAATAGAATTTATGGTAGCGGTCATCAATAACTTTGGCGGCTTTTATCAAAGCTGGGTTTACTTTAACGAGGCTAAACGCTGTGGAGCTTCCATAGAATTACCTTGCGTCAATCAAAGCAATCACCTTAATCGGGTGAATGAAAAGACCATTTTTATGGGCTTTGTTCATATTGCAGGTGTTGAAACAGGCCTTGTCAGTACATTAATCCTTGAACGCAGCACAAACGGACAATTCACCGACTTACAGGATTTTGTTCAAAGAATGCACCCACCAATGGAACAACTTATTCTATTCATTCGTATTGGTGCATTAAGGTTCACGGGCATGAGCAAACAACAACTACTATGGGAATCACATATGCTGTCAGGCAAGAAACCGCCAATTACTGATGCAGTATTATTTACCCAACCCGTAAGAAAATTTCAACTACCGGCATTGATTCATGATCCGTTGGAGGATGCATACGATGAAATTGAATTGATTGATTTTCCACTAACGATGAGCTATTTTGATATGCTTAAAACTACATTCAGGGGTGAAATTATGGCCAATCAACTGAACAACCATTTAGGCTCAGTTGTAAAGATGGTTGGCGTTTTAGTGACCATAAAATATGTGCGCACCATCAAGAATGAGATTATGCACTTCGGGACCTTTCTCGATGGTGATGGTTTCTTCTTCGATACCGTACATTTCCCTGACATCAGCAAAGCCTGGCCATTCCGGGGAAGGGGTGTTTACCTTTTGCTTGGAAAAGTAGTTGAAGAGTTTGGCTTTCCATCCATAGAAGTTTCCAAGATGGCTAAACTACCGTTAAAAAGTGACCCGAGATACAGTTTATCCAACCTAAAGAAGGCGTGAAATTGTACTGATTAAATCATCTTTACGAATGGGTTTTGCCAGATAATCATCACAACCCGCCTCAAGGCTTCGCTCCCGCTCCCCACTCATGGCAAAAGCTGTTTGCGCAATTATTGGTAAATCAGGTCGTTTTTGCTTAATGACTTTAGTTGCTTCATAACCATTCATCAATGGCAAATCAATATCCATTAAAACCAGATCAATGTTTTGTTTGCTTTCACAAATATCCACAGCTTTTACTCCATTGACGGCACGGATAACCTTCGCATTCAACTTTTCAAGCAAAGTGCTGATATAGAAATAATTGGTATCAACATCCTCAACCACTAGTATAGTTTTATCAGCCAGATTGATGGAAGGGACAACTACTTTATCCTCATTTGAATGATTGGACCGTCCTGCAATCTTTAAGAGTGGCAGAGAAAACCAAAAAGTTGAACCCTCTCCCTCCATCGAATCTACCCAGATATTTCCGCCCATCAACTCAATCAGGTTTTTTGATATGGTTAAACCAAGTCCGGTACCTGACGAATTCTTTTCCATCTGCGATTTTCCCTGACCAAAACGTTCAAAAATCAAGGCTTGATCTTCTTTTGAAATACCTGAACCCGAATCTCTTACGTAAAGCAATAATTTGCCTGAGTCAAGCCGATATCCGATCTCTATAAAACCTTCATCTGTAAATTTAATGGCATTGCCCACTAAATTTGACAATACCTGCCGCAAACGCATTGCATCGGTTTGAATAATAAAATCAACCCCGGAATATTCTTTATTAACATACAATATGACACTTGATTTATGCTTTCGTTCAAGTTCCCGGCTAAAGTCCACATGAATTTCATCCAATAACTCATTGAGATTAAAGGTTGTTGACATCAATTTTAATTGCCCGGCTTCTATCTTTGAAATGTCAATAATATCATTGATCAAAAGCAGCAAACTATCGCCACTACGGCTAATGGCATCCAGAAAACTATCCTTCTCTTCACGTTTCAGAGAAGAATCATGTAACATATCAGCAAAACCAACAATTGCATTCATTGGAGTTCTTATTTCGTGCGACATGTTTGATAAGAACATGGATTTAAGACGGTCAGATTCCTCCGCTATGGATTTGGACAGTTGAAGTGATTTTTCAGTCCTGATGCGGAAGAGACCAAGGACAAAGATATTGAGGAAACGGTTGACTAAGTCGATGGTTGACCGGGTATAATCTGAAGGAGCTCCTGCAACCAAAAGATAGCCACGTTGTTCATTGTTAATGAGAACCGGAGCGCCAGCCATTCGTTCAAATTTCACGTCCTTCATTCCAAGAGCATCCAATCGGATTGTGAATGGCTTGTCATTGTATAATAATTCATTTTCTGATTCTAAGGAATTTAAAAGAAAGCTGTTCTTCTCATTTAGTAAAACCCTGTTAAATCGATCTTCTTTTGATGCTGATTTGTTTTTGAGGTAATAAATCATCCCATCATCATCCATGGAAGGAACAATGAGTACTGAGAAAGTGCTTTGGGTATATTGCATCACATTCTCCTGAACCTTACATACAATGGAATCAACATCAATGGTTTCGCCCAGAAGTTCTACACCCATTTCTGCCAGTGATTGATTAATTTTTAATTCATGTTGAAGTTTGAAATCATAATTCTTTACCTTAGTAATATCGGTGACGAACCCTTCAAGTTTTACCAATTCATTTTCTTCGTTCATTTCTCCCCTTCCGTATTCCGAAACCCACTTTATCTTGCCGTTGTGTGCAATAACACGATATTCAATTCTATATTTACGGTTTCGACGAACAGCTTGAGTTATCTCTGACAAAACATGAGCCTTGTCTTCATGATAGATAAACAAATCAAAATGCAATGACCGTTTAGCAATAAGATTATTGGCACTATAACCAATAATTTGCCGACAGCCAGGACTTATGTACTGAAGTTCCCACTCTGTATCCTTTCTGACGCATAGATAAACCAAACCGGGGAAATTGCTTAAAAGATCATTAAGTGTATTCTGATTAGCTGCAATTAAGGCTTCATTTATTCTTTGTTCTGTAATATCAATAGCATTATAAATGATAAAATCGATTGCCCCACCAATTCCAAAAACCGGATAACCATGAACTTCACAATAACAGTCATTACCACCTTTTAATTGGTACACATGTTCAGCCTTTACGGCGGATTTTGCTTCAAGTACCAGCTTAATGATGCAATTTTGTGCATTTATATTACATTCATATGAATCTGAATGCGTAAAACATTGTGTTGATAAAATGCGGTCTTCCATCTCTAAAGCGGCGGCATTTTTAACCAATGTTTTATAATTATGAACATCTATGACATAAAATGGGTAAGGAAGAGCGTTTCCTATCAATTTGAGTAAATGAATATCAACACCGGATATTTCATTATTAAGCACTAAAGTATCTGATGAAACAGAGGTCTCCTTAATTTGAAAAATATAATAATCGGTATCATTTAGGACTGAAGTGTAAACCAGAGCAACCGCCTGCTTATTACCCATGGCAATACTGACATCAATGTAGTGCTTTAAATTCCCGGAATCGTGCAGCTGATTTCGTATAAGCTGAAAACTTCCTTCAACCGGCTTGAATAACTCTGTAAGTGGTTTTGAAGTATAGTTTGATCCCTTTTTATCACAAAATATTTCTGCTGAATCATTCATCCATACCAGACCAAAGTCAGCATCAGCTATAAAAACAGGCAAAGGCATGGATCTAAGAAAATTTCCCAAATTTTCATTGCCCTCCGCTTCAAAAAAGTCACGTTGTGACTTTGAATTCCCTTCATTTGAATACATACCGCTCTTGCTTTAATTCCTTGACATAGGGAACCAATACTTTAATACAATAAACTATTGCTCTTTAACTCAAATTAAACATTAAAATCACTATAAAGTTTATTATTCTGCATATAATATACCATAAGAAAATAATAAAACTGAACCTCAGCAAGAGAGTCTCCAACAAAACTGTTGTTGATTATTTCAGACAGCAATTTCTACTTAATAAAAATATTGATACTTTTGCAGACAATTAATAACAAATTCTTCAGGGCAGGGTGAAATTCCCGATCGGCGGTATAGTCCGCGACTTGAATGGCTGAAAGGCACATTTGACTGAACCGGTGAAACTCCGGTACCGACTGTAAAGTCAGGATGGAAGAAGAATGATCATGAGGTGCGTCCACGTATTGTGGATCGCCACCGTTGTGTTTTCTGCCCGGGAGTATTCAATTCTCTGTTTGAATATTTACGAATTCAACTTGCAGTACACAATGAAACAACTAATTACCCGCTTCATTACCATCCTTACTTTTACAGGAATTACTTTTGGGGTAAATGCTCAGCAAACAATAAGTGGAAAAATAATCGATCATATTACATCTTTGCCGATTGAAAGTGCTTCCATTCAGTGGAAAAACCAAAGCAATGGAACTACTTCAGACGAAATGGGTAATTTTTCCATTGTTCAGTCATACAAAGACTCCATTCTGGAAATTAGCCACATTGCATATCAGGATAAAATTGCAAAAATAAACCATAAAAATAAGCCTGTTTTCCTGGAATTAAAACTTGAGTCCTCGCAGGTCGGGCTGAACGAAGTCAACATTATTTCATCATACATCAAAGACCGTGAAACACCCATTGCCATAAATAATATTTCGAGGGTTACGATTGAACGAGAAATGGGTAGCTCAGAATATCCAGAGATTATGAAAATGGTTCCTGGTGTTTATGCCACAAAACTGGGTGGAGGAACAGGAGATGCACGCATCAGCATCAGGGGTTTTCAGCAGGAAAATCTGGGACTCTTACTCAATGGAATACCGGTTAGCAGTGTGGAAAATGGCCTTGTATATTGGTCAAACTGGGCAGGGCTGAGCGATGCCACGCAAGCCATTCAGGTGCAGAAAGGATTGGGAGCCTCAAAGGTAGCTGTAAATTCCGTTGGCGGCACCATAAACATCATCACTAAAACTACCGAAGCCCAAAAAGGCGGGGTTTTGCGCCATTCATTCACTGATTATGGGAACCAGAAAACTTCCCTTACCCTTTCAACCGGTTTAAATGAAAATGGACTGGCCATCACCTTTTTAGGATCACGTACCAGTGGCCCCGGATACATTGATGCCACTGCTGTTGATGCCTGGGCGTGGTTCATTTCCCTCAGTAAACAAATAAATTCCAGACACCTGGTAGTGTTTACCGGATTGGGAGCACCCGAACGCCACGGTCAACGCACCTATGGACTGACACAGGAACAATACCAAATGTTCGGCAATAAATACAACCCCAACTGGGGAATGTTTAACGGTGAAATCAATAGCCTCTCTGAGAACTTTTACCACAAGCCCCAATTATCCATTCACCATTACTGGAATATAAATCCCAAATTTTTCATTGCCAGTAGCGGCTATCTTTCTTTTGGCAATGGAGGTGGGAAATTTTCACAATCCATAATGAGCCCTGATGCCAATACATTCAGAAAAAACAACCAGATCGATTGGGATGCAATATACCAACAAAACGTAAATAACACGGATTCTTTACAATTGGAAACCGGTGAATATGTTGAGGGATTTTCAAAAATAATCCAAACGAATTATATAGCAAACCACCTTTGGTACGGTGGACTTTCAACACTCAACTACAATATAAACAGTAAATTAAAATTAATTACCGGCTTACACTTTCGGTATTTCACATCAAACCTTCATGAAGAAATCGATGATCTTCTGGGTGGAAATTTCTGGGTTGACAAATATGCATGGACCATAGCCGGGATAGCTGGAAGGCAACAAATAAAATCAACGGGTGATATCATAAATGTAGATCAGGATGCAAGGGTGGACATTGCAAGCTATTTCGCTCAGGCAGAATATTCCTACGGCAAAATAAATACTTTTCTGGCCTCCACATACACTTATACATGGTACCAACGTGCAGATCGCATGAATTATGTAAACGACATCAACAGCAAAAAGATAAGCAAAGCAGGATTTGATTTAAAAACAGGCATGAACTACCTATTAAGCGACAAACAAAACATTTATTTTAACGCCGGATATTATAACAAAGCCCCCTATTTCAAATTTGTTTATGCAAACTTTAGCAATGCGGTGGTACAAAACTTAAAAAACGAAACCATTAGATCCATTGAAGCAGGATACAATTTCAAAAACAACACATTCAGTATCAACGCAAATGCTTATTATACACTTTGGCTGGACAAATCAATACTCAGCCGTGAAAACATTCAACTGGAAGACAACTCACAAACCAGGGCTTTAATCAGGGGACTAGATGCAATACATAAAGGCATTGAAATTGAAGGCACAGTTCGCTTAAATCATGACATTTTATTGGGAAGTATTTTTTCCTTAGGTGACTGGCGATGGAACAATGATGTAAAAGTCGCATTGTATGATAACAATCAGACACTTATAGATTATACTGAAGTTTATGCCAAAGGCCTAAGGGTCGGAGACGCCCCCCAGCTTCAGTTTGGTATATACGGCGATGCCAGTTTTCTGAAAGATTGGAACTTAAAGCTTAACTGGCTTTATTTTGGACAACTTTACGCAAATTTTGATCCGGCGGGGAGAAACAATCCCCTCGACCGACTTCAGCCTTTTCGTATTCCAGACTATTCAGTTACTGACCTGCATCTACAATACAAATTTACTGTAGCTGATGTAAAAACCATTGCCGCTCTTAGTTGTTATAATCTTTTTGATACGGAATCAATTACCCGTGGAGAAGACGGGCCGGAACATAACCTGGAAACTTTCAGGGGGTTCTGGACAAATGGCCGTACCTTTAACCTTTCATTAAGCCTTGAATTCTAATTGTTACAACATTTATGGAACGACAAATTCTGTCAACCAGCCTTAAAGCACTCACCATTAACCTTGACCAATCCACTTATGGCGTTTTTGCCGAAATTGGTGGCGGACAGGAGGTTTCCCGAAATTTCTTTCAGGCTGGCGGAGCTTCGGGAACCATTGCCAAAACCATATCGGCCTACGACAAACAATACAGCGATATTCTTTACAGTAACAACCTGGCCAGCAAACGTTATGTTTCTTGCCAGCGTCTTGAAGAAATGCTCGATTGCGAGTATGGCCAACTGGTCAATATGCTCGGAGATAAAAGGGAAAGCCCCACACGCTTCTTTGTCTATGCCGATACCGTGTCCACTATAAATTACCGAAAGGACAACATAAGTCATGGCTGGATAGGCTGCCGCTTTCAGTTAGAACCCGATACAGATCCCAATGAAGTTATTATACATGTTGGATTAAATGAGAAAGACAACATATTACAACAAAATACACTGGGAATTGCCGGCGTGAATTTGCTTTATGCCTGTTTATATCACCACGACAGACCAAACATTTTCATTCAATCATTGCTCGACAATTTATCCACGGATCGAATGGAAATTACCATGATCAGGATGAAAGGGCCTCAATTGTCGTATGTCGACAATCGCCTGCTGGCAGTGCAGTTGGTTAAAAACCGCATGACCAATGCCATAATGTTTGACAGGCAAGGGAATGTGCAGGAACCTGCTGATATGCTCTATAAAATGAATGTCCTCGCTTTTCGAGGAAGTTTCAGGCCCATTACCTACGCCGGATTTGATATCTTAAAATCAAGCTATGCACTTTTTAAACGTGATGAAGATTACGATAAATCAAACACCCTGTCGTTTTGCGAAATTACAATTGATAACCTGATGGCACCTGACGAATCAGACATTGACGAACGTGATTTTCTGGACCGTGTTGACTTACTCAACGGCATGGGACAAAACGTTATGGTATCCAATTTCAGGGAATTCTATAAAATGGTAGACTATTTCTCCGGGTTCAGAATCAACAAATTGCGGTTGGTGGTTGGAGCAGATACTTTCGCGAAAATTTTTGACCAAAAGTATTATGAAGACCTGAAGGGAGGCATTTTGGAAGCCTTCGGAAAACTTTTTCCTAAGAACATGAAAATGTATGTTTATCCGGGACTTGATCCGGAAACAAATAATCTTAAACGATCCGGCGACATTCCCTTCAACAATAAAACAATTCACCTCTATAACTACCTGAAAACTTCACGCGACATACTGGAAATTGAAGACATCAATGAAAAGTACATCAATATCTTTTCACCTATGGTATTGGACAAAATACAGGCATCAGACCTTAGCTGGGAAGATCTTGTACCACAATACGTAGCAGAAACCATAAAAACCAGGAAACTTTTCGGATATACGCACTGATATTAATGCCTGAATACCAGGCATTTAAATCATAATAAGGCCACAAAAGGGAATTTATAACTGTTGAATTACCTTTTCAAGTATTTCAGTCACTTTACAGGCAACTTCCTCAACGCCTTTGCTATGGGTAATTTCCATATTTACTTTGGCATTGATGGCTGAAACATTAACCTTTCCATTTTCCAACTCCTGAACCACTACATTGCAAGGCAAGAGCAGACCAATCTGGGGGTCCTTAACCAATACCTCATGTGCAAAGGTTGGATTGCAGGCACCAAGTATACGGTAATTCCTGAAATCAACATCCAATTTCTTTTTAAAAGTATCAGTAACATCAATCTGAGTGATGATTCCAAAACCCTGCTCTTTAAGCAATATTGTGACTCTTTCAATGGCTTCATCAAATGAAAGCGAAGTGATTTTTGAAAAATAGTATGACATAGAATATTTTTTTTGAAGTTATACTCAAATCCTAGAAATGCCAATCCCTTAACTATTTAACCATCCTATTGTCGAAAAGTTGAACATCTGTAAAAAAAATCACCGGTGTACACATCCGCAATTTACAATACATTTGTAAAAAATATTTTGGATGAAGCCCAGATCAGCCATACTCTTTGTAACTACACTCAGCTCGTTTCTCACGCCCTTTATGGGTTCAGCCATTAATATAGCACTTCCCGCAATAGGCGTAGATCTCTCTATGAACACCATACAACTGGGTTGGGTCTCCAATGCATATCTGCTGGCTGCCGCTATATTCCTACTCCCTTTCGGCAGATTGTCGGACCTGTATGGCCGGAAAAAACTTTTTATTGGAGGAATTTTTGTCTTCTTTACCGCATCTATCTTATCTGCCATAGCCGGTTCTCCATTGCTTTTACTCACTTCAAGGGTTTTAAATGGCATTGGCGGCGCCCTTATATATTCCACGGCTATTGCTATCCTGACTTCAACATTTAATAAAGAAGAGCGTGGCAAAGTATTGGGGATAAATGTGGCAGCAGTGTATCTGGGACTAAGCCTTGGCCCAACCTTTGGTGGTTTTTTAACCATGTATTCGGGATGGCGGAGTATATTTATTTTCACGGCTGTCCTCAGCCTTATTACTATCCCCATTTCATTCAGGTTTCTTAAAAAAGAAAAGCCTGACAGCATCCGGCAAAAGTTCGATATCAAAGGAAGTTTAATTTATGGCGTGAGCCTCTCACTTATTGTTTATAGCTTTCCTTCCATTGCTACCCTGCATGGAATCATGTTACTGGCTATAGGACTGGCAGGTTTTACTTTATTTTTCCTTTACGAAGCCAGAATATATAACCCCTTGATTGACGTAAGAAAATTCAAAAGCAATCAGATTTTTATTTTTTCAAATATTGCTGCATTTATCAATTACAGCGCTACCTTTGCTTTAGTATTCCTGCTAAGCCTCTATCTGCAGCAAGTACTTAAACTATCGCCCAGCGAGGCCGGCCTCATCATCATGGCCCAACCCATTGCCATGACGATTTTATCGCCACTGGCAGGCAAATTGAGTGATAAGATTGAGCCTCAAATCGTTGCATCTATTGGCATGGGAATTACAGTTATCGGACTTTTTGCTTTTGCCACACTTGACAGCAGTGATGGAAAATGGTTTATTGTTTCAATGCTTATTTTACTGGGACTGGGCTTTGCCTTGTTTTCGTCGCCAAACACCAATGCTGTAATGAGCTCTGTAAAACAAAATGAATATGGCGTGGCTTCATCGGTATTAGGGACCATGCGGTTGACCGGACAAACCATGAGTATGGGAATCAGTATGATGATCTTTGCACTGATTATGGGACAAACCGGGAAAGAAATAAGCAATACCAGTGGACTGCTGGCAAGTATTAAGGTAACTTTTCTGGTTTTTGCGTTATTATCTGTTGTTGGGGTATTCTTTTCACTGAAAAGAGGAAAAATGAGATCATAAATAAAGAATTAATATGAATAGTAAAAGTTCAAAAACAGCCCTCATTTTTGGGGCAAGTGGTTTAATCGGAAAATTCCTGACCGAACAATTGGCCAACGACACACGATATAATAAGGTGATTGTCTTCGTCAGAAAAAAAATATCAACGCTACATCCAGCGGTCGAACAAATCATTTTCAATCCATCTGATTTTTCAACAATTGATCCGAAAATCAGCGGAAATCATGTTTTTTGTTGCATTGGGACCACCCGTGCCAAAGCAGGGAGCAAGGACGCCTTTTTTAAAGTTGATCATGACCTGGTGGAGAGAATTGCGCAATACGCTTCCAGGCAAAAAGCTGAATCCTTTATTGTTGTTTCATCTATTGGTGCGAACCAACAATCAGGCAACTTTTATCTTAGCACCAAAGGATTGATGGAGCAATCCATCAAAACATTTCAATTTAACAGCATTGCTATTATGCGACCATCAATGCTACTCGGCATAAGGAGTGAGGGTCGCTTTCTGGAAGATATTGGTAAAGTATTTGCAAAACTTTCCACTCCACTTATGGTGGGAAAAATGCGTAAATACCGTCCCATTCATGCAGCTGATGTTGCCAGTGCAATGCAATATGCCGCATTTCAGGATTCCGGGGTTCATATTTATGAGTCTGATAAAATAGAATCCATGGCAAAAGAAAAACAAGGGTAATTATGAAATTTATCACACCCGCCGAACTAAAGGCGATGATGGATTCCAAAGAAGATTTTCAACTAATCGACACCCGGGTTGAAGATAAATTTGAACGTTGTCACCTTTCAGGCGCAGTTTCTATTCCCCAGCTTGACTTACCTTACAAACTCGATCTGATAAACAGTAACATCAAGACAGTAATCTACTGCCTATATGGTATAAAAAGTGAACAAGTCTATATCTACCTGAAAGACAAGCTCAAAATCAAGGAATTATATATCCTTGATGGGGGCATATATAAATATGCCACAGAGATAGACCCTTCAATGGATGTATGAAAAACGACTCAAAGAGCATCTTTAAAAGAAAAATCACCCATCCGCTCATTACATTTCTACGCCAGGGCCTTACCCCTGAGACAATGAGCAAAACCATTGCATCAGGGTTGCTCATTGGCACCATACCGATACCAGGAACCTCTACCCTACTGTGTACTGCATTATCATTGGGATTTAGGATGAACCTTGGGCTCATTCAACTGGTAAATTACCTGGCATTTCCACTTCAATTACTCTTATTCGTGCCTTTCTATAACATTGCCTCACGAATAACGGGACGAGCATTCTTTTCAAAAATTACTGAAATTACCGAACAACTTACCGGCAAAAACTGGCTTGAAGCCTCCAGTAACCTGCTTTTACTAATGGGAACAGCTGTACTTGTGTGGCTACTCATAATGTTCCCAATTTCACTGCTGATGTATTTTATTATAAAACCGGTACTGACTCGACTTAAGCGAAGGGGCGACTTAAGCGACTGAGTGAACCACTAAAGACTAAAGACTAAATGACTAAAGACTAATTAACTAACGACTATTTTACCCCATTATTCCTTTTACCAGGTTTCCCGAAACCGAAATAACCTGACCGGTGATGTAACCTGAAGATGGAGAAAGCAGCCAGGCAGCAAGTTCTGCAAAATGATCGGGATTACCCATACTACCGGTGCCGGTTTCCCCGGCGAATAATTCTCGGGCTTCCTCAAGGCCAATTCCAAGGGTTTCTGACTTTTTAACGAAAAGGCGTTTCATGGCATCAGTTTCATGATAGCCAGGTGCCATAATATTAATGGTAATCCCATTTCCGGCCACTTCATCAGCAAGTGTACGCACCATACCAGCGACAGCAGCTCTGAATGCATTACTCAGCACAAGTTGCTTCACCGGTTGTTTAACAGACACGCTCTCTATCAGCACAATTCTTCCATAGCCAACTGCAGAAAATATGGGTATCAATTGCTGCAGTAGTTTAACTTTCCAGAAAAATACCTGATGAAATGCATCCATCCATTGTTCCGGTTTAATTTCCATAAAACCACCTGCAGGCGGACCTCCTGCATTCAGGACAATACCATGCAACGTTTTCCCATCAAGCTGCTTCACCAAATTGTCAATAAAACCCTCCGAAACAACATCAGCCTGCATTGCAATATAGCGTTCACAGTCAGGTTTGGTTTGGCATCTCAGCAAATCGGCACGCCGCGCAACAGCAATTACCTGTGCATTTTCTTGTATTAAACGCTCTGAAATAGCTTTTCCGAAACCAGAAGAAGCTCCAAGAACAACAAAAAGCTTATCCTTAAGATCAAGATCCATACGAAAACAAGATATATTTATTTTTTTCTGGTAAATTTCTTTCGATAATGCGTAGGACTGGTAGGCTTGGGGTTATATTCAGGCCCAGGTCCCAGTTCAGATGGTGGCTGAAGCTTAATAATCTGGCTTTCAATAAGTTTTTCAATTTTCGAGAACCTGAACATATCTGTTTCATTCACAAATGTTATGGCAATTCCCGATTGCTCTGCGCGAGCGGTACGGCCAACACGGTGCACATAATCTTCTGCATCATGAGGTACATCGTAATTGACCACCAGACTAATATTTTCAATATCAATACCTCGGGAAAGTACATCAGTAGCAACCAACATCTGTAAGGCCCGGTTGCGGAAACGCAGCAATACCTTTTCCCTATCGCTCTGTTCTAAATCAGAATGGATATCAGCAACCTGAAACTTAGCAGAAATCAACTCCCTGGCAATGGATTTTACCTTGCTTTTGGTAGATGCAAAGATGAGAATGCTTGGCAAATCCTTGCCCTCGATCAACTGGATAAGCGTTTGCAATTTCTGGTTATCATAAGTTAAATAGGCAGCTTGTAAAATGCCTGTTGCCGGCTTTGATAAGCCTATATTCACCTCAACCGGATTATTCAGAATCTTACGGCTCAAATCACGTATCCGTGAAGGCATGGTTGCTGAAAAGAGAAAAGTTGACCTTTTGGCAGGCAGATAACTGATAATTTTCATGATATCATCCACAAAGCCCATGTCCAACATACGGTCTGCTTCATCCAATATCAGGTGTTGTAATTCCGAAACAGGGATAATATCCATATTCAGGAATGAAATAAGTTTGCCCGGCGTAGCCACCACCACATCAACACCCTGACTCAACGCCCGCTTCTGCTGCTCCCATTCCATGCCATCGGTACCCCCGTAAACAGCCATTGAACTGATGCTCAAAAAATAGCTCAATCCTTCCAATTGCTGAGCAATTTGTATGGCCAGCTCACGCGTAGGGGAAATAATAATGGTATTCACCCCTTTAACAGGATTGTTGATGATCCGATGTAAAACCGGAAGCAAATAAGCAGCTGTTTTACCTGTTCCAGTTTGGGCGCAGCCAATAACATCTTTTCCCTGCATAATGAGGGGAATGATCTGTTTTTGTATAGGTGTTGGCGTTTCAAAACCAATAGCATCGAGGCCTTCCATAACGGGGCCAGCAAATTCAAAATCATGGAAGCTGACAGCTTCTGTATTTTCGGGTAAATTATCCATTAAATTCTTTGTGGTTGGGAATAAAAAAAGGCTACCAATGCAGCGAATCAAAGGTAAGAAAGAATTCGGCGTGTTTCTACTATTATTTCCGGGGATCAACAGTTACGGGAATGATACCTTATATTTATAATGGCCTGTATATATTCACCTGTTATTCAAATAATTATGCAACTTAATAAGAAAATCAGGGCACAAAAAAAAGGGGTATTGCTACCCCTTCTTTTTTATTTCTGGTAGATTTCAGATTATTCAACAACGGTTTCAACCATGGTTG
>JAVEVB010000114.1:0-5582 GCA_034005265.1 Lentimicrobium sp.
AGCGGATTGGACATCAGCAGGGTATTTCTACCATACGGTTTAATTTTTGAAACTCGTGTGTATTAAAAATATCACCGAAGTCTGCATTTGAATTAAGTAATTCTAACATGGTGGGTGGATCCAGCCGGCTCTTTTTGGTTTTTGAACCATGCACCTTCCATCCTCTGCTTGTCAAATCGTCATGTAAGGTATTTTTATTGATGGTATATCTGAAATACTCGTCTAAAGCGGTATCAAATGAGTTTTTCGCTTCCTCCTCATTCATTCCGTAGCCATATATATCCAGTGCGGGACAAAATACTATCACTGTTCCCTCTTCCTTAAAAAGAATAACAGAAAGATTGACCGTTATTTTATTCCTGCCGGAAGACCAATTCCCGGCAAGCTTCAGCTTTTCACCCATAAAAATTAATAAATTCTAAATGGCCGGTGTGCCGGCCGTTTGATCAACAAAGGTAATGATATAAACAACTGATTAATACAATAGTTGTCATAAATTGTTACCTCTTCTGCAGTCCTACCTGGTAATTCATTATTAGATGTGCAGGAGTTAAAGAATGAACCTTGTAATCCGTAGCGTAATCACGAATGTTTTTAATTAAAGGGGCCACAGAGATTTAAATCTTCTCTGTGATGCTCCGCGAAACCTCTGTGTGCTCTGTGTAATTATTTGTTTCACAGAGGTACAATGAGTTAACTAATCTTCACAGTGAAACCCCGGTGAGTTCTGTGTGACTGTTTATTACCCTGAACTACACTTCAAGGTAAAAGAGATCTCCGGTTTGTGCGCTCTGCACCACAAAATCAGGCATAAACCGCAGGGCTTTACTGGTGGTATGGTAGTTGTTCCGTAGCTCCCTGCTCAGAAAATGGCAAGTTTTCCCAAACCATTTGTATTGTGTCGCTATTCATTGTTACGCTAACATTTCCGATTTCAAACCTTTTTCAACTCTTCCATGAGTGCCCTTCGCTGAGGATATAATTTCCTTAGCATCTGAACCACATAATCTGCCTTTTCACGTGCACCCATTTTTATCATTCTACGAATGTAGCGACAAGCTATCTGATAATGATCCCTGCTAACATTCTTTTCTAAATATTCTAAAACAGCCTTCTGATACATGTCCGAAATCTCATCAGAAAAATCCTTGACAAGATATTTCTCATAAGTATCAAGGGTATTGAGACTTATGTCACTTTTAACAATCTGCAGAAGCTCATTCCAATTTTCCTCCCAGATGTAGATCATTGCTACCAATGGTTTGCCATTCCACCTGTTTTTAGAGAGAATGTCCTGAATAATCATCTTCAGTGTTGCCTCCCATTGGTGGGGTTCAATATGTTTTCTAAGAATGTCAAAATATGGTTTTTTATCGCGGTTAGCAGAAATAAGCTGAATACGCGCATATTTCAGGATGTTCTCCCTGTCGTTTTGAAGCTGTGCAATCTGCAGTAAATAATCACACCAATAGTCGAGCAGGCCCGGACTTTCTTTACTGTTTAGCTTTATCCCTTCTTCGGCCAGGGCCATGGCTTTTCTGTAGTCCTTTGCCGAAATTGCCTTTTCGATTACTTCCTTCCTGAACTCAGCATTTGATAAATTTTGCTCGAGATACTGTGTTGCTTTCTCTTCTCCTTCCGTTCTTCTGATTAGTAAAGCCCTGATCTGCTGGGCGTTCGTAAATTCCCAATCCCAGCTTTTGCCTGATGATTTTATAGAGTCTAACTGTTGGTGAATCTGCTTTGCTTCGGAAGTGTTGTTAACCAGTCTGGAGGCAAGGTCGAGCATTGTAAAATGCCAGTCCCATTCTTTATACAAGCCTTTTGAGTACGCTGTCAAGCAATAGTTCAGCAACTCAACGCGCAACTTTTCTGAAACCTGCGCATTTGCAACCGAATACAGGATCTCAATCGCGGAATAAATGCTCCCTCCAACATCCCCATTGCTATCGTCGGCATACTGAAGTGCCCCTGTCATCTCTTCAATTACAGCAATGGCAATGAGCATGGCAGATTTGTAGTTGGCTTTTTCAAGATGTTTACCGGCCGATTGAATGTACTCATCAATGGCAATTCCAACTGCGTGCGCACTCGAGTAATCAATAAAACCATGCCTGTCGCACGATGATCTAAGTATGGCTTTCACCTGTTTTACATACAATGCCTTAGTCTCCGGCATCACCAGGTGGGCATAACCAGCCAGAAACAACTGACGGAATTTGCTGTCACGGTCACATTGTCCCCGAAGGAAATCTTTAATATCATCATGCGTCAGGTGTTCAAGGATCTCATCTACCTGTTCAGCAATGGTTTTCTTTTTTGCCACAGTTTTAGCCACAGGACTGCTCTTCTTTGCTTTCTTTACAAGGCTTAACTCATTCTGCTGAAGTTCAAAAATAACCGCTGCCACATGTTTGCATACAGGTCCCATATCGTAAGGACAGGTGCAACTATACTCAGTGATTGTATCATTTTCAATTCTGATGCGAACCGTGTAATCATCAGTACCCTCCACAATTGCTTCGTATTCCCCATGAGCTATTTGTTCGGGCTCGGCAACAAGACCCTTCTTAAAATACTTATAACCGCGATTTAAAATAGTTTCATCAATGTATTGTTCGAATTCCTGAAGAGGTATATTCATCATTTGTTAGAGGTTTGGGGGGTTATTTGAATTCGGGATTAAAATTATGAATGTCAGGGAGTATCTTGTACTCAATTATCGAAAAATTAATCATTCCACGGGTTGGAAAGTTATACGGCGATGTATTCAGAAATCCGTGCGAAGGATGCAGCACGCTGTTTTTTGTCAGGCTTTGAGTGTTCCGTTTCAATCGATCTTTTGGGGTAATTTATAAATAAAGTCATGAAATTCAGATGTGCGGTGCAAGATGGTAAGATACCCGTTCAGTTTGTCCTTATATTCAATCAGGTAATCCGGGTGCAGTTTTTTAACGACAAGGTTGATCAACCTCCTGACCAGCAAACCGACTCTATAGTCGTATTGAGAAAAACAAGTTCCAAACATTATGGATGGAAGCGAGAAAGGGACATCCAGAACATAAAGCAGCAAGTCGGCCTCAAGCTTCTTATTTTTTGAAACTGCTGTAAATTCATTAATCCTTTTAACACAGGCGCTCAGCATATTGGCAAGTTGAAGTTCTTCGGAGAAACCCTTGTATCTTTTGATGAACAGGCTGTCCAGATCACGTTTGGCTTCTTCATACAAGTCTTTTTCACCGCTATCCTTATCAAGATAATTGGCAAGCAGAAAGTCGTAATTTGCTTTTTTAGCCGCTAACTTAACTATTATACCAACCAATTCGTTTTTAGGCAGCGCACTTAGCTGTTCCTTTAATTCAGTTCTGCGGTTTGACATATAATTCAGGTTCACTTTTGTCCGATAAAAAGGAAGAGTCAGAAAGTTTTATTAAAACTAACCAATCCTTTAATAAGTAGTGTTGAGTCGCCAAACTTAATACTACACGGATAAAAGTATACATTTTTCCGGTACCCCGGTTTTCGGGCAGCTGATTTCATTAATTGATGATAAATTTTTCCCAGGGTAACCAATCATTATAGCGCTGACCGGTCTGTAAAAAAGTACAAAACAAAAGATCTCTTGAAAATTTTGTTGTTTTGTGCTTTTGCCAGATGTAGCTCAAAACAGGAGGTATCCGGTTCAATGCCAGGATTATCAGGTATGACGGAGCATTCCCAGCCAGAGCATAGATCCGGGCAAATCATACTTTCAGATGTAAATCAGCTACCTTAATCAGAAGTATTCGGGTATATTTACATTCAAATGGTGCTTAAGAATGGCCTTTATATTCCGGACAACCGGACTAAGGTTGTTATTAAGAAGCAGATAAAGATAATTTACAGCTCAACAATCAGTTTGTTTCAGGAGATATTGAATTGGTTGGCCAAAAACTACAAAACTGGAGGAGAATAGGAGAAATCAAAGTTCATACAATCATGAACCTATAACATAATTAAAACGTGATTTTTTTACTTGTGCCGGACAACTGTGATCTTTGAATTTGGGTTCGGCCATTGGCTTCAATATTTAATAATTCCAATTAACAGGTTTAACGAGTACAAATCCATCGGGTTTAATCACTTCCTGAGGGAACTGGTGGTCCATTAGTTTCTTTCTGCCAATTATCATAGAGCCTTTTGCTACGAAAGCGACAGAATTATTATATCGCTTTGGCGGGAAAGCTACAAACACCCGTTTTAGTTTAAAAATGTCATGGATTGCTTTAATTGGCGGAACGAGATCACTATCTCCTGATAAAAGCATTGCCATGTCATAATTATCCTGATAAGCATCCACCAGCATTTGGGTTGCTATATTGACATCGGTCATCTTTTCGTTGTAATTAGCCCGGACATTATTGCATCTCCTGCACTCGATAGCATCACGCTGATAGTGTCCGTAATAAATTTTAATGCCAACGGTTTCCAATGCTTCAATATAGGTCGATTGCCGTTTTTGCTTGTCAGGATTATTACTTACCCGGCTTGTAAAGTACTTTATTCCAACTATTTCCTGCTCTGGCTTTAACAAACTTTCGGACAAAGCCCTGATGTTTAACCATTTAAAATTATCAAAGCCCGCTTGCTTCATGCCGAAATAAAGGTTAAATCCATCAATATAGACTATGATGCGTTCTTTTTTGTCCATTTATCTTGCAATGTGGTTTGTTTTTTGTATATTTGCACTTATAACATCGCCAGGGATAGCATCCCCGGTCCGACGCTCCGCAAGGGGCGTTTCTTATTTTTACTTTTTGCACTGCCCATTCTTTTCGTATTTCATCTGTGCGTTTGTACAAAGTCTATTATTCACTTCTGAATCCCGCAAACACCTGCCTTGCATAACCCTCGTATTCCGCTATGGATTCCTTACTCAGGTGAAATGAACGCACCCTGCCAAGGGAGTAGTTGGTTCCGGCAGTAATGGTGAACCCCGCCGCCAGCCGCTTGTAATGCATGCACTGTATCTTCTCCGGCGATACAATCACAAACCAGGCGTTTTTGTATGGGAAGTCCTTGTATTTATCCTCAAAACCGAAGCAACCGTTGGCCCTGAATTTGACTTCCATGTAGAACAGATCTCCGGTTTGTGCGCTCTGCACCACAAAATCAGGCATAAAACGCAGGGCCTTGCTGGTGGTATGGTAGTTGTTCCGTAGTTCCTTGCTCAGGAAAGGATGGGTCCTCTCCAGACCATAGTTGAAAACATTGTAGCCATTCTGCGCAAACAAATCCTGCACCAGGTGCTCTGCCAGGCGGCCTTTGAGGGCGTTGAGGGGGAAGTTATCTGACATAATATGTATTTGTTAACAGAGGTAAATTTAGCGAATGGTTTTTATTCAGACTTATATGCGCGCTGAATTGAATAAAAGAGTTGCCAATGAAACAAGTCTGTCCCCGGAATGGAATTTAAGCTGCATACTTTTTTGAGTTATTGCCCTGTTCAGTTGCTTACACCAGCCAGTATATCATGGTTTCAGGTCTTTTATTTCCCTGTCGAAGTCGCTCTCATAGGTTTGGTCCTGAATTACCCTGAATTT
>JAVEVB010000052.1:0-26607 GCA_034005265.1 Lentimicrobium sp.
GGTTTAATCGTTTAACTCATCCTCATCATCCATAATTTCGTTGATATCTCTTCCATCATCTCCGTACCATTCAGACCATTCACCATCTTCATAAACTTCTAAACCTCCAGCGTTCCATATGACTGAACGATTCTTTAAATCTTCATTTGCTAAATATTTCAACTTTGCTTTTGCTTCATCAACTGTACTAACCGCATAAGTTGATTGTCTACCGTTTCTATTCCACCATACACGTAATTCCATCTTTCTAATCTCCTTTATTTTTAGTGTAATGCTCAATGGTATGCTTGCCTAACGGGGGGGATGTAAGCCAAGCACACCGTTCAACATCACCTCTTTTATTTACACCCTAATTTTACCACTAATAAATTGTGTGTCAAGTGTTTTTTTAACTTTTTTTATACTTTTTTTTAATTTTGCATAGTTTTGTTGCATGGTTTGCATAGTTTAATGCTATTTTGCTATAACTCTTCGCGAATAAAAAATTTATATAGAAAAGTTTATGAAATTCGCTTAAAACCCTGCAAACCGTGTAAATGACATAAAAAAAAGCACTCATTGCTGAGTACTTATTAATTGTGATATTTCGTTAATAGGATTTGTTTTTATATATGATGTTTTATGCTCTTCGACTAATTGTTTTTTAACCCACTCATCAAACTCGGTTAATAGATCAGCTTTACCGATGATGCGTTGCCTTAATACAGATTCCACATATTGGTTAGCGGAAACCATCGCGCCAATCCAAGCTGATAGCACACCGAACGCGTTAATTAAACCAGCAACCCATCCGCTCATAGCAAATACAAAACCGCCTACAAACATAAATGCAAATGTATTAATTGCCCTGGTGATACCTGTTTTAGCAATGCCTACACGCTCAGCGGTTTTCTCATCTTGTGGTAAAAATGAGTATGTAAGTTTTTTACTGAATTGATGCTCCTGCAGTAAGTCGTATCCAGACAAGTTACGTATTTTAATTTTACGCAAATTTTTAAGTCTGCGACGTTGCCAGTCGCTAAGTGATTTTAAATCATACTCGCCGTTTTTATATTTCGTGTAAACCAGGTCTGCTGATTCAACGACAATACGTTCTAAGAAATGGCGCATCTCTTTATTTTTATATTGTGCAAATTGTGGTAGCAAATCAGCATGTTCGATAACGGCGTTTTTCTTTTCTGAGTAGTGCTTGAGAGATGATTTAAAATTGTCATCTTCTTTAGCTTCTTTTTTTGTGGCTCTATAATTAGTCGTCCATACTGATAACACGATGAAGAACACCACAGCCCACACAATCCAAAATGATGCAGATGTAAGTTTATCAACGGCGCTAATATTTCCGTCAGCCTCAGTCACCATGAGTGATGCGAAGAAAGCAGCGATGATACCAACTAAACCAATAATCACACCAGATGCAGACGCCATGAATTTGCGGAAACCATTTGTCGATGTATAAATATTAGACATTGTTTTATTAGGTTCAGACATTTCCTATCTCCTCATAATCGTTACGCGCGTCTATGCGTGCGCGTTCGTTATTATAACCTCGCGCGTAATTAATATAGTACTTACCCCACGTTGATAATGTGATGTATAAAATATAACCGATGATACCACATAATATTACCCAGAATAAATCACTCATAATTGCCTCTAAAAACCATACAACGCCAAGCGCGATACACATGCCTATTAATGAAGAAAAACGCTTGTCGATGTCTTTAAATGCGCCTGATACTAATAATAGCATATAACCTAATCCAAGCACACCACCAAATGTGATATCCGTTTCGTTTCCATCAACAAAATAGACATCTCTACGGATAATAAACAAAATGATAATAGGTAGGATGAGTAGCACAATTGACATGCCGTATAAGATGATGCCTGAGATTAATTTCTTTCTCACTCATCATCACCAGCCTCTTCATTTAAAAATGCATCAATTTTTTCAGGTATAGAGCGTAAATAATCATACATCCACGCTTGTTGCGTTGGATCTGGTATTTTGTGGAGTAGGTCGGTGATTCTCTCGATGAGTTTATCGTCACGCTTGTTGATATATGTGACAAAAGCGTCGTGTTTTTGTTGTGAGATGATGTTCTCATCTTTTAATTCTCCTACCGTACCGACTAATTTTTGAATAATTTTTTTAATTGAAGCTCTAACGATGGCAGAAAATGCGCCACTGCCAACAAACCCAGCTAAACCTGCAACGATTAAACTTTTAATAACTTCTGTATCCATAAATTATTTACCTCCGCTAAATATGCTTAAGAAACGCTTAAATTTAGATTTCATTTTATCTTCGAAATTTTTTTGCCGTTTTAAGAGTGAATCTTGAAATGTTTCTAAATCATTAATGCGTTTCAGCGCATCACCTAACAACTCATCACGCGATACAGAAATAAGTTGCTTACCATCATAATATAAAAATGTATTCGGTTTTAATTTTTCTTTTAATTCTACAATCATCTTCATCACTCCTTCTTATTTTTCGTTGTGGCGTATCCCCAGAAAAGCCACGATACAACCACCATGATGAGGAGGGCGGTCAAGCCCCCTCACCTAACTTTGCTTGTACTAACTCACGCCACTTCAAAGGGATGTCCTCCAATTTGAGTGTGCCATTCTTTACTTGTTTTACCAAGTCATCTAATATAATTTTATCTTGGTCGTTCATTATACCGCCACCTTATCTACGGTGATGACACCGCTTGCTATTGTGAATATAATCTTATACACCGTTCCCGTTACACTGTCCGCTACAATCATCTTATCACCGTAATATCTAACCGTTGTAAGCCCTTTGATGTTTGTGCCTCGATAGTAGTAGTCAAACCATATGAAATCTCCGTTAGATAACGAACTGTGCGTGAATGATAAGCCGTTGCCTGCTACTGTCGCACCACTTACCGCTAATTTAGTGCTTGAGCCATCATCATTAAGTCTGTATATCTCGTTAAGCGTTTTAATCGGTTTATCAACCGTGATACCTGCGTTATACACGCCATGTCTACGCACCATGTCCTCGATATAGAATGTGCCTCTTGGGTAAGAAAATACGTTGCCTATAACTGAAATAGGCGTTTCAATAGGTGTTGTTCTTAACCCAGTTTGCGTATCGTTAATACGGTTAATGAAATATGCCTTACCGTTTCTAAACTCTATGCTATCTCGTGTACCCTCGAACGAATACCCCACTTCTCCACCTGTGTCTAAATACATTGATGTTGAACGGTATGGTTCGTATGCGGTTGCGGTTGAACCTGCTTCGAGTTGGTAGTTTGTATTATTTCTTATTGCTGTTCTTAAATAATAACAATTTGATGGTGTGGTTACCGTTAATGTTGCTGAACTTGACACGCTTATCAAAGTTTTATTGATATCATAAAATAACCAATATGCAGTGTTCAAGTCATTCTTTACGTAAGCAGTTAATGGTTTAACTTTTATAAACCCAGTAACATTATTTGTAGCACTTTCACCAATAGCACCATTTGAAGCAATAAATCTATTAATCAAGACATCTCTATCATATAAATCAAACAAGTTCTTCCCCACACCCGTAATCTTCTTATCCATGTCAACTGACATAATGTCGTTAGGTAATGTGCCATCTTGCACCCATAAGTCCATTTGTGCTTTGATTTGTTCATCAGTCATTAAATCGAATGTGGTGTTATAGATTGGTGAGTATTGTTTGTTTGAGATTAAAACTGTTACACGGTTAATATTAAACTTGTAAATCAAACTTGTAAGCACTGCACCGTTCGCAATCACTAATGTAATGGTTGTACCCTCTAAAGTTACTACGCCACTATAATCAGTACCATAGACTGCGTTTAATGAGGTTGCACCGTTCTTTAATGTGATAACGCCTGTTGAAGTGCCACTAATAAAATCTTGATTAACGTACACTTTATTTGTTGCCGTTAAACCAGTAACGAGTGTTAAAGTAGTTTCAGCACTTGCCGTACCACTTAATGTAATTTGATTACCGCTGACTGTGTATGTGATACCGTTAACTGTGCCTGTAACTAAATTAAATCTATTTGCACTATCCAACAACAACCCATCAACCTTGACAGTTACAGCAGTTTCAGCAACGTCTTTTCCTAAATGCACGATACCAAGTCCGTCATCATCAACCGTTGCAACATCGCTATCTTGCTTACGTGTGATTGCTTCGATACTGTCTATGCGTTGTTCATGGTCGATTAAGTCTTTCTCATGTTCAATGTCTTTATTTTGTAAGTTTGTGATATTAGTTTCAGCGTCATCAATATCTAATGCTATTTTAAGTTCTTCTTTAGTAATATTGTTTTGTAAATCTACGCCTGCAATCGTAGTCGTTTTATCCACCTTGCCCGCCAAAGCCGTGACTAAATCAACGCCCTCTGGGTAATCTTCAAATATCGCCAAGATTTCAGCAATCGTGTTGACAACATCATCAGCGTCGCTGTCAAATAGTGCAACGAGCGTGTCTAACTCGGTTTTATCAGTTGCTGACATCAAGCCTGCTAATGACTGTGTCGCCTCACCAATAAATGCTTTTAACTCCTCTAATGTGAGAATGTTTGAGGTAGTGCCATCATAGAATGTGAGCGTAAATAAATGAGTGCCTGTGCGGACGATGGACTTAACCATGTTGGCGGTTTCTAACCGTGCGACCTCAACATCTAACGCTACCTTACTTGCATACGTGATGTCTTCGGTGTTGCCTAAACCATCGGACAATGTAACCTTTGTGAACTCTTGCGTGCCATCGAGGATGTCATCTTTTATACCATCAAGTTCGTCAATTGCATCTTTAATAGTTTCAGCTGTTAAACCGCTTGTTGCATTATCATATGCAATGTCTGTCGTGCCATCAATGATACTATCGACCGCGTCTTGAAGTGCTTCATATTGCGCATCGGTTATGGTGTCGTCAGTTGGTGCAAAACCTGGTTCAATAGGTAATGTAGCAACGCTAAAAGCATCCACAACATAACCACCAGCACCGTCTGATACCTTTAATCGTGTTGTTATTTCTAAATTACCCTCAACATCAGTAAACCATCCTGTTAAAATTAATTTAAAATAACCTCCTCCAGTGCCAAGGACAGGTGTTAAATATATTTCATTTGATGATTCATCGTCTGCTCGTTTAAAAACAGCACGACCTAAATAATTAAGTGGTATCGTTGCATCGTTCACAAACGCCCCAACGCTTGCTCCTGTACCAAAATAAAACTGTAACTCCTTGCCACCATCATCACCAACAACAAGTGATTCTGAGTTGTCGTCAATGCCGATGAGTTGGTAAGTCGTTTTATTATAATAAAGTTTAATCGCCATTATTTCTTACCCTCTTCCTTGACTGGCTTTCCATCTTTGTCTGACTTATAACCAGTGTATTTAACGGTTATTTTTCCTCCCATTTTCATGCTATCACCTCGCTAATTAAAATATAAAGTCAATGATGATAACGTGTAATACGTAGGTGTGGTATAAACAACAGGGTCGACGTCAATATAACCCTTAATATTTCCGCTTGCATCTTTAAAACGAATAGCGTTAACCGTTCCTGCTTGTGATATTGTAAATACTTTTACACCACCACTGACGTTTAACTCAATGAACTCATCGTCAGCTGCACCACCTACCCACGATATCGTGGGTAAATTACTCATCACAACAGAACCTGATGTATTAAGACATTCCGCTCTTAGCATTTGCCCTGTCAAACCGACGAGCCATTGATATTTTGCATATGATCCATATGAACCTGTACCGCTTGCCATGTTATGTTACCTCCTACTCAGTTGTGACAGACATAATGTACTGTCCTAATTTCAACGTGCCACCATTTGGTAAGTCTGGTCTATAATCTGTAGGTGTCGCCGATAATTCCCACTGTGATACGTATTGTGCACCACCTGATAAGAAATTTCCTTTTAATTTTATCATATTAACATCAGCAACGCCTGGTGCTACCGTAAATACAAGCGGATTAGATGTTAAATCATCATAAAATAATGTTCCTGATGCTGGTGAGAATTGTGAACTTGTTCGTGTAAAACTATCAACTGGTGTTGCATTGCCATCCTCATATAATTCAAACGTCAAAGGTGTTGTGCCATAAGTCGCTGCTGATAATAGTTTATTAAACGCTTCTGTTATTGCCGCTGTTTCTAAGTGTAATGCCATGTTATTTTACCTCATTTCTTTTTCTTATTTCATATTCTATTTTACCACATTTTAGCCATATTTGAGCGGTCTCGCCGTCATTTAATGTGACTGGTGGTAATTCATCAATCAAAAATTCATTTTCTTTAGGTTGGTAAGTCTGGGGTATATCAACGTATACCCCTATGACTTTTTCACCGTTTAACTTTAATAAAATCATACTAATGTGCACACCTCACAATCTGTGTAACCTTGTACGCCTTTATAAATCGTACATAACCACTGCGTCGGTCCTTGACGTACGCATGTTATTTTGCTTGTGTCGTTAATCACACATGATACCGAGTTAGAATCGTTCGTTAAACTGATATAACTGTCATACTCTTCAAATACACAAACGCTCGTGCATCGTGTGTTACCTACATCATCCGTGCTGTTGCATTCATTAGCACCGACTGGCACCGTACCACCGCTTACCCATTGTAACTCGGTTCCAATATGTTCTTTACCAATCACGCCAATAACATTGACGTCATTGATTTCAACGTTTAGAGGTCCGCTTGACACTGTTTCTTCACTAATAACACCACTAATTGCAATATCGTTAATTTCTAAATTATCTGGCTCGTATGCATCAAATGTGCTACTAATAACGCCGCTAATCGATATGTCATTAATCTCAGCTTGGTTTAATTCTGGTTATACATAGTAAGCGCTTATTAAACCGACAACTGATATGTCATTAATTTCAAATGCGTCTGGTGCGAATGATGTCTCATCATGGCTTATGACACCGCTAATATGAATATCAATAATCGCGAAATGGTCTGCGTTGTATGTATAATCACTGCTAATAACGCCAGATATTTCAATATCGTTAATTGTCACACTATCGCCAGCTGCTAAGTAAGTTGATATAACACCCTCAATATCAATGTCATCGAAATATGCGTCAGTGCCTTTTACCGCGTCATGCGATATTATACCATCAATTTCAATGTCGTCTATATCATAGTGTGAACCGATAGTCGCTTCATGCGATATGATACCACTAATGCTGATATCGTTAATTTCAACGATGTATGGCTCGTTCGTATACTGTGATACTAAATAAACGTAACGTGATGCGCCATTTACCGCAAAATAAACGTTGCCATCGCCATCTGCTACACACCACGAAACCAAGCCTAATGCCTCCCACGATGCCTGTGATAAATTAGACCGTATGCTGTTTTTATATCTCACGACACCTGAAACAATACTACCTTTTGCCGTGTTATAATCGTTGATATCGTACGTGTCAGTCGTAGACCCCCACACATAGAGTGTGATGTCGACATCTCCGTAGTAGTGGAGTGGGTTTTGTCTGTAATAATAATCGCCGATAAATACATGACTATCTCGATTGAAATAAAACTGTAATGTCTCTGACGTGATTTCGCGGTTATCTTTATACCGATATAATAAATTGGTATCAAATACGATGTCGTCAGCAATTAAATTTAAATTATCATCGATGAGTGGAAATGAACGCGCTGCCTCAACTGCTGCATCTCGCCATGTCTCGTTTGATGATGTAAAATTAGGATTTAAACTTAGCAAAGCATTTTCTTTATAAAGCAATAATTCAAGTGCCTCAAACTCGCCACGATCATCCACATAGGGTGTATCAACAACTGAGTATTTATCAGAGACTAAGAAAACTGTTTTTTTCTCAACTCTCACGCCTGCAGAATAATTGTCATCCATCCGTACGTTAACACGTAAAACGTTATTGCCTAACCAATGCACCGAGTGATTCATTAAAAACTCTTTTGGCACGTCATTATCGTAAATAATATTTGCAACGATAAATTTTAAGCGGTTATTACTTTTGCCAAAATTCATCAAGTATGTTTCCCACACCTCATAATTTTCGTTTGTTGTTGTCGTTGCTTTCACCATATATTTTGTGACATGTTCTGATAAAAAGGCTTGCGATGCGTTCTCATACTGCGTGTATCGTTTACGGTTTTTAATTGCTGTAAACATATTTTTCATCACATAATATTTTGTGAGCTCGCCTGTAAACTCGTAATAATCCGTGTTATAACGCACTGTTTGACTTGTAAGCACATAATCGCCCAACGTGTCACCTATATCAGGTATATCATTTAAAACGTCGTAGCGACCGTATATCGTGCGTTTAGGATGACCTACACGATTAACGGTGTCTTGGTTATTCTTAGCAAGCGCCCTGATATCAACGTGCGATGTTTCTTGATTATTAATGAGTGCGTTGCTCGGCGTTGCAATGCTATCTTTTTTAACCCTGAACTTAATATCTTCTGATGATATATACCAAATACGGAAACCGATTTCAAATATTTTATTTTGGTTTGTAAATCCGCTCTCTAATACTGATTGCCCTGTGATATCACAAATAATATTAATAATAGCGCGTGTTGAATCTAACCCAAGCACGCCATCTTCATTGTAGCCAAAACCACCCATGACGCGCTCGCCTTCTTCATAATAGACGGCGTTGCGTTTGTAGTCTTTGTCATGAATGATACTAAGTGATGATGATTTTCTAAATGTGTTATATAACTTCTTCTCTACAACGTAGTCTGTAAAATCGAGTGATACAGCGCTACCACCACCCGTCGTGTCATAGTAATCTAACACGGCTTTGTTAACTTGAAATATACCTTTGCTTAAAATCAACTCAGCATTATCGAGCGTTAATAAACTACCTTGCGTTGTTTTTAAAACTAACCGTTCATACGTCTCGATATTTTGCTCAGGGTATACAGCATTTTTAGCGTCTATTTCCAACTCGTCGGCGTATTCTTCGATAGACTGTGTTAACTCATCATCGTTTAACGTTGCCTCGTCAATCTCACTACCACGCATCGATAAGTCTAAATATGATATCGTTGTGAAATTCGTCATCGTGACAACACAACCAAGTACGCCAAGTAAGTCGTTAAATACTTCATATAACGTCGGTTGCGTCCACTGCATCTCAGGACACGTCACACCACTTGTTAATGTAACTAACGCACTGCTAAATGTTAAATGTGGCACATAAATTGTGCGGTAATGGTTTAATTTATCATATATCGTCCATTTATCGCCCGTAAGAGGTTGCGTAATGCCCCTATTTGGCAGTATAACGCGTTGTAGGTATATGGTTGGTGATATTAGCCCTATTTCGTAATTATATGTTTTAACTGGCTCAAACGATGCAACACGACGTTTTATCGTAGCCACGTAAAAATATTTACTATCTAATACAACCTCGTCCATAGGCTCGATGGCTAATTCTTCAACCTGTGATAGCATCATAAGACCGCTGTCGAGTGTCTCATTTAGCAGTCGTGTTTTTGTATACCCTGGTTTTAAGTCATAACTGATGCCGTTGATTGTTAATGACACACTTAATCGCCTCCGTATCTGCTACCTCTCGTTATAATCATACCCATACGCTCGCGCTGTCTGTTTATTTCTTGGTTGCTATTATATATCGATGCTTGTTGGTTAATAATTTGTGACGTATATTTAGAACCAACAGCCAACACGCCAATAGGTCCAAGCGATAGCGTTAATAAATCTGCGCCAATTCCCAGCGTTGCATCAATCATATTAACCGTTGCATAATCGCCTGATATCTCGCCATACGCCTTAATACCTTGCATGGCAAGTTGTTTTCCTGTATTAATTAAAGCTGCATTAACCGCTTGTGCTTGTAATGATGGTTTACCTGGATCATCCTTAACGCTCGGCACTGACGGTTGTTGCATGCCCTCTGTTTCTTGCTTATTTATTTTAATTTCGATTGCATCTTGCATCATATCACCTACTTAATAAACTCAACTGTTAACACAGGTAAATTAGCATTATTATCGTTCACTGTATGGCTTATCATTTTCATCGTGTGTGTTTCTACGTAGTCATTATCGCTATGAATCAATTTAATCGTAAATGAATTATTAATACCAACGGTACCCTCACGAATTAATCTAATTTTATTACCCAGCGTATCCGCACGTGATATCATCGAACACGTGAATTTTAAATTAGCATTTCTAACCTGTGTCGTGTTAATTTTGCCATCCATATTTGTCGCTTGATTATCTGGAACTGTCGCATAAATTAAATTACGTTGCGATGTAATATATTCTTCACCATCAATCAAAACACGTTTAATCGACGATACGTTCTTAGATATAATGAGTGTCGCGCTTATTAATAGGCGTGATGAGTAGTTGCTGCCTATCGTCTCAAAATTAGCAATCACCATCGGTGTTGTATAAAACTGTTTAATATAATCAAGGTCGTCTGTGTAAGACGTGTTGTTATATGCTAAAACGAACGCATTTAATAACGTTCTTGTTTCTTCCATCTCTGATGTTTGTATTTCTAACTGAACGGGTTGCACCACACTACCTTCAAAAATGCTGCCTTGCAATTCTCTAATAATAATAATAGGTTGGTCGCCATCATATTGATAATTTAACTCGTTCGTAATCTCTGCCCATGATAATATACTTTTTAAATAATTAAGATAACTCATACTTAACCTCCCTACCAAACACGTGAGATACTTGCTTAATCGTGCGCTCTACCCACTGATAATTAACCTTGCCTTTATTAGGACCGCTCTGTGTTGGCGATATTTGTGCATTAACTTTCTTAGCATAGTCGTAAAAACCTGACGAGCTCATGCGCGGTCCTGATATTTTAATTAACCAGTGGTCACCATAATCCGTTAATGTGATATTTTGCACCATGTTACGGCTATCGACGGGGCAATTTGCGAGCAGTGTAGTAAATAGCACATAATAAAAATCTTGCATAATACGCCTCCAAATAAAATAAATAATTTACCGATACAACTCAATAAGAGTACGAGCCGATGGGCGTTTAGAAAACTCCTTAGATTCCGTCTTATCATCGACGGTTAATTTACGGACACGCCACAAATACCCATCGATATATAACACATAATCATCCGTTGTTAAATCGTTTAATATATCTGGCGTTGCAAGTGTTATCGTGTACTGCTTGCGTTTAATGTTGCCTTGCACGACTTCCTCTACGGTTTGTGCTACCTCGTCTGTCGAGTAAAATATACCTTGAATGACGGCGTCCTGCGTTAATTCCATTTTGTCGACATAAGTACCTTTCACATATTTGCAACGGTCAGGGTATTTATCTCTATTTTGTGTTAAATCAATCGCCATGGTTTACACCACCGTTTCATTATCGTAATAATCACCGTCGCTACGCCATGAATTACACATCCCTGCACGTTTTAACACCATATAAGCGTTACCTGCTAACTTATTACCTTGTGATACTGCTTGGATGCTTAAATCGCCATTTTTGCGTATGTAATCAATTTGGTGCATGACGGCTTTTTTAAATGCAGCGTCATCGAATGTGTCGTTAAAATATTTGGTGTGTAAAAAATCATCCATCCAATTCTCAACGCGCTTAATAAATATTTCAACGGCTCTGCCTGGATTGTCGTAATTTGATTTTTTTAATTCTAAGTCTAAATCAATGCCAGAAAAATCTAAATAATCTTTCTTAGTCACATATTGTGTGCTTTCGTTGTATGCCATCACTCATCACCATCACAATCATAGATATAACAATATTGACCGTCAGCGATGTCTTGTTTTAAATTGCCTAATTCTTCTTCTAACTCACTCATACGTTCAATTAAATCTCTATATTCATCTTCGCTAATTTGTGGTTGTGGTTGGTCTGCTTCAACCTGCATACAACCACCTAAAAATAATACAAATAACACGATCAATAACTTTTTCACAATAACCTCCATAAATTAAAATAAAAGGATAAAATTAAAATAAAAGGGGCGGGGTGTTAACCCCTACCCCTTATCGGTTTTAATTAATTAACTATTAAGACAATGTGCCATCAACTAATCTAACAGCGAGCGCTGTACGTAATTCTTTAACACCATATAGGATATCAAATGAAATGACGTCTTGCTTGTAGTCGATGTCATAATCGAAAATAACTCTAACTGATAAACCATCTGCAGATGCAACCGCGCTTCTTACAGCACCTTGTGGGATTGCAAGAGGTCTATTAACAAATGCGAATGCATCCTTATGGAATGCTAAACTTGAGCCGTTACGAACCATAACAACGGTAGTTGCTGATACGCCTGCTGGGAATGTTGGTGATACGGCAATTGATGCGATTGCACTGGATGTTCCTGTGCCATCTGCAGTAAATCTATATAACACGCCACCATAAACGAAACCATCACCAGTTTTAACAGTTGCAGTTGCTGCTGATAATGCTGCTACGTCAACTTCGCCTGCATCGGTAGATGATGCAACAGTAAATGTACCAGTTGCATTACCAGATGTTGCTGCGGTTGATGTTGGTGTGTTTTGGTCCATAAATGTATCAATACCATAAACTGGTCCAAGTTCGTTACGTCTTAATAAGTCATTATCACCAGCGTATGAACCCTTAACGAGATGGTCTAATTGACCGTATACATACTTGTGATATGGTGACATAACTAAACTGCGCCCCATCTTAGGAGCCTTAGCAATATCAAGCGCCTTAGCAATGTTTGCTAAATCTGCCAAAGTTGTTGGAGTTGATGCTGTACGAGTAACAGTTGAGCCTGCTTTTTCAAAAATAAGATTTGCGATGTCTTGGTCGATTTGTTCGCCAAGTGCTGCCATTGCTGGTGCGATAACTTGCTTACTAAAATCAACGAGTGACAACGTCCATTCTTTAGATGTAATCGCTACGGAAACATCCTTGAACTTATCTAACTTAACTGCGACACTTGATTCAGTGATATTTTGCTTACTGATTGTAGTTGAGAAATCTTTTGCAGTCAGTGAAGCTGGAACGCGTACGTTAACTGTATCGCCTACTTTATCGACAAAGTCGCCTGAGAAATCAGTGTGTACTAAATCTTTATACACACAGTTGTTGCGTAGAATAGCCAATGCTTCTTTAGCAACGATGGTTGGTGTAATTAATGTGTTTGCCATGTTTTTTTAATCTCCTTATTTTTTTTGATTGATGGGTGTGCCATCTAAATTGAAATTTTTGCGATATTCCACAAATTCTTTATCGGTCATATCGTTAGGGTCTTTCTTAACCCCACCATCTAAATTTAAATTACTGTCGATATTTTTAAATACCTCAGCTTTTAATCTTGGGTTTGCTTCAACGAACGCTTTTGCGCTTTCGTCAAATTTTTCAACATCGATTTTTGTTAATGCATAATCAACAAATGAATCTTCGATGCCTAACTCTTTTAATTTCGATTTATAACCACTTAGCGTTAACTCTTGATTGCGTGATTTTAATTCTTCGTAATCTTTCATTGATTCTAACTTGGTTTTTAAATCGTCATAGTCTGCATACTTACCCTGACTATCAGTAAGTTCTTTAACTTGTTTTTCGGCTGTTTGGCGTGCTACATTAACCTCGTCAAAACGTGCCTTAGGGATAAATTGCCCGAGATCAACCTTTGCTAACTCTTCTTTACTAGCTAACTCCGTGTATAACTCCTCAGATACTTTCCCTTTAAGTAATTCTAAAACGTTCATTTTATCCTCCATTCATTTTTTAACGTGGTATGCCCACGGTTGGATTCCACACTATTACACCCGTGCTCCAGTGGTTTCTACCTTTATTATAACACATTTAGGTGCCTATTTTCAAACTCTCTCTTCGATAATCGCGTGATAATGTGCTATTTTTATCCATCAACGCCCTCTGACGTGCTTGCCATTTCGCTACAAGCGTTTTATCACGTTGCATGAAGTCGCTATAATCAGCACCCATTTTGTCGTACTGTTCCATGCGTGCTTTATAAAAACGTATTTGGCGCTCGTTATACCGTTGCTTCACAGTATCCTCATAATTAGCATCACGGTAACTACCTGTTGATAGTTTTAAATCACTTACCACATCAGATGCTTTACCTGTTGCCTGCTCGAGTGATATCGGTGTGAACGTGTGTCTGCAATTAGGTCTCGTTGTGAGCCATGGCTTACCGTCTCTCACCTCTTGCACCGATAACATACGTTTTTTATTAATCACACCTTGAATACGTTCTGTCGTCTCTGCATCATAACCGAACTCACGCCACCGTGCATCGTAATAGATTTTTCCTTGGTAGTCTTTATGGTCGTCCGCGCAGTCTCTAAAATGGTTAGTGATATAAAATACAACACCAGCATTACCACCTGTAACGAGTTGAGCATTACCTATCTCTTGCTGTATCGTGGTGCGTGTTGCCATCTCCATATACTCTTTATAACCGACGTTACGACCATCGCGGTATGTAACTTTCATACGGTTAGTAAAATTGTGGTTAGCCTCTAATTTAATACTCTCAACGAGTGGCGTTGCTCCACGTAATTGAATACGATTAGCCGAACGGTTAAACATATTTAACGCACCATCGACGAGCTGAGATGTTAGCACACGATTATCTGACGTCAAGCGTGCTAACTGTATGCCCTCATCGTCTGATATTTTTTTAAGCATCGTCTCGACCATACTGTCGCTTTGCATTTTAATAGCGTTTAATTTACGCGCGAGCGGTCGTGTAGGCGTTTGTTTTGCAAGTGCTACATTTATCTCAGTCACCATGTTATTTTCGGTTTGTTCGTAAATAATACGCATGGTTTCTGCGAGCGCATCAATTTTCTTGTGATTCATCGTCTATATCTCCACTACCCGTCTCATCACCATCATATAACGGTGCCATGTCAGATACGCTGCCAGCGAGTGCAAACTCACGTATATATGCGACACGTTCAGGCGTTGCTTCACCATAAACTTTTATACAAAAATCTTCTGGCGTGATTGCGCCTTGTGTGAGCGCTGGTAAATAACGGTTTATGAGACTGTCGAGCATGTACTCACGGATATTTTTAATTGCCGTCTCTTCATCCTCGCCATACCATTTCATGCGATATTCAACGTTGCTCATGAGACCAGCCGAGACATCAGCCTTATCGCGTTCCATCTCTGCGCCTTTATCTTCAATGATGGAATCATCAAATACAATCTTAATATCTTCTGACTTCACATCGCCGATGGGTTTCTTCGTCCATGTATTTTGTGCATGGATGATAGCAAGCGTTAATTTATGTAAAACATTTTCGAATAAAATCTCATGTTTTTTAAGCGATCGGTAAAGTGTGGAGTTTTCGCTGATGACTTGCGTTGCTGTTGCCACGCCTGACCCATTCATTTTGTAATAGGTTTCGCCTAATCCGCATTTCATACTAAGTGTGTTTAACTCGCTATTAAGACCTGTGATGTAAGCATCAGCGCGTAACTCTCCTGATTCGTCTTTAATCAGTGACTGCCCTGTCGCCATATTATCAGGTAATACTTGGAATAATGTGTTATTAGGGTCGAACACAGGCTTCTTACCACCATCAGTCGCAACAGTGTTCCATAACTCTGACTTAATAAACAGGCGCTTACGTCCGCCAATGTATTCAAAATCAAACGCGTCGTATTTATTATCAATTGCCATCAGTGTGTCAATCGAGTTAGCAAATATCGATATGCCTATTTCTGGGTCATAACCTTGTGATAAAATATTTGATGATATATTAGGGCGGATAATTTGGAAATATGGTAACTCTGATTTTGTGTCGAATACATACTCATCCACCAACTTACCATCTGATATGATGGCGTTATGGATGAGATACTTACCATCCGTACCCTTGAGATGCACGACAACGTGTGTCTTGTCACTATCTTCGGTGATAAATGCACACTCAGTGACTTCTTTATTTTCAACCGTGATGGGTTTAATTTTCAGGCGGTTAACAAAATCGATATTAACGTATGACTTGTCTGTAGGTTGTACGATTCCTGACATCGCGCCTTTTTGCAAATTTCTAACCGACACCACAAATGCTCCAATACCAAGCGCAAATGATTTTTCAACGCCATCGTTTGCTTTAAGCCAAAAATTAGATGCTTTAACAACTTCATCAAATTTTTCTTTAGCCTTATCTGGCATGATGATGTCGCATCGTTCGTTCATCAGCAAATTAGCCCATGACTCACACACCTGCTTAGCCATACCCATCGATTTACGTTGCATCTGTACTGACTTCATACCGTTATACATTGGGTACGAGTGAAATGTATGCACATAACCACGATACCACGATAACCACTCCTCAGTTTTAGCACTGTCAGGTGGTATGGGTTTACCTGCCATTTTTTCAATATATGTTAATGCATCCATAATTTATTTACCTCCATATGTGTTAATTTCCTGACCGACGCCATACACGCTCGAGGGCGTAACGTACTGCGTCTATGCTGTGGTTATCTTTGTCAGGGTATGCCGATATGATGTCGCCATCCTTAGTTTTTTCATGCTCGTAATTCATGAACTCCTTAGCAGCAAGTGGTGCGCGTTCAGGGTCAATCACAATTTCTTTTAAACTTGCAAGCCATTTCATCGAGTAATCGACACTGCCAGGACCCTTGATAGCTGGCTGCATATTATAACCCAGTGCTCGCATGTCAGCGATTGATTTCATATCAGCACTATCTGCCGTGATGAGATTATCGCTGTATTTTTTAATACGCTCACCCCACACCTCATTTGACTGCTTATTACCTGTCACCTCGTCGTAGATATATAACACGCGTCGGTTAGCATCAAAATGCATCGCTTCAAATACGTTAGGGTCGGGGAACCATCCCCAGTCTTGACCGAAATATTGACGATCAAATGTCTTAACCTCGTCGTCTGATATTTTACGCAGCATAATATTTTCAAACACATTAGCCCCATCACCAACGGGCTCACCCATATACTCATGGCGCCATGCTTTCTCGTTCGTCTCTTTTAATATCTCAGCTTCTTCTAACGCGAACGAGCCTAACCACTCAGGAGGTGCTTCTAAATATGTCGAGTGATGCACATACATGTTAGGTTTATGTTGGTTAACGTAACGGTTAGCCCACGCCGAACGAGACCGAGGTGGGTTAAACGATTTAAATACATAACCGATATCACCACCACGAATTGCGGACTGGGTAACGTCACGGATTTGTTCTTCACCTCTAAATTGGTCTAACTCCTCGAACCACAAAATAGCAATATGACCGAACGGAGGTTTAATTGATTTAATTTTACCAGGGTCGTCTGCACCTCGTAAATAAATGCGTTGACCTGTCGGCAAGTACTCACACTGCATCGGTGATGTCGTCAGTTTCCAGTTATGGCTGTCGTCTAATTCTGATATCGCCCACATGAACTGTGCATAGACTGAATCACGCAATGTGTTTTCATATGGTCTAACTGCCAATGCATGGAACGTTGGGTTTTGTTTAATTAACTCAAAAATAAACAGCGGGATCGTCGATGATTTCAAACTCATACGCCCACCCTTGAAAACGAACTCGCTGAACTCATGATTTAAAACCATGCGGTGAACGTCCACAAATGAACGACCTAAAATGCGAGCAGGTAATTCAAACTGCTTATCGACTTTATCTTCCTCGTCAGCTTTCAAAATATCGGCTAACTCTTTAAACGCTGAGGTGTTACCTTTGGCTGCAGATTCTGCTTGCCCCATGATAACGGAAAAAAGCACATTATACTCGTCATCCGTCAACCCATCACCGACACCGCGTTTTTTAAAATTTGCGATTTGCTCTGGGTTAAGTTTTGATTCGAGTGCAATGCGCACCATTTCTTTTAACGATTTACTGGTCTTTTTTTCTTCTGGTTGCGCTTGGGCAATCTCAATTAAATCGTTCATTCACACCTCATATAAAGTGAATTCACACCTTAGTTAATGGAGCGCCGTTTATGGCTAACCCCTTACTTTTATTATACAACGAACGACCCTATTTTTTCAACAACTCCGTTATTTATAATTTTTCTACGGATGCAGGGTTTGCAGGGTTTAGACCTGTTTTACATAACTTTTTCTAACACCCGCCTAACGTATACGATTTTTACTAAAAGACCACCTAAACCCTACAAACACTGCACTCAATATATATAAATTATAAATAATAAAAAAACGCTTGCAGGGTTTAAAAAAACCATGCACGGTTTTATATATACGTAGTATATATAGAGCCTCGCCCATACAGGGTTTGCATAGTTTAGTGTGTTTTTTGATAAACTTTTTTCAAAAATGCCATTTTACCGAGTTATGTAAACCAAATTAAGCCTTTTTATGAGTGATAAAAACTCATCATACGTATAAATCACCTCTGCAGTAAAACCTCTTTCTCGTAAAATATCAATAAAATGAAGTTGTTCTGCCGTCGGTTTTCTCGGTTTTATTTTAGTCTCAACAAATAAAACAGTACCTTTATCGGTAAATATGGTTAAGTCTGGATACCCTGGAGGCACCCCTGTGTTAAAATATGTGCCGTCCGTCATCCGTATTTTACCCACGTTGATATGGAAACATAACCAGTTTAACTCACCACATTTAATGCGTATTTGGTTAGATAATCGGTGTTCGGGTGTCATTTAATTTTCGATACCACTGGATGAGTTTTATTTCGACGGGTAGTGATGTGATGGTGCCGTTAAGGACACCCGATAAGAGTTGTGGTGAGATGCCAAGTTCACGCGCCAGTGTTCGCTGAGACATGCAGCGTTTGATGAGTTCTAATTTAATTTGTGTGATGGTTTCCATATATTTTATTTACCTCGTGATTTCATAATATGTCGCGCCCAGTACTCGGGGTGTTTATACCCACGCTCACGACCGAGGTTAACGAGATCGTCGTAGGTCTGTGCACGCCCCTGTTTTTTACGCGATTCCATGCGTTCTGCGGTCTCAATACGTTCGAGTTCGGCTTTTTCATCAGCCTCGATTTGCTGACGTGTCTTACCGTTGTTAGCACCACAGTATGGGCACACCGCAGACGTGCCTGCATAAATCCGCATACACGTATGACATAGACGTGCTGTCACGTCAGGTTCACCGCCTGGATTATAAGCACGCATGCGCCCTGATAAACTCCACTCGCGGTTATCCGTAGGTAAGCCGTGGCGGTAACAGTTGCCGACGAAATCGTAGATGGTCGCGCGCTTGCCTTGAAGCGGTCGCATGCATCTCATCGACTGCTGGATATAAAGCGTCACCGACTGTGTGGGTCTCAGCAGCATCACGGTGTCACAATCCGGTACATCGAAGCCCTCGCCGATAAGGTCAACGTTACAGAGCACGCGCACCTCGCCTGTACGGAACGCCTGCACGATGGCATCGCGCTCATGGGTAGGTGTGTCAGCATCGAAATGGACGGCTCCAGGTATTTTGCTCGCTAAGTCACGGCTGAACGCGACCGTCGGGCAGTAAATGATGGTTTTTTTATTTAAATTAATATATTTAAGCACGTCACCGTAAATGTGTGATTTTAATAACACCTCAGCCGATGCCTCGGCGTCATAGTCAGCACCCCTGATACTTACCGTGCGCATATCCACCGTGCGTGGTGCGTAATAGTCGTAGGGTGCTAACCAGCCGTGGTCGATAAGCCACGGTGCGTCGACACCCACGCTGAGTGCGGTAAATATCGAGCCCAGCGCCTCACCGTCAAGGCGTGCAGGTGTCGCGGTAAGACCCACCGTCGGTACGTCTGGGTAGGCGCTCATAATACGTTGCCACGTCGTGCTCGTCGCGTGGTGTGCCTCGTCGTAAATAATAAGTGTCGGTGTGTCGTCGGGCTTGATGCCACGGGCTAACCTGCGTGATATGGTCTGCACCATGCCGACGTAAATATGGCGGTCAGTGAGACCCCACGCGGTAAATGTAGCCCGTGCCTGTGCTACGAGTTCACGACGATGGACGAGAAACCACACGCGGTTAGATGGTGAGCGTGAGATATGGTCGCGTGCCATGGAGGCAAAACAGACGGTCTTACCTGCCCCAGGAGGAAGCACAGCAAGGACACGGGTATGCCCCGCTCTGAACGCGTTGCGCACAGCCTCGATTATGTCGCTCTGGTAATCTCTCAGTTTCATGGCAATACCTCGATATAGGTACGTGGGTGGCGGTGATAACAGTACGTCGATATATTTTTAATACTTGATTCAAAATTTTTAATATTGCGCTTGAGCTCATCGTGACTGCACGCGTAGACCACGTGCACGCGGTTCACCTCGACGTATATAGGCATACCGCGGAGATCGAAACCCTTAATAATGCGCTGAGTATATTTAACCTCAGCGACTAATACGGCGCTACTCATGCGGTATTGCCTCGTCATAACGTTGGTTAAATGACTTCGTGCGCAGGCGGATGCCTTTATAAATCGTCACACCTGACTGACGTACTTTTTCAAATTTTTTACTCATATTGCGACCAAACAGTGTGTTAGACATTCTAAATTCTTTGTTAGATTCGATATATTGCGTGATGTTGTTAAATAACACATTCGCTGATTCAAAATAAGATGGGTCGGTCTCACAGTTGTCAGTAATCCATTTTTGCACTAAATCCATTTCGCTACGGTATTCTTTAACCGATTCTGATATCATGCGTGGTTCTTTTAACCCGTCTTGATACCATTTGATTGCGCCATCAATAAGCCAGTTTAATATTTTGCCATACTCTGTTGTTAATTTTTCGCCTAACCGTCTATCTTGCTTATCATCTGGTATCACACGGTTAAATGGGATGATTTTAATACGTCGCCATATGCCATGGTCGGTGCCTCTGATGATAGGTCGGTGGTTAGTTGCCATGAATATTTTAAACTCAGGTTTAAATACAAACTCGTTGCCATATAAAAACCGTGCTGTGATATAACCATAATCCGATGTCATCGATTTAATGCCACTCTCACGTAATTTATCGCCCATCTCCGTCTCATCTGTCACAACCGTACGAATACGTGCGAGGCGGGCTATTTCACTCATATTTGCCACATGTTGTTTGCGTTCCACTAAAATATCAACCGATGATGTCGTAGCATATGTGCCCATAATTTTACTAAAAGTCTCGAGTAAAAGTGATTTACCGTTAGCGCCATCACCTAAGAAAATAAACATCGCTTGCTCTTTGGTGTAGGCAGTCATCGCATAACCTAATACACGTTGAATATATTCAATTAATTCTGCGTTGCCATCAAATATTTCTGTTAAAAACTTAAGCCATAATTTAGGTGTGCCTTTTTCTGGTGCAATATCGGTATAACGCGATAGCATCATATGTTTCTCATGAGGTAATATTTCACCAGTTATGAGATTAACAACGCCTGATGGTGTATTAAAATAATGTGGCTCGGTGTCAAAATCTGCGTTAGTTACAGGGATGTCTTTTAAATGTTGCGTTTCGCGGATCATCGCTTCTTTACCACCAGACGACATCACGCGCTTAATATTGCCTAAGATTTGCTTCTTATAATCACCTTGTGCAATAATAGCATCCTGCTTCATTTCTTCAATAAGTATTTCAGCATAATTTTTTACTTGCCCATACACATCGTGTTGCCAGTATTTACCGTTATAGGTCATCCACTGTTTATTATCAACGTTATATTTAATTTGTTCTCTAAAATTAGCGGCTAAGCGGTGGGCGTTACCTGTGTCGTTTAATTCAAACTCTGCAAGTTGTTCAAGTTTATTTTGATGATAGCGTGAGATGGCTTTTTTAATTGTTTCTTCACGATAATCGGTGCGTACAAGCCATTTATTTTTATGTTTATCATCCTTAGATTGAAAATACGGCGAGTTGCTAAACGCTTCCTCAATTTCTGCATAATTGCCATCGAATACGTCAGCAAGCATATTGCATAAAATCATATCCGTTTCTGATTCATCCGCGCCATCACCTGGTGCTTGTTTATTCCATATTTCGCGAAATTTGGCGCTTACACGCATTTTGTTTTTAATTTTGATATCTACTTCATCCGTGTCAACATAACCGTTTAAAGCGCTTATTTTAACATCACGCTTTAACATGTATTTATTCACAATATACGTGATATCAAGTTCTGCGATATCATAACCGTGAATGATGTTACCTGTTAATGTCACAAATTTATTAGTATTATCGCTAATATAGATTTCAAGACCTAAGTTTTGGTTATTGATGTAATGCGTTTCTTTATTAATAATCGTTGGTGTTTTAAAAATTAAACGCACGCCAGTCCCTGATGGTGAGTATTCTGTGTAGGTGTGACAGTAATCGATGATGTCCGTTGCAAGCTCAGATAATTTGCCGTCACGTTCAACACAGTGGTCGATATCAATTGCCGAGTAACCATTAAAGATACCTAAGCCCAAGCCACCGATGGGTTTACCTTTGTCATCGATGGCATAATAATCGGCTAAGTATTTTAAAATGGTGTTAAACGGATGAAATGTGTTGCTATTATTAGATTTTGCACGCATTTTTGTAACAGGGTTATATGGCACCTTTCCATTTGGTTCTAATCGCCACGTACAAAATAATGCGTTTTGTTTTAATTCCTGTGGGATGTTTTTAATATCCATCCGTCCAACCTCCTATATTAGAAAGGCAAATCTTTTTCATCAACCTTAGTTGTTTGTTCTTTAGCTGTTTGTTCCTTAGTTGTTTGTTTTTGCTTTTCTTCTAATCTTTTTTGCACTTCATCTTCTGTGAATGAATCTGTTTTGATATGTTCACTCGCTAATTTTTCTTTATCTTTATCTGATAAACGTTTAATTTCAGTTGAATATTTTAACTCACCTTGCATCATTTTTTTGAGTGAGCCGACTTTAGTTAAGCGTGTTTTAATAATGATATTGCCATCATCGTCTGTAAAAGGGATTTCTTCTTGTTCAAAAATGCCTGCAAACTTCTTACCTTTAAGCGATGAAAATAAATAATTTGAGTTTTTAAAATTATAACCATCGTTTGATTGTTCGATAGCTGTAATAAAACCCTTAAAAAATGGCATAGCGTTATCTTTATATGAGCGGTAATGGTAACCGTCATTAGGAAATTCGTTAAATGATTTTTCTTGATTGCGGTAATAATTTTTAAACTTGCCGTCACAAATATCAAACTTAACTTTTAAAAGTTGTTTTTCATCGATGTCAACATAATCTAATACCTCGCAAACGTAAATCCCTGGTACTACTTTTTCGAAACTCTGACCCGTGCCAGACGCATCGACTTCATCGTAAATATCTTTATTAAATGCCATGGTTTAAAATGCCTCCTTAATATTTTCAAATACATAATATGTTTTATGATTTTGCGGGTTATATCTTGCGTTAATAAGTGTTAATTCATGACCGCCTATATCAAATTTATTTCCTACTTCTAATAGATCGTGATAATTTTTAATGATGGCGTTGCATTCATATCTAACTTTATCAATTTGAATATCAATGAAGCCCTCAATATTGGTATGATTCTCAAATGCTATTTTCATAAATTGTAATACTCCTTAATTTGTTTTTGAACATATTTTAAATCGTTATCGATTTCAGTTGATTCAAACATGCCCATAGGTGATTTAGTTACATCGAAACCGTCAGTTTGTGTCTTAAAGATGTATTTGCCATCTTTCTTTGTTGCATTTAACACAACCGTAAATAACCCTGCAACATCAATTTTTTCATCTAACATGCGACCAATAGTTTTTGGTTTAACATAACCTAAGTCGCTACGTTCTTCGTGCATCACGATATAAACAATAACATGTGCTGGTAATTCTTTTTGAATAAATAACAAGAAGTTATAAAAGTTTTGTGCCATCGTGTTGTAAAGGTCAAATACTGCGTTACCTTTGCCACTTCCATGATTTTGTACGAATTGGTCGACGATTAAATAACCTGCATCATCTACCACGATACAATCAGTTTTATTTGAATAAGCAAGTAATGTCTGCTTTAAATCTGGGTATTGTGTGGTTACATAAAACTTTTTATCGTTTTTGAATGGTAACTGTTTACCCATCACGTTAATAAGAGCGTACTCTTCATTTTTAAAATTTCGCATCGATGCGGATTTACCGCTACCAGATGCACCTAATAATAAGACTGGAATTGCCATAGTTTTATCTTTCCTCTTTCTCGTCATACATGACGTAATTTCTAAAAAATTCACTAAAATAATTTTTAAGGTGTTCGCCTTTGCGTTGTTCAATATAGAGATTATTTGAACTGCCTTTATATGTGATTGCCTCGTCTAAGGTGTCGAACACTTTTAAAGCTCGCGCGTTGCCTTGTTTCATTACGGCATATTTATCGCCTGTATACCACGATTCATCATGAGTTGGCATGGGCAAGTCGTTATCTTTCACATCTAATAGTGATTCAATAAGTTCGATGCGACCTTTAATAAATCTTTCAATCTCATCTAAATCACTTGCAGTCACATTAAACTCATAGATTTGGAATGCAACCTCAGGATAATTTGTGTTACGCGTTGCTTTCGACAGCGAGTGGTCTTTTAAAAACATATTAAACCTGCATTTTTCCACGTATAAGCCATTTTTACGTAAAAGCCAAGCATACATTAACCCTTGCTTACGATACTCCGCAAAATCGCCATTTTGCCATTTCCACACTGATGTCGTTTTATAATCATCTAAAATAAAGTTATCATATTTGTCGTATCTCCCTGTCAAATAGACACCTTGTGATATTTCAACCTCTAAACGTTCTTCGGTGGTTCCATCATTTTCTGCGTTTTCCATCATGGTATGAAACGCCGTGCCAAAAGCTGCAGTGATAAGTTCTGATGCATCTTGTGTTAAAACGTCATAATAACGTCGCCATAAAATAATCTCTTTAACTGGCTTCAATAACTCAGTAACACTATATTTATGTGGTATAGGTTCGCGTAAATCTTTTTCAAGCACTTTAATTAATGCATTTGGTAGATTATATTTGTTTGTTATTCTCATTGAGTTTAACGACCTCCAATACATCCGATGATGTTGCGAGCGCTATTGCTTTTACAACGCGCGTTCCAGCTTTAATTTTATTTCGCTCAATGCTTGAGATTGTCACGATTGAACAACCAAGAATTTTTGATAAATCGCGTTGCGTTAAAGCATATTTTTTCCTAAACTCTTTTAATAATTCGCTTAATTTCTCCATATGTACTCCTTTCTTGGTACTTTAATTTTATTTAGTACTTGTATCATATAAAGTTTTAATTGATTTGTCAATCATTTTTTTATACTAATTGAATATTGATATAGAATGTTTGATTAGTTACTGCAACTGGTTCGCTTAGCGTAATCGTAATTGTGTATGTTGTGCCAGTTGTAAAGTATGCGTTGCTGTTATTATGAGTTAAAATGAATCCATCTGGCAAATCATAAGATATTGTGTATTGCTTAGTTTCATCATTTTGCACTGTTAAATGATATTCGAGCATTTTAGTCTCATTTGGTTGTGAAACGATGGCACTATTTGGAATCAGCACGTATCCAGGTTGCAAGTCAGTTAATATTGCATTACCCACATCTTGTGTGCCAACTTTAATTGTTAGCTCATTTGTTTTAAAACTCGTCATGATATAAGCAAATGTTGCAGATATCGATAGTAATAGAATCACGATCAAACTTATAATAATTTTCTTTTTCATTTTATCTCCTTAATTTTCATATTGTTCTCGCTTCCATAATCCCCTCAAGCGTTTCAATTTGTCTTCCACCGTGCTTGATTAAGATATGCTCATAATCTTCAAACTTATCTTGCTCAATTTTTCTATCAAGTTTAATTTTATGCCCTTCAATAAACTCTTCTACTTCCTTGATGTTATCTTTTCTTAATTCTACAGCTTCAATTACTACTGGTTTTTTACGATATTTCATCCTTCTATTTCTCCTTTACCACATTCTTCAATTTTTCTAACAAACTCATCATGTTCTATTTGCTTGATGTTATTGAGTTCCTTTTGCAAATATTCAATACGTTCTCTAAGTTGTTTGATTTCATTTTCTACTTCTTCACGTGTTCTTAATGTTATCATCTTACTTCTCCTTTATCGTGAATGTTGCCGATGACTACCATGTTATAATTATCAATGGTAAATGTGTCTATTTTACAATTTAAATGTCCATTTTTATATTCAACAACTTCGGTGTTTCTAAATCTTTGGTATGGTGTTTCTTCAGTTGGTAAATCATAGAAATAATGACAATTTGCTTGAATAACATCCCCCTCATAAATCTCCTTGCCGTTCTTGTCCTTGAGACCTGTATATTGACCGACTGTTGATGGGATTACAGGTATCCATTGTTCAAGTGTGATGTAATCGTTTGTGCTTTCGATTACGCCTTTAACTATCCACGCTTGGTCGCCATCAACGATTAAATTACCATAAACGAAATCGTCCTTTGAAATGTGAACGCCGATATTATCGAAATCAACATCTTCAAATGGTTTACCCCTAAACTTAATTTCTCTATTCATTTCCTTTTCCTCTC
>JAVEVB010000115.1:0-5491 GCA_034005265.1 Lentimicrobium sp.
TACAGGTAAGTTGGAACTATAAATGGGAGCCCAGTGGTAGTTCGACAGCTAATATTGAATTTGTCCCTATGATAAAGGGAAGAAAACAAGATAAAGATTTCAGATGGGAAGAAGTTCGGGTAAGAAAAGAACAAACACATTTTCTGGGATTCAACGAACCTATGTCTGAGAAACAAGGTGATTTGTCTGTCGATGAGGCGATTGCTTTATGGCCAAAAGCACAAATGATGGGCTTGCGGTTGGGTAGTCCATGTTCTGATGGCGGAACAATCAGCGCCTGGTTGAAAGAGTTTATGAATAAAGCAAATGCAAAGGGTTATCGTGTTGATTATATATGTTTGCATTGTTACATTAAAAAAGATGCAAAAGGATTACACGATTTGTTGTTTTCTGAATATCAGAAATATGGAAAACCAATTTGGTTAACCGAATTTAACGCGCAACTAGAAACTATTGAACAAGAAAAGAAGTTTATAAGCGAAATCACGAAGTTACTTGAAGAAGCTCCTTTTGTTGAACGTTATGCTTACTTTAATAACACAGGTGTGCGAAATCTTTTTAATTCAGATAAAACAGATCTCAGCGCGATAGGTAAAATTTATCGGGATGTAAAATCAAACCCGGCATACATTTCACCCGATTATGGCAAATGGTTACAACTAAACTTATCTGCTGATTTCAACGAGAAACTCTCGGCCGGAGTGTCTATATCAGTAAGCCCGGAAGTGATTGAGCAAGTTGAATATTTTGTTAACGGTGTTTCAGTAGGTACGGCTATCACTGCCCCGTTTGATCTTTCGAACGTAGAAACACCTGATAAGTTAATTAATGTGCGGGCAGTAGCTAAAACAGTTTTTGGAGAGTTTCAGAGTTCCAATACGGTTCAATTGTTTAACTCGACGACAGGAATAAAGGATGCAATAGAACTTATGGTAAAACTTTTTCCTAATCCGGTACAGGATAGACTTTTCCTTTCGATACCAACAAATTGGAATCTAATGGATTTACAAGGCAGAAGCATCAGTTCAGGTTACGGTTCCGAAATTGATACTGCTGATCTCCCCAATGGCATGTTTATCATTCAGGTTGATAATACCCTTCAAAAGGTAATAAAGACCGGGGTACGATAAAAAAGATCAAGCTGTATTTTTTATTTATACCATTACAATGTATCAAAATCTAACTAATTTCTTAATTAAATCTAAGTATTTGATGAAAGCACAATTTATGAAAAGTTGCTTAATTGCTATCATAATATTGATAATTAGCCCTTCTTATTCACAAAGTAATGATCTGCAAATTAAAAATACATGGTTCAATACCATGTTGAATAATTGTTGTAATGTATCGACTGCAAATGATAAAGCGCTATCTCTTAACAAAGTATGGCCATTTTTGAGAAGTTCTTTTAACAACCATGCTGCATTAATGGAAATGAGTTGGGAAGAACGGGATAAAATTTGGTCTGCCGGAATTTCACTCCACCAGCTCGGTTTAAATTATAAACAAGCCTATCATATTTCTTGTAACGAAAGAGGTGTAGAACCAGAAGCAGTTGCATCAGAGTTTAATTCCCTGGAAGAGATACTAAGAATGCGTTCCCTTTATCTCGCTTCCCGACAGGCTGAATATGTGATTTTAACGCCTCAACCACCACTGAAACCAGTGATCAATGGCCCTTCGGTTTATGGTGTTCGTCCCGGAAACGACATTTTATATAAAATTCCTGTTACCGGTGAAGAACCGGTAAAAATTGAGGTGAAAGATTTACCATCTGGGTGTGTTTTTGAAGAATCATCAGGCATCATAAACGGGAGAATTGCCGGGAAAGGGAAATATCCGGTTATAATCACTGCAACAAATAAACATGGCGTAGCTAAAAAGGAATTTACGTTGAATGTGGGAGAAACAATTGCTTTAACACCTCCGATGGGTTGGAATAGTTGGAATTGTTTTGCGCGGGATGTAACCGCTCAGGATATTCGAAATACGGCAGATGCATTATTAAAATCTGGATTGAGTAATTATGGTTGGACATATATCAATATTGATGACTGTTGGATGCGGCGTTCAGTGCCTGAAGATCCGATATTTGATGTTGTTGACGGACTAAAGGATATTTATGTAAAAGAAATGAATATCAGAAAAAAATCTTCTAAGCTACGTTTTAATGATAGCCTGATTGTTGGGGATGTTCGGGATGAAAATGGGATGATTTTGCCAAACAGAGATTTTGAGGACATGAAAGGACTTACCGATTATTTGCATCGAAAGGGTTTTAAAGCCGGCATTTATATTTCTCCCGGACCATGGACCTGTCAATGCTATGCTGGTAGTTATGGCTTTGAAGATCAAGATGCCCGGCAATTTGCAGATTGGGGGTTCGATTATTTAAAATATGATTGGTGTGGTTACAAGCATATTGCACCGAATAACTCATTGGAAGAATTGAAGGCTCCTTATATCAAAATGGGACAATCGCTGGCTAATGTTAATCGCGATATTGTTTACAGTTTATGCCAGTATGGTAAAGGCAATGTTTGGGAATGGGGTGGAGAAGTTGGTGGTAACTCCTGGCGTACGACCGGAGATATTCGTGATAATTGGGATAAGTTATTGAAAATTGGATTTACACAAAATGGGCATGAAAAACATGCCAAGCCGGGAAACTGGAATGATCCGGATATGCTTGTAGTTGGTTATGTGGGTTGGAGTAAGAACCTGCGTCCATCGTACCTTTCTCCTAATGAACAATATACCCATATTTCTCTATGGTGTTTACTGAATTCACCTTTACTTATCGGATGTGATGTCACCAGGCTGGATGACTTCACTAAAAGTTTACTTACAAACAATGAAATACTTGCTGTAAATCAGGATGAGTTAGGTGTTCAAGCTTCACGTTTTATCCAACAAGATAGTATTGAAGTTTGGGCTAAGAAGTTGGCCGATGGCTCTATGGCTGTTGGGATATTTAATTTAGGAGAAACCCCGGTACAGTATACGCTTAATTTTGAGAGTTTGGGACTCGGGGGGAAGTTTGGAGTGCGTGATTTGTGGAGACAAAAAGATATGGTGTCTTCTGGAAATACTTATTCGACACAAGTCAACAGACATGGAGTATCAATGATAAGGCTTACAAAATCAAATTAAAAATAATTTACGCATGAAACACATCATTTTATTAATTATTTCTTTATCTGTTTCTGTTTATATATTTACACAGAAGTTCGTTGATCCGGAAACTCCTGCCGGAACATTGCCGGCTAATACACACATAGGCACAAACTGGACACTGGATTTTAGTGATGAATTTAATGGAACATCTGTTGATTTAAGTAAATGGACAATTGATAACAGTACCAAGTCCCGTAGTCCGAGGCCTAATATAAGTGTCAGAAAGTGGTTTTGGAGACCCGCTAATGTAGAGGTCAAAGAAGGTAATCTGGTGTTGAAAGTGAAAAAAGAAGACAGTGAAACCATGCATTGTGGTGCCATCAACAGCCGTGACAAATACATGACTACATTTGGTTATTTTGAAGCCCGAATTAAGGTTGCAGATGTAAATAAAGGTACACATACCGCTTTTTGGTTGCAGGGGCCTAATATGAGTAATATAGATGGAACAGGTAATGATGGGGCGGAAATTGATATTTTTGAATCAGCTTGGACTGGGAATTATACAAAAAGTGTGATTCATGTTGATGGCTATGGAGCGGAAACAAAAGCTAATACCAAACAATATTCTACACCAGGCATTCATAGTGGATATCATACCTGGGGCATGTTATGGACACCCGATTATATTAAAATTTATTATGATGGAGTTTTTAAAGTACATTATTCAGTTCGTATGTGGATTCCACAGGTGGATGAATTTCTCTGGTTATCCGATGGGGCTAGCTTTGGAGAGTCTGGAGATCGGTTTTTTGTAAATCAACCACTTGGGTGGTTGACAGAGGCTTATGTCGATTATATCCGGGTGTGGAAGGTAGGAGGAACTGTTGTGGAGCCTGAAACTAATTTAGTAGCTAACGGCTTTTTCAATAATGGAGGTGATAATTGGTCTAAAAGTAATTCGGATATTGTTTTTGAAGATAATGCTGAAACCGGAATCAATGGAACTACCTGTCGCATGCCGGGAGTAGGCAATGGAAGGAATATTCAGCAAGCAATAGATGTTGTTCCGGGCAATCGTTATAATTTTAGTTTAATGGGACGAATTCAAAATGCGGTGGGTGCTTCTGGTAATCAGCTCAATAACCATACAACACTTGGTACTGCTACCTTAAAAGCTGAAATCCTCACAAGTACTAATGATGTTTTATTAAGTTTGATCTCACAGTCGCCTGAAGATGAGGAAATTTCTGGAAGTTTTACCGTGCCAACAGGAGTTACATCCGTTACGGTAAAACTCAGTAAAGACTGGAATATCGCCTATCTTGATGATGTAATTATAGAACCATTGGATGCTTCAGCTGTAGATAAAACGGAACAAAATCAGTTGAAAATTAGTTCAACCAGTAATCAATTTCGATTTGATGCAGAAACGCCCATAGCCAGTCTACGTATTTTTGATTTAAGAGGAACTTTGGTAACCTCACAAATTCCATTGACCAGTTATGCAATAGCTCATATTCTTGTTCCGGGAATTTATTTTGCTGAGGTGATTTTTGCTGACGGAAAACGAGTTACCCGGAAAGTCCAGATGAGATAAGGTAATATATCTAAATATTTGCGTTTTGAATTCCAATAGACAACAAATTATTAATACATGTTATAAATACATGAAAAATATCGCGTTAATAATAGCTCAATTCATTTTATTACCCTTTTGTATTTCAGGTCAAAGTTTTGTCGACCCTGAAACTCTTGCAGGAACACTTCGGGATAACGATAATATAGGTGCCGGTTGGTCATTAAATTTCAATGATGAATTCAGCGTATAATTTACAGTAAAATAAAAAAGATATGACTACTCGAAACCGGTTTGAAAATTTTGATTTCTCTATTATGCATAAAAGTCTCTGTGCTGCATTTTTTTCATTTTCCATTGTGGCAAGTGCAGCTAATAAGCCAAACGCTGTACAGCCCAACATATTGTTTCTGCTTTCGGATGATGCCGGATACCACGATTATGGTTTCCAGGGCTCACCCGATTTTAAAACACCTCAGATAGATAGACTTGCAAAATCAGGTGTGTTTTGTACCAATGGTTACGTGAGCGCCTCTGTTTCTGGTCCTTCACGGGCAGGCATATTGACTGGGCGTTATCAACAACGATTTGGCTTTTTTATGAATCCCAGCGATACCGATGTTCTTCCTGAAAGCGAAATAACCATTGCCGACGCGTTGCAAAAACTAGGTTACAACACCGGTATCATTGGTAAATGGCATATGGGTTTTCCCGATGAATACCATCCAAATAGCAGAGGATTCAATTATTTTTATGGGTTCTTGTCCGGATCGCGAAGCTATTATCCATTACCAG
>JAVEVB010000116.1:0-5461 GCA_034005265.1 Lentimicrobium sp.
GTAATAAATATTATCTTTTGATTGACAGTATTTCTTTCCAGCCAAAAAACTTGAGTCGGGGCAAAAACATCGGTTACTATTTCTAGAACAGCCATTCATTGAGAAAGGCACTATTATGCCAGACAGAACAGGTAGCCAAAAGATTTTATTAAAGTGATAAGCCGGTGTTACGTATCTGTCATGTTGTGGCGCAAAAATTGTGACAAACTTTTTGCCTATACCCACTTGTTACAGGCAGGCTATTTCTTCATTTTCTCTAATAATAAACCAGACCAGTACATAAATAATTTATTATCTTTATTTTCCCAGCGTATTTTATCTCCCACAAAGTAACCCGTGCCTGCAAACCGGGCATGCTGTTTATCAAGCGGTTCAATTACCATATTGAATTGATGCCGCCCCAGAAAGGTATAGCTTAAAATACTGAATTCCCCTTTCTTTTTGATTTTTACATCTTTCACTACCCGGTCGGGATTTTGCATATTTACAACCTTGTATTTTCCTTCATAGTTTGAGTATTCCTGCGGTATTACGAAAGGTTCAGTTTTCAAATTCACGTTTAGCATACTTTTCTGAATGTTGAAATACATGTATTTCTCTCCCTGGTTTTCACGGAATTCAACCTTCATGGCCTGAAGCGTTTTCACCGTGAAACAAATACCCAATATACGCGCTTTCATGGTAAATGTGCTGTCGGCATGCGGGGTTAAAACCAGGGATACCGGCATTGCCGTTGACCTTCCCACAAGGTGCCTACCGCTCTGTTTTACGGTGATCGGACCGAAATATACATTCGGGTAAATTCCTTCATAGCGCTTTAACTGTTCTGGGGTTAATACAATTATATCTTCAGTCTCTGCTTCAGGCAATGATTTGCCTGTTTGAAAGGCATACAAATCAACAATGATTTTATGGGCTAATTCCTCGGGAACACTTGCCGCTTTGTTGGTATTCACGCTGATAAACACGCCGCATTTAATTTCCGGCAACAGAACCATCATGGAATGATACGGGGGCAATTCTCCGCGATGCGCTGCATATTTTGTATGCGTCATGATTGGATTTTGCAGAAACCACGTCAATCCTATGGAAAAACCCCGGTCGAGTGCAACATGGGCATTTTGCTGCGACATCATCAGTCTCATGGTTTCCTGCTTCAGAATTCGATTGTCACCATGCCAGGAACCAATAACACCCGACAGGTATTTTGCAGCATCAACGGCGGTTAATGCAATTCCGCCTGCCGGAATGCCCAATTTCATGGGCATGAAGGTGGCGTCTTTTCCGAAATATCCCTTAGCAATAAAGTTATTTGTTGGTTCACCTGCAAACACAATACTGTTATCCATTCCAAGCGGTTCAAAAACATGCGTTCGAATGTAATCCACATAGCCCATACCGCTTACCTTGTGAATTAAAACACCCAGTAATGAATATCCTGCATTGCTGTATGAATGGAGTTTTCCGGGAGTGAAAATGGTTCCTGCTTCGTTAATTAACGGCACTACCTGTTCATAAATCAGGGCATCTTTTGAGACTTCGGGTAAATACCAGTTGTATAGAATATCGCCATGAATGCCGGAATGATGTGTTAAAAGCATCCGGGGAGTTATTGTTTTTTCTTCACCATAGGGCAGCGATAATTCAGGAATATCAGCAACAATGGGTTTGTCCAAATCAATTAAACCTTTTTCAACCAGTTGCATTACGGCAATTCCGGTAAAAGTTTTGGTTACCGAAGCAATAGGAAATAAGGTAGAGCTGTTGGCTGCAATTTTCTTTTCTTTGTCGGCCATTCCAAAACCATCGGCAAGTAGCACACCATTGGAGTCAACTACCGCAATCGAAAGCCCTGTTATCTTGTTTTTCGACATGGCTTTCTCAATGTATGCCCTTAAATTATCAGCCATTTCAGTCCTTGCCAGGTTGTTTTGTTGATTGTAAAGCATATGCTGCGAGTAACAATTGATGGATGCCATAATTCCAACTATTTTAAGAATGATTCCTGTTAATTTCATGGTTGTGCTTTCTTAAACATTTCGCATTTAATGATTCATGGTAATTCAGGATGAGCATGCCTTCCCGGTATTTATCAACTGGCAGACAAAATGTTGTTATCTGCTTCTCCTGCATGTAAGCACTTATCTCTTGTGCGTATTTTTTGGTGGTACCTGTTTTACTCTGGTAAATAATGATTGCCCTTTTCATATTCTTAAGATTTAAATTATTTTTTTTCAGGAAAGTTGTATATACCCTCTCTTTTCAACAGACGGGCATAATCTGTGATGCTGAATTTCGGCACGCCAAGAATTTCATAGGTATTGAATTCTTCAGAAATAAACTCTTCGGTTGATGTGGAGAAATAATCGTTCATGTGTTTCACGAACTTCATTTCATTGCTGAAAAGGGCCATAAAATTGATGACTCCACCGGGGAGGATCGCAACTCTGGTATCCTTCGAATATATATCCAGGAATGTTCTTGCAGCTTCCGGATGGGCAAGACCCTCACGGCCCTGTATGGGAAATTCCTTATAAAATGCATTTTCATTTGCTATCGCATGAATAAGATGGTTGGAATAGTCGCGGCAATTGGTAAAGAAAATGGGGCTTTTGGTATCGCCGATGACCGAATAGGTATTCTTCCGGCGGAATATGGCAAAACAGTCAGCAAAATAGCTGCAATGAAGGATCGTGTAAGGTATGCCGGAATTTTTCAGGAGTTTATGACCTTCCTTGCGAATCAGATTGGGTATGAATTGAAAACGATCCGGTCCCTGTACATTGTCAAATGCACCCAGGCCCGATATGGCAATGATTTGCCTGATGCTGCCCTCGTCAATTGCTTCGAGGATATTGGCTATACCTTCACGCTCGGCGGAAAACGGGATATTGAAGTCAGTTGTCTGTGTTGAAAGGCTGAGGTAAAGATATGCTGTGCCGGTGAGGGCAGATTTCAGCCGGGACACATCCCTCAGATCTGCTTCAACCAATTGCAGCTTCGGGTTTTCACCGAAAAGCTTTTTTGCTTTGCTGGTGTTTCGGACAATAAGCTTGATCTCAAAACCATCCTGTAAAAGGAATTTAACCACAGGCGCACCAAGGTTCCCGGTGCCTCCGATAATACTGATTTTTTTTGTGTTGTTCATGACTTTTACTTATAATAAAATTTTGAAGTAAAAGTATGAAGAGGCTACAAATCAATCTTTTGACAAAAGTCAAAATCGTTTATTTCTTTTTTCTTATTCTGCTCAACGTGGCATTGTCAACACCAATAAACGATGCAATATAACCCAGGTTTACCCTTTGCAATAATTGCGGATAGGCCTCACAGAATTGCTGATACCGCTCATGAGCAGTGAGCGTTTGAAAACTTTCTGCCCGTTCGAGCATTTCATTTATTTTAATATCGCCCAGTTCTTTGCAGATCTGGTGCCAGGCCGGAATCTGCTTGTATAGTTCCATTTGGTCCTGGTAACTGATGACACTCAGTTCAGTATCTTCTATGGCTTTGATGTATTCTTTGGAGGGAAGTCTGTTGTTGAAACTGTCTGCTGCAACTATTAATGAGCCTTCCGCGAAAAAACCGGTGGTGATTTCATTGGCCTGGTCATCGTAGAAGTATGACCTTAGCAAGCCTTTTGTTACATAACCAATATAATTTGATACTTCACCTGCTTTCAGAAAGAACTCGTTTGCCTTCATCTGCCGGGGAACAAAATGAGACAGCGTAAGTTTAATTTCTTCTTCGGAGAAATTGTATTTTTCTATGCTCCACTTATCTATGTTCATATTTTAATTGTTTTGTGGCCTTTTTAGCATGCCTGTAACGGCCCGGCGTTATAATTTCGAAAGCCTTACCCGACGAAGCCTCCGGGCAGGGTCCAGGTACTTTAGCCAGTGAGCTGTCACGCTGCGCCCCGCGCGAAAAAAGCGCGTAGCGGGGGTACAAAAAATACACAATTATCTTAATCATACCATATGGATCCTTCTACAAAAAGTGCAAAGTGTTTTTTTTAAGCATTGTCCGTGTTATGCCTTAGTTCCTTATTTAAAATCCCTGCAGTTGTATTCTATATTTACCAGGTCAAACTCACCATAGCAAAAGTCTTCATCAGCGTGTTTATATATCAGTTTTGCACCTGAAGGCAGACGGTATCCGTTTATCTCTGTATAACCTGTCACCGGGGTAAGCCATGGATAGTTAATATACGTCTTACCATCTGCAGTTTCAAATCTGTCGTTGCTTAAGAAGTTTTCAAGCCTGCCCTCTTCATTAAAAAACAAAGTAGCGCTTATAGTTATGTCACCATTGGTGAACTTTGCATCTACAGTTGTGGCACCGGTCTCTTTCCATTCAATATTCCGGTCAATAAGTGTAGCCGGGGCCATAAAACACATATCGTTGAACAGGGTTACTGTCTCTCCCTGGTCCATCTCCTTACCCCTGGCATCAACCACCGTGAACAGCCCGAATATCTTTATAAGCATTATAGCTGTCTGATCCCGGTAAAGGTGAATCCCCCTGGCAGGAATACCCTTTTTCTTTGCTTCAATGTAAAAAAGCCGGGTCGGTTTGTCAGTGAAATTATATTGAACGGATTTAAGTGGCATAAAAGGTTCTGAAGAATTCGATCTTATCCCCCCTTTAAACTCTGCCCTGAAATTTGTAACCTTTTCTTTTCCGACTGAGACGGAATAATTAATATATTTCCTAACAATGCCAGGTAAATGCTTAATATCCTCTTCGGTAAGTATCTCATTTTTAATATTACCTGTGCGTTCCAATGCCTCCAGAACTGCTTTTCTATATGTCTTCTTCATTTTTAATTCTTTATGACACAAAATTACAGAATATCTCTTTCTGATGAATCAGCTTCTTAAGAATCCGGAATGACGCATACCCCTTGTCTGAAGCTGGCCCTTTCGACCGTCGATCTCATTAGCCATGAACAATTGTGAGTGGTGAATTATATGCTGGTTATGCAGGGGTAACAGATATTATGCTTTGCGGGAAAGCTATGATGTAAATCGCCGGCCTGTAAGCCGGAGGTCAATATAAGCAATGATAATTTGTGACCCGACAATAGAAATAACCCCGGATTAAATCCGGGGTTATTAAAAATACTTTAACACGATTCCTGCAATAAGGAAGAGATATAACTACCTGATTATGAATTTAAACGGGAGAGCAAATTCAATATCTTTTTCTTTAAACTCAGGTATATCAAGACTTCCGATCCGGCCTGCAACACGAAGACATTCGGCCTTCAGTATTGCATGATCATTTGCCGGTTTAATATTTTCATTCCCGGCAGAGGAAGGCTTGTAACCGGCTATAACAACTTCATCCATCAAAGGAACATTTATGTCCTTAATATCTGAGAATGCCTTTGCATCTTCAACAAATCCTCCCTTTTTAATTTTTAACACTACGTAGATATGCCCGGTGTCAAAAGCCT
>JAVEVB010000012.1:0-101263 GCA_034005265.1 Lentimicrobium sp.
TTTGATTTTTATTTACTTAACACCCCGGAATTATGAAAAAGACATTCATTTTATCTTTTTTTGTAGCAACTTTAGTAACCTTGAGTTCCTGCGATATCCTGGAACAAGCCAGTCAGGTGGCTAACCTTACAAAGTGTGAATTTCGCCTCAAAAGTGTGGATCAGATGAGATTGGCCGGAGTTAATATTCAGCAGGTTGATCAACTTTCTGACCTCAATTTTATTGATGCTGCTAAGATTACGGCTGCCGCAACATCAGGAAACCTTCCACTTAATTTCACCCTGAATGTGGAAGCCAAAAATCCCAACAGCGCTGCTGCCGGGCTCAATCGTCTTGAGTGGATCCTTTTGATTGATGACATTCAGATGGTAAGCGGTGTAAATGAACAAAATGTTCAAATTGCAGCCAATGGTGGAACTTCAGTTATACCTCTGACCATCGGTGTAAATCTGAAAGAAGCCCTTAAAGGCAAAAGTGCCGATGCCATTGCCAATTTCGGACTCAACCTGGCCGGTGCCGGAAACAAGCCAACCCGCATCACCCTTAAAGCCAAACCAAGTATATTGGTCAATGGAAGGTCTATTGCCTATCCGGGGTATTTGACGGTGGAGAATGAGTTTACCTCGAGGTAAACTTGTCCTGACAGGTTTTCTATTACTTCTTAGGATTCCTCATTTCAGGGGCTAAATAGTTGATTATCAATATTATTAATATAAATGTGAAAGCGTGCATTCCCATCAGAGGCGGGCAGGTCCAAACGCGTGCTATATAAAATTCCATTACTGGGAAGAATTCCCAATAGGTATCTGTAAACAAGATCAAGGCACGCGTTAGGAAACGCGCGCCAGCAGGGGAGAATGAGTTTACCTCGAGGTAAACCTTATTTCACCAACACTTTCCCTGTTCTTACTTCATTGCCGGTGATCAGAGTGAGCACATAAACTCCTTTGGATAGGTTGGCTGAGGATATAGTCATTATCTGGTTGCCATTGCCTGAAGTGCCAACAAGCTTTTCCATAATCACACGTCCTGTTAAGTCAGTAATGGAAAGTTTGCCATTTGCTGAAAGGGATTCAAACTCAACAGTGAAGCTTTCTCCGGCTGGATTGGGATATACCTTTAAGGAATTTTTTGTATCAGAAACCGGGAAATACGAATTTGCAACCGGCAGTTTTTCGCTTGTACAGAGCATTGTACCTTCATTCCCGCCGATAAAACCAAGGGTATTATCGTAAAATGAAACAACGTTCAGGTCGCAGATGACATCGTTTTCGTAAACCGACCATGTGCCACCAATGCATTGAAGAATGGTGCCGTTTCGACCCACTGCCCACCCATACATATATTCATCCAAATGAACTGAAAGTAATTCTTCTGTGGTAAGCGGAGTAACTTCGGTCCAGTTGGTGCCATCAAATACAGCAATCAAACCATTGGTTCCAACCGCAACTACCTGATTATAGCCAAAAATGCACAGATCGTTGAAGCTGCCACTGCTGGTTGTATAAACTTCCTGCCAGTTGTTGGTAAAGTATTTGTAAAAAATTACACCACTATCTGCCTCGTTGTGGCGTTTAACACTCATCCATGCAGCTTCCCATTCTCCATCCCTTTTGTTTGAATTGATGGGTATCGGCATCATAAACTTTAAGTCCGAAATACTGTCTGGAAATGCCAATACTTCAGATGTAAACTGGCCATTTGTATAGGTAAATATGGTGTTTCGCTGAGTAAATATCAGTTCTTCTCCAATACTGTTTAAAGAAGAAATAAATGAAGACTCATCAGGAAACATAATTTCAGTAATTATTCCGTTGTTGTAAGAGAAGAGTTTTGTTTCTGGCCAAAAAGGAAAGATTGCTTCATGGTGATACGCACCAAAATAACCCCAATCCTCACTTTGAAAATCAATCACATTTATGGTGTAATCCGGATAATTAAAGATGTTACTCCACTCACCTGCATCATATTTCCATAACCCACTGTTATGTGCTGCCAAAAAACCAAGGTTTGGCTTTACAAATTTCAGATCAATTATGCTGTCGTACATAAATCCATTGGCAATGGAATGATTGCCATCTTCCACCTTATGAATATATCCCAGATTGTCGGAGACCATACATGCCGTGTTGCTGATTGCTTCAACGGCGGTAAAAGTATGATAGTGTTTTTCATAAACATAACCTGTTTGCCAGACACCATCACTGTATTGATGAACAGTGGGAAAGAAGTCAAAGCCCATAGGTCCGGCATTTTGCAATCCAAAACCATGTTGCCTGTCGGCAAATGATATTCCGCTGTTGCAGCTTCCTGGAGGAACCTGTACCCAGCCATTACCATCGTTTTCATAAAGTAAACCTTCCTCTTCAATGGTTTTCCCATTTATCAACATATACTCACCGGCCTTTTCAAGGGTATGAAAAGAATAAAATGTACCTGAATTAAAACTATTGTCGTCTGACCATATTCCGTTCTCATATTTGTATAAGTTTTGACTACTGCTGCCAGCCCAACCCAGGTTCTCATTAAGGAAGCCTATGGTTTCGTTGCCACCAAGGTTGGCATCAACCAGCCATTCACTACCGTTATATTTGAGAATGGCACTTCCTGCAGCCCAGCAATGGTTTTCGTTTAAGCAGCAAACGTCTTTCAGCACACCGGTTATCGGCGAAGTTACTTGTGACCAGGTGCCATACTGATATCGCAAAATGTTTCCCTCTGCACCAACTGCCCATCCCATATCAGGATTGACAAAAGAAACGCCAAATAAATCTGTATTTACCGGGCTGTCCATCAATGACCATTCCCCGTTAATGTAATGTAATATTTTGCCTTGGTTGCCTACTGCATAACCTTCATTTGCTGATATAAAATGTATATCGTGGATTTGGTTGAACCCGGTGGTTGGGTTGACCCAGTGCCAGGATTGGGTATAACCTACTAAACCTAAGGCCAATAAAGCACAAAATAGAGTAAACTTTTTCATATCGGTTAATTTTAATGTTAACGAAGGATTAAAAGTTTTGAACTGCCCAGGATGCTGTTCCGGTCAATCAATTGCACCAGATATATGCTGATTTATTATAAATTCACGGAGGCACATTTTTTACCAAGGCTGTCCATAAAAAACTATTAAACCTTGTGAAAGAATGTGCAACAAATTTATTGGGGTACGGTAATGCAAAATTTCGGCGATTCGTTCGGCTCTCTCTCTCTCTCTCTCTCTCTCTACGTATCCGGGCATTATAGTGATTTTATCAAGATGCGGTAACGGACTTATATATATAGTAACAGACATGTGTAATATCTATAGTTTCAATTTACGTCAGCTAAATTATACTTTTGATATAAAAGTAGCAAGCGTTTTATAAAAAATAAAAATATTTAATTCAATCGGCTGATAAATGCAGCATGATTTATCGAAAAATTAAAGTACAAGGATTATAGAACGCACGAAGTGCTATGTATTTATCCAGTCAATGGGGCTTAATTCCAGCCTGCCCACGTCCAAATGCCTATAAAGCATGCATTCAACTCCGCTTACCCATTGATACCATCCAATTTCTTTTGCAGCTTTTCAATCAAAGCCCTTTCCGTTTCATCAATACCTTCATGCGCTGAAGCAATGCGTAAAGAAATATTGATGCACAGGTTTTTTATACGTTGGTTAAATAATTCGGTATGGCCGTCAATAAAATCAAAAAAACTTAGGTAAGCTTCTTTGGCCGAGGCATTTTCATTCCTCAGTTTGTTGAATTTCACCACGGCTTGTAGCACAGCTTCTGCACTGTTTTTATCATCAGTCTCAATATGTTCAATCTCCATTCCAATAAAATCGCATATTTTATCTACTTCGCTGCTGTGAATAATTCCATCGGCCCGGGCAATAGCATAAGCCAGCTTTCCAATTTCCGTGTAAAATTCAGGATAGTCCATTTTTGAAGATTTTTAAATGAATATGTTTAACGACGATGAAATTTTTATATCAAATGTCCTGCCATAAATAGTCGGTCGGTGTTAATTCTATTTTAAAGAATAAGCCTATTTGTCTTAATTTTGTTTTTTAAACGTCTGTCTTCGTTTTATGTCGGTAAAGATTCAAATTGTACGGTTTATTGATATATTTATTCACATCCGGAAAAAACTGATGGCTTTTCTGGATGCGATGGGTATTCTTGCAGCGTTGGCAGGATTTCTACTGTTTATTTTCCACATTGGGTTTGAGCACGAGTTTGGCGAAGAACTCAGGATAGCGCATTTTTACAATATTATCCTGTGGGCCCTTATAATCAGCAACCTCGCGGGGCTCACCCTGGCAAAGTGGAAGAAACGCTCCATTAACCTTCGTGTTGCTGAAATGATAATGATTCCGGTAATCCTTATTATCCTTGATGCCCGAACCGGTTTCACTGGTGATGTATGGACACAAACAAACTTATATGTCTTTCTGAGAAGCGATCTGGCCATTAATACGGTTTTTATTTTCGCGCTTATTGTTGAAGTTTCCACCAATTCGCTTCAATTCAGCAACCGAAACACCAACCCCGCGCTGTTATTCGTATTCAGTTTTCTCTTTATCATCTGTTTGGGAACTGGATTACTGATGTTGCCCAATGCAACCTACAGCGGAATAACCATGACCAATGCATTTTTTACAGCCACCAGCGCTGTCTGCGTTACCGGTTTGATTGTTGTTGACACAGCTACTTACTTTACCCCATTGGGGCAAATTTTTATCATTGTCCTGATACAGTTGGGTGGACTGGGTATCATGACGTTTACCAGTTTCTTCGGTTATTTTTTTAAGGGTGGAGCTTCTTTTGGCAATGAATTTCTGTTAAAGGAACTGATTAATGAAGAAAAGATTGGTGAAATCTTTAAAACCCTGGTCAAAATTGTCGCAATAACCTTCTCCATTGAGGCAATAGGCGCTTTGCTAATCTATTATACTGCAACTCCCTCACTTTTTTCGGGCAATTTATCTATGCTCAGTTTTTCGGTATTTCACGCAATTTCAGCTTTTTGTAACGCGGGTTTCTCTACCTTGTCATCCGGGCTTTATCAGCCAGGTTTTCGTTACAATTACAACCTACACTACATTATTGGCGGGCTTATTATTGCTGGGGGACTGGGGTTCCCGATTGTATTCAATTATTACCGTTTATTGAGACATTTTCTTAAAAATAAGTTTCACCAGTTATTACGTAAACAAGGATACATTCATATTCCCAAAATCATCAATGTAAATACCCGCATTGTGATGATTACCACGCTTGTTTTATTGCTTGGGGGATTTGTTTTCTTTATGTTTTCTGAATACAATCATTCGCTTAGGGGGTTGTCTCTGCAAGGTAAGATTGCAGGTGCATTTTTTGGTTCGGTCACCACACGGACAGCGGGTTTTAATACGGTTGACATGTCGCTGTTGACGCCGGTTACTGTGTTGATTTACCTGTTCCTGATGTGGGTAGGTGCTTCACCGGCTAGTACAGGAGGTGGAATAAAAACCACCACCTTTGCTGTGGCAGTGATGAATTTTGTAAGCCTCGCTAAAGGGAAAGGACGGATTGAGATATTTGGCCGCGAATTGGCCAGAGACTCGGTACGTAGGGCTTTTGCAGTAATTTTTCTCTCATTGGGCGTGATTTTCCTGGCTGTAATACTACTTATGTTTACAGATGCTGAGCTCGGCGCATCAAAATTATTATTTGAAGTTGTTTCCGCCTTCGGAACAGTAGGCTTAACACTTGGGATTACTGCTGAACTTTCAACAGCAGGTAAATGGGTTATAATAGTTACTATGTTTCTGGGAAGGGTAGGGACCCTGACCTTTTTGGTCGGCTTTTTCAGAAGAATACGTAACTATAGATACCACTACCCTAAAGAAGATATCATGATCAATTAAATCAGGAAATATGAAATTCATTATTATCGGATTGGGAAATTTTGGTTCGGCATTAGCCGTTCGTTTTACCAGCCTGGGCCACGAAGTAATCGGTGTGGATGGCAATCGCTCTAAAGTCGATTTATTCAAGGATGTGATAACCCAAACCATCAATCTTGATTCAACCAATGAACAAGCACTAGAGAAGTTACCCCTCAAAGAGGTGGATTATGCCATTGTGGCCATTGGTGAGGATTTTGGGGCTTCGGTAATGACCACTGCCTTGCTTAAACAAGCTGGTGTCAGAAAATTGGTATGCCGGGCAATTAGTCCTTTACATACTAAAGTTTTGGAATCGCTTGGCGTAGATCATATACTTTGGCCGGAACATGATGCTGCCTCCCGGTTTGCCGACAGTATTTTACTGGCCGGGGTTAGTAATTCCTACGAAATAACAGAGAATTACCGCATCATTGAAGCGAATTTACCCGATCGTTATGATGGCTTAACCCTCAGCGATGTGAATTTCACCAATAGATATTCATTGTTGGTATTAACCGTTTTAAGGACAGTTGAAACAAAGTCAATATTCGGGCAAATTCAAAGGACCAAGAAATCACTTGGGCTACCTTCCGCCAGTCAAAAATTAATGAAAGGAGACGAAGTTGTACTTTTCGGGAAATTAAAAGACATTGAAACCTTACTAAAGGCCGAGGAGGATTAAATCAGCAGAAAAATATTTATATTTTTTGGGAGAGGATAGAAATTTTAAAAATAGAAGTAATGTTTTTCTGCTATAGACCAAATTATCCTGCAAAGGATTGACCTATCTTCCACTCCTGTAATTTTCATCTTCAGGACCTAGTTCAGCAATGATTTTTGATTCAGAAGGAAATAATGTGACAAAATAAAAGAGTAATATACTTAAAAAACCCAGGAATATTCGTTCGCCGGTCAACATAAAAGCGACTATAGCAAAGAAACCGGGTGTTTCAAGCAGTGCAAGTCTTAGAATAAACGCTGATCTGTATTGATTAAACTTGTCTTCAGTATCTAGCGCCATCCTGGCTTTCATCAACATCCTGGAGCCAATAAGCCGACTGCCCATAAAGCCAAAAAACACAAGAAAAGGAATAACTATCAGTCCAATATTGCGTAACTGTGGCTCCGCAGGAATCATACCCTGACTCACCAATCCCAGAGAAACCAGGGCAAAAATTACCTGTCCGGCAAGTAAGGCAAAAAATACAATTGCCAGTGATTTTTGAAACTCCTTAATTTGTGGATGGTTTAACATATTGAATCGTTTTATAGGTTAATGAAGCAAAAATAGGGAAAAGGAGATGTAAAATACACTTTTGAAAAAATAGTTGTTTCGTTCCATTTACAGTGGGGAATTACTGTGCAAAGTTAAAATCTAAGAAAAACGAGGAGAAGGCCACCTTTGCCGGAAATATATTCCGTATACGTTCATTCACAATCATAAATAAATACAATCTTTTCCCTGAATTCATAAATGGTTTGCATCAGTTTCAGGTTCATGAGGCATTCTGGGACTTCCGGTCTGGCTTTGTTGCTGGCATTGCACGCACTCTGTTTTTCTCATGTTTGAAATATTTTATGAATCATTGTACTGACGAATAGTTTTAATTCATAAATAAATAGACTGATACATGGATAAACCTCAAATCAATCGCTTAAAATTTGCCGTATTTATGAGCTATTTTGTTAATTTTGCAACGTTGAAAAATCCATTAGCCGATTAATTGTCATTATGTTCGAAAATTTAAGCGATAAGCTCGAAAGGGCGTTTAAAACCCTGAAAGGTCAGGGTCATATTACAGAAATAAATGTTGCCGAAACACTTAAGGATGTGCGTAAGGCCTTACTTGATGCGGATGTAAGCTACAAGGTTGCCAAAACCTTTACCGATACGGTTAAAGAAAAGGCACTTGGGCAGCAGGTGCTTACCTCAGTTTCGCCTGGCCAGTTGATGGTTAAAATTGTCCACGATGAACTCGCCCAACTAATGGGAGGGGAGCAATCAGAGATCAATATTAAAGGTTCACCGGCCATCATTTTAATTGCCGGACTTCAGGGTTCAGGAAAAACTACTTTTTCGGCTAAGCTCGCCAATTATTTGAAAACCAAAAAGAACCGTAAAGTTCTTCTGGTAGCCGGTGACGTTTATCGTCCTGCTGCCATAGAGCAGCTAAAGGTATTGGGAGAGCAGGTTTCGGTGAAGGTCTTTAGTATTGATGAGGACAAAAACCCTGTAAATATTGCCCGTAAGGCGGTTGCCCACGCCAAGGAATTTGATTTTAACCTTGTTATCATCGATACTGCAGGTCGACTTGCCGTTGACGATGAAATGATGAAGGAGATTGCTGCCGTTAAGCAGGCCGTCAATCCGCAGGAAACACTTTTTGTGGTGGATGCAATGACTGGTCAGGATGCCGTAAATACGGCGAAAGCGTTTAACGACCGGTTGAACTATGACGGTGTGGTGCTTACCAAACTGGATGGCGATACCCGTGGTGGTGCTGCACTTACCATTCGTTCGGTGGTTGATAAACCGGTTAAGTTTGTCGGTTTAGGTGAAAAGATGGATGCCATTGATGTGTTTTATCCATCGCGTATGGCTGACCGTATTCTTGGTATGGGTGATATCGTTTCATTGGTAGAACGTGCTCAGGATCAGTTTGATGAAGTGGAAGCCCGGAAACTTCAAACCAAGCTTGCCAAAGATCAGTTCAATTTCAACGATTTTGTTTCCCAGATCAAGCAAATTAAGAAAATGGGAAATGTAAAGGATTTGCTAGGCATGATTCCGGGAATGGGTAAAGCATTAAAAGATGTTGATATTGATGACGATGCTTTCAAAGGTATAGAAGCCATAATTTCATCCATGACGCCACTTGAACGTGAAAATCCGTCTGTGTTAAATGGCAACCGCCGCAAACGCATTGCCGCCGGCAGTGGAACCGACATAGCTGAAGTAAACCGATTAATCAAGCAATTTGAAGATACCCGTAAAATGATGAAAATGGTTTCTGGTGGTGGCGGCAAAAATGCATTGAACGCCATGCGGAATATGAAAAAGATGTCATCAGGAAGAAAACGATAAGTTCAGGAATTATGAAGCTCATTGATGGAAAAAAGATTGCAGAAGCAATTAAGAAGGAAATTGCAGTTAAAAATGCAGCTATAATCGATGCAGGTGGAGAACCTCCGCATCTGGCAGCTATTCTGGTAGGTGAAGATGCTGCAAGCCAGACCTATGTGGCCAGCAAGGAGAGATCATGCAAAACAGTGGGAATGACGTCAAGTATTTATCGTTATCCTGCAAATATTTCGGAGCAAGCTTTACTCGATGCTGTTGATTTTCTGAACAACGATGATGATATCAACGGTTTCATCGTTCAATTGCCTTTACCGGAGCATATTGATGCAGATAAGGTACTGCAAAGAATCGATCCTGCGAAGGACGTGGACGGTTTCCATCCCGTAAACATGGGCCGCCTTGCTTTGGGCTTGCCTTCTTATCTTCCTGCCACACCAGCAGGAATTATGTTGCTACTCGAGAAAAGTGGCATTGAAACAGAGGGGAAACACTGTGTAATAATTGGCCGTAGCAACATTGTTGGTACACCCATGAGTTTATTAATGTCGCGCAAAGCCAGACCCGGTAACAGTACCGTTACCCTTTGTCACAGTAAAACTCAAAATCTCCCCGAAATTACGCGTCAGGCTGATATTTTAATTGCCGCCATCGGTCAGGTAGGTTTTGTTAAAGCCGACATGGTAAAAGAAGGTGCTGTGGTGATTGACGTAGGAATTCACCGCATCGAAGATTCCAGCGAGAAAGGTTATCATATTGCCGGAGATGTTGATTTTGATGCTGTTGCGCCCAAATGTAGTTACATTACGCCTGTACCTGGAGGCGTTGGCCCAATGACGATTGTAAGTCTTTTGTTGAACACCATAAAATCGTACAACAAAGAAATTTATTCCTGACTTTCAACAAGCAGAACCTTTTGATGTTTATCTTATTGACAAGTAACTAAATATTAACTCAATGAGATTTCTTTCTAATCTGGGTCTGATGTTGATCATTCCCTGCATTTTTGTTTTTTATACGGTTGATGCCCAGGTGCCTGGCTGTACCGATCCACAAGCTGAAAATTATAATCCTGATGCAGACGTGAATGATGGGAGTTGTCTTTACGCACCAACCAATTTTACGCCTGAAGAAGTAGTTGAAGCGCTGCCTGACCAAATCATGGAAACTTCCGGCCTTATTTATTGGAAAGGTGGTTTATGGACTTTTAACGACAGTCAGAACCTGCCTGAAATCTATAAAATTGATACACTTACTGGAGCAATATTGCAGGTTATCTCTTTTCAGGGCGTTGAGAATATTGATTGGGAAGATATCACTCAGGATGATGATTTTATCTATGTTGGTGATTTTGGGAATAACCTGGGAACACGTACTGATCTCAAGGTCTTCTGCATATCTAAAGTGGCCATTCCTGATTCGGGTAATATCAGCATTGAACCTATGGCGATTAACTTTAGCTATGGTGATCAAATTTCCTTCAACCAGTTAGATCGAAATAATAATTATGACTGTGAATCAATACTTTCAATAGGGGATAGTTTATATCTTTTTACCAAGAACTGGGACAACCTTCAAACCCGATTATATGCTCTGCCCAAAGTAGCCGGTACTTACGTCGTTTTTCCAAAGGACTCCATGAACGTGGATGGATTGCTGACGGGCGCTGATATAAATGAAAGGGGAGAGATTGTATTGATCGGATATAAAAACTACAATCCTTTTATGTGGTTATTATTTGATTTTGATGATGATGATTTTTTTGGCGGTAACAAACGACGGATAGATTTTTCAGCAATGTTCGGCATCCAAACGGAAGGTATTTGCTATAGTTTTCGCCGTAATGTTTTTATCTCATCTGAAAAAACTGTTATTAACCCTGCCAAACTTTTCAAATTAAATATCACCCGGTGGACCAATTCCTATACTACTGGCATTGAGGATATGATAGAACCTATGGAAGAACAGGGATTACTGATTTATCCTAATCCGAACAATGGAAATTTCTCTATCGAAATTATTCCAAATGGTACAGATGATGTTTTGGTTGCCGAATTGTATTCTGCTTCCGGGAAGCTGATGGGCCGAAAAAATCTCCCTTCTTTTAATGGAGAAGCAAGCCTTAGATACAATCAAATAGAAAGTGGATTGTATACGCTCAGGTGTTTTTCACGCGATAAGGTTTACAGTTCACCATTTCTGGTGCTGAATGCCGATTAAATGCCCAGGGAAGACAATTCTTCATTCGCCGGATTATTATGTAATTTAAATGTTTTTTTAGCGTTTCAAGTAAAAACCTTCCATAATGATCAAACCCAGGCTTCTATTTTTGATGTTTTTGTTAATGCCATTTATGTTATTGGCTCAGAAACAATCGGAAGGCAGGGAAACTAAGCACCATCTTAAGGCGTTACAGTATTATAAGGCTTCAGCTTTTGACGAAGCCTTACTTGAGTTGGAGAAAGCAATCAAAATCAATCCGGAGCATATTGAATCATGGCTTCTACAAGGAGATATTTATAGTATCCGTAGGGAAGATTCTCTCGCCATCAACAGCTATTCTGAAGCCATTTCCATAAATGAAGGCTTTTTCCCTCCTGCATTGTATATACTGGCAAATCTCCAGTTCAACGAGATGTGCTATGCCGAAAGCATTGCCAATTATGAGAAGTACCTTACCTATCCAAATGTTAAATCTGCTGAATCAGAACGTGCAAAAAAGAATATCTCCCTGGCCCTGTTCAGGATAGAAGCCATGCAAAATCCTGTTCCTTTTGAGCCGGTAAACCTTGGTAAGGATGTAAATACAGCAGGGTACGAATTCATCAATTACCTGAGTGCAGATGGTGAGAACTTATTTTTTACCCGGCGAACCCCAAAAGGGCCACAAAAAGATGAAGAGTTTTATTTTGCCACCCGCTACATGGACACTTTGTGGGGAAATGTTAAGAGTTTGGGAGCCCCGGTCAACACTCCGGGTGATGAGGGCGCATTGTGTCTTTCGCCCGATGGGCAATTGCTATTTTTTGCCGCATGTAATCGTCCGGATAGCTATGGAAGTTGTGATTTATATGTTTCAACGCGTATGGGGGACGTTTGGGGCGATCCCCAAAATCTTGGTCCAATGGTAAATTCAGCCCAATGGGATTCACAACCCACTTTTTCCCCGGATGGCCGAACGTTATTTTTTGTAAGCAACCGACCTGGTGGATATGGCAGCAGCGACATCTGGTTCACTCAAAAGGATGGGAAAATATGGACAAATCCACAAAACGCAGGTGCGGTGATCAATACTTCAGAAGCCGAACGCGGGCCGTTTATTCATCCCGATGGACAAACACTTTACTTTTCATCCAAAGGACATCCGGGAATGGGAGAGGGCGATATTTTCATGAGCCGCCTGAATTCAGAAGGTGAATGGTCGAAACCTGAAAATATAGGATTTCCGGTAAACACCAAAGCCGATGAAGTGAACCTGGTGGTGGATCTGCAGGGTAGATTTGCATATATTTCTTCATCAATGGATGGCTCCAACGGACTGACAGATATCTATAGTTTTTGTTTACCTGAACATGTTAAACCATTGTTAGTTACCTATTTAAAAGGAATGGTGTATGACAGTATTTCCGAAAAAAAATTAGGTGCCGACTTTATTCTTACCGATTTAGTCTCAGGCAAGGAAGTGATTAAGAGTTCGTCAAACACTACAACCGGGGAATTTTTAGTTACTATTCCTGCCCATAGAAATTATGCACTTACCATTGAAAAAAACGGCTATTTGTTTTACTCTGCGCATCTATTTATTGATCAGGAAGCAGGCATCGAGAATCCTTATCTACGTGATTTTCTATTAAAGCCCATAATAAAGGACGAGGTAACCATCTTGAGAAATGTGTTTTTTGAAACCGATAGTTCCCGTTTGCTTCCTGAATCAAAGGCTGAACTTGATAAACTCTACAATTTTATGGTAAAAAATCATGAGGTCAGCATCGAAATTTCTGGCCATACCGATAATACCGGCGCTATTGCGTATAACATGGAATTGAGTAAAAAGAGAGCCGAATCTGTTTATAAATATTTGATTGACAAGGGCATAAATCCCGTAAAGTTAACCTTTAAGGGCTATGGAGATTCCAACCCGGTTGCCACCAACATGACTACTGAGGGAAAAGCAGCCAACCGCCGCACTGAATTCAGGATTGTATCTGCCAGATAAATTCCAGGGCTGACCCGACGAAAGGCAAAAGATCGAATATGTGGATGATCCTGAGTATTTTATGGATAATAACTGGCACTGCCGGGATGAGCAACTGCGTGATGCACAATGTGACTGATATTTTCCCGGTAGGAGATAAAAAAAATGGTGAATTGAAATATTAACCCTTGATGAACCTTAGTTGGATCACTTTTTCGCTGGCAATTATTCTTAAAATGTATATACCTTTTGCCAGATCATGGATATCTATAACATTTTTCCCTTCGGAGAAAAAACTCTCGATAATCAACTGACCGGAAGTGTTTAGAATCCATATTTCAGTCCCTGGATTTAGTTTTAATTTTTCAATATTCAGAACTCCATCCGCAGGATTGGGAAATATTAAAGGATCAATTGCATCAAATTCATTAACACCCACCAAATCACAGGCGATAATCACTTCTTCTTTGCTGTTACAGAAAGGTGCATTGGCCCCAATATTCACTTGTGCATCAGGCCTGGCCAGGTATTCGCATACACTTTTCACCTCGCAACTTGAAAGGAAACGGTTGTTTTGAATGTTCAGGCCGGTTATGGAGGCTGCCTGAATGTTGTCTATCCCGGCGAGACTTTCCAAAGGTTCGTTCCAGGTTATAATTAATTCACCTCCGATATGGGTCAGGTTTCCCAGTGCTTCAAGGTTGACCAAATCAGAATTCCCGGTAATGTCTAAGTATCCTCCAATGGTGTGAAGGTTTTCTAAGCCTGAAAAATTCTTCAGGTATGAATTGCCATCGATCGTTAGGTTTCCACCAATGCTTTCCAGGTTGTTCAAGCCTTCAAGATCCTGCAAGGCTTCGTTGTTCTGAACATCAACATTCCCATCAATGTGTTGAATATTTTGAAGCCCGATTAAATCAGCAAGTGCCCAATTGCTATTGATCATGAGCGAGCCATTTATTTCACTAAAGTTATTAAGTATGTCAATGTTAATGAGTTGAGGATTGATGCTAATGTCAATGTTTCCTCCGATGTGGTTTAAGTTTTCGAGACAGCTGAAGGAAGTAAGACTGTTGTTCCACACAATATTAAAACTTTCCCCGACAAAGGATAAATTCTCCAAACCTGCCAGGGTCGGAATCGCATTACAGGTTATGATCGATAGACTGCCTGCAACGGTATCCAAACTTGCAAGTCCCTGTAAATCAGTTATAAAATAATTGTACGAGATGGATAAGTTACCCCCGACATGTTCAAGGTTATTCAGGCCGTTTAGATTTAATAATCCATAATTATCGGTAATTATAAAATCTCCAGCCACCGATTGTAATGCAGCCAGCCCATTCAGGTTCTCAATGGTATAATTTATGGCATTGCTGATGGTGACATTGCCCAGTATATGGGTACAGCCCGGGTAATTGGTTTGGAAATTATCAATTTCTGATTGTGTTGAAAAAGTAATGCCTTCGGGCAGGCAGCCCTGGGCCTTCACCATACTTAATGCAAATAGTGTGAGACCCAGGATGATGAATTTCTTCATGATACTTTTGGTATTAATGATGAGGATTTATACAAATATATATATAAATCAACTGAATAACAGGCAAAATGAACTTCCCTTATTTACTTCACTTTTTACATCAATTTCCGCATTAATTAAGTTTGCGTATTCCTTACATAGAATTAAACCCATTCCTGAACTCTTTTCATTTTCAGTTCCCGGACGGTTAAAATTCGCATCCAGGTTAAATAATTTTGGAAGGATGTTTTCAGGAATACCTATGCCGGTGTCATTTACACATATTATTTTTTTCCCTTCGATTGTTTCAGCCTGGATAGTAATCGTTCCTCCAGAGTGATTATATTTAATTGCGTTATTGATGAAGTTTTGAATAATCTGACTAAACAACCGGGCATCATTATTAATCTGGAAATCTTCAGAAATATCAAGGTTAAATTGAATATTCTTTTTTAAGCGCTTAGACTCAAATAGCTTCATTGCATCAAGTGTAACTTCCCGGACATTAAAATTCCTGAATTCTGGCTGAATTTGTCCATTGGCAGCTTTGCCCCAGTTTAACAGGTCTTCAAGTAGAATGTATGTTTTGTCTGAAGAGTTTTTCAACATTTTTATTAGTTGATGTTTTTCCTCATTACATAATTTCTCCCATTGTTCGTCCACAGTCATTAACAATTCATTAAAACCACTGATGGGCCCTTTTAAATCATGGCTAAGTATGGATAAAAATTTGTCTTTGGATTTGTTTAGTTCTTTTAACACCCTGTGTTGACTCTCTAATTTAAGTTGGTTATTTTCCATATTGATTTTTGCCTCTTTGAGCTTATCATTTTGAATGGAAAGTTTATTGGCCAGCTTTCTTACCTTTTGTCGGTTAAGGATGACAAGATAAAAGGAAATCAGCAATAATGCCAGTGCTATAATTATGATTAACATTATTCTTTGTTGGGTAGAAATAAGTTCATTCTTTATTTGATTCTCCTTCATGAGAATCTGGTTGTCATACTTCTTTAGGGCAAGCATTTTATCAAACTCCAGAATGGCTATTTGATTGGATGCCTCTTCTGCATCCAGACTATCAGTAACCTGTCTGTAAATGAATGAGTTGGAAAGCGCTTCTTTATAATTCCCCTGTATACTATCCAGTGTAATTAATGACTTTAAAGCATTTTTTTTAAAGACAAGCAAACCATATTTAATCGTGGCATTATAACCAGCCGTCAGGTATTTGCGCGCATTTTCATAATCGTTCATTTTAAGATAATTGGAACCTAAATTAACCATAGTCGCAGTTTCAATATCAGGAAAGTCAGAAACATCCGGTGAATCATATGCAAGGTTATAGTAATGAAAACTGGAGTCCAGGTTGTCTTTATCATGAAAGACATTACCTATATTTACCATAGAAGAAAGGTAAATGCGTTCTTTCTCAAAAGGGAGGGCTACTTTAATGGCTTTCTTGTAGTAATAAATGGCAGAGTCATAGGATTGCATATCCGAATATACTTCTCCAAAATTAATGAAAAGCTTGGCCATAATACTGACCGGGGATAAATTACTTCCAAGAGCAAAGGCTTTCTGAAACTGGATTATGGAAAGCTGGTATTTATCAAGTTCTTTGTAGAGTAATCCCAGGGAGATATAGTTGGTGATAAGTACATTCGAATCATTCGCATGCAAGGATAAATCTCTTGTTTCTATGAAGCTTTTATAGGCGTTAATATAGTCTTTCCGAAATTCGTAGATAATGCCTAATTCGCCGAGTAATTTACGTTTCAAATCACCAAAGTTATAATGATCAGCTTTTTCAATGGCCAGTATATAGAATTGTTCAGCACTATCCAGTTTATATTGTTGTCGATATAAAAGTGCACGGTTTGCCAAATTAATGACCCTATTTCTGGGCTTGTTTTTTTCGTCTATATATTTGGCGGCCATTTTATAGTCTGCCATTGCCGCATCGAGATTCCCGCTTACAAGGTTAATATTTCCTTTCATGTTATGTGCCATAAAAATGCCGTGGGTATAATTGATACTACGGGAGGCAATCAGGATGGAATCTATGGTTTTTTCTGTTGACCCCGGGAAGCTATAAATATTTTTTAGCGCAAACTTTATGCGTTTGTTTATTGTTGCTGTATCTGCTGTTTTTGTCCCGGCATAAGCGCAATTGATGGTACAAATGATTAATAATGATGCGATTATGAAGTAATATATGTTTCGCTTATCCATAAAATATTTGTTATTTGGTTGACTTATTTATGCTCTTTAAGTAATTCCTGCAACGCGAACATTTCATCACGCAGGCGGGCAGCCTCAATAAAGTCAAGCTCTTTGGCTGCTTTCTCCATTGATTTCCGGGTTTGCAGCAATGTCTTTTCCAATTGAGGTTTAGTCATGAATTTAACCACCGGATCGGCAGCCAGGTTCAGCTCATTTTGTTCAATGTATGGTTTTGGGCCACTGCTGGCACCAGCAACAGCAGTTTGTCCGATGATAGAACCCATCGATTTAATGATTTGACGTGGCGTTATGTTATGTAAGGTATTATAGGCTACCTGTATTTCACGCCTGCGGCTGGTCTCATCCATGGTGCGTTGCATGCTGTCGGTAATTTTGTCGGCATACATGATTACCTTACTGTTGATATTCCGGGCGGCGCGTCCTGCTGTTTGGGTGAGCGATCGTTCCGACCTGAGGAATCCTTCCTTATCTGCATCTAGAATGGCAACCAGTGAAACTTCCGGTAAATCAAGACCTTCACGCAGTAAGTTTACGCCAACAAGTACGTCAAATAATCCTAACCTGAGGTCACGCAGAATTTCAACCCGCTCAATAGTATCCACATCCGAATGAATGTAGCGGCATTTTATATCGAGTCGTGTAAAGTATTTGGTCAGTTCTTCAGCCATGCGCTTGGTAAGTGTGGTCACCAAAACCCGGTTTCCGGCTTTGGTGGTGCGTTCAACCTCGTCCAGTAAATCATCCACCTGATTTAAACTGGGTCTTATTTCAATGGGTGGATCAATTAATCCGGTTGGCCTGATCAACTGCTCCACCACTACACCTTCCGATTCCTGAAGTTCAAAATCAGCAGGAGTAGCACTTACATAAATGGTTTGTCCTGTCAGGTTTTCAAATTCTTCAAATTTTAACGGGCGATTGTCCATTGCCGAAGGCAGCCTGAACCCATATTCTACAAGCGTTTGTTTGCGCGATTTATCCCCACCGTACATCGCCCGGATTTGCGATACCGTTACATGGCTTTCATCAATTACAGTAATGAAATCATCAGGAAAATAATCCAGCAGGCAGAAAGGACGGGAACCTTGTGAACGTCCGTCAAAATAGCGGGAATAATTTTCTATACCACTGCAATAGCCTAACTCGCGCATCATCTCAATATCGTAGCTTACCCTGTCTTCCAGTCGCTTGGCTTCCAGCCCCTTGCCAATTTCCCTGAAATATTCTACCTGCGCCAGCATATCGGACTGAATTTGTTCTATGGAGTCCTTCATCTTCTCCTTGGAAGTGACGAAAATATTGGCCGGATAGATGTTAATCTGGTCCATTTTTTCAATAACAACGCCATTGTCAGGATTGAAAGATTCAATGGACTCAATTTCATCATCCCAATACATTATACGCACCGCATAATCTGCATAGGCCGGGAAAATATCAACTGTATCGCCCTTTACCCTGAAATTCCCTCGCGTAAATTCAGCCTCGGTGCGGCTGTACAAACCTTCAACGAAACTCCACAACAATTTGTTCCGGCTAACTTTATCTCCACGCTTCAGGCGTATAACGTTGTCAGCAAAATCATCCGGGTTGCCAATACCATATATACACGAAACTGATGAAACTACAATCACATCCCGTCTTCCGGAGAGAAGAGAAGAAGTTGCACTCAGTCGCAGTTTTTCTATCTCATCATTGATGGAAAGGTCTTTTTCAATATAGGTGTTGGTGCTAGGCAAAAAGGCTTCGGGCTGATAGTAATCATAATAAGAAACAAAATATTCCACTGCATTTTCAGGGAAAAATTGTTTAAATTCACCGTACAATTGGGCAGCCAGCGTTTTGTTATGGCTAAGTATAAGGGTTGGCCGATTAACTTCGGTAATTACATTTGCTATGGTAAAAGTTTTGCCTGAACCCGTAACGCCGAGTAAAACCTGAGCCGGGTCACCACGTTTCAGGCCTTCCACTAATTGCTGTATGGCAACAGGCTGGTCACCTGTCGGGCTAAATTCTGAAGTTAATTTAAAATCCATGAATCATTATTGAATCACAAAGTTAAGGTTAATAACCTAAGATAGAATATATAATATGAATTTTGCGAACTTAAATACTATTTATTGCGCCTGTCCCTGAAGGAAAAATCTGTAATAATAGGGTAATGATCCGAGAGTTTAATCTGTAGCCGCCTATAGTTGCAATTGCTTAGGCGCTTATCGGCAAAAATATGGTCGATGACCAGCGGATAATCGCTTTCAGCATAGGTGGGCTTGAAACCGTTTATCCTTAAAAAAGATACATCACGCAGTGAATCCCCAATGATTTGATAGGCAAAAGATGATGGGGTGTCATTAAAATCACCGGCAACCATTACCGGATGCGGGCTTTTTTTTATGGCTTCGGCCAATACAAGTGACTGGTATGATCGAATGTAGAAGGCTTTTCTTAGCTTATAGAGGGTGCTGCGTATTTTTCCGAAAATGGTTGTTGAAATAAGTTGTTTTCTGTTGGGCTGTAATATTCCCTTTTCTTTGATCAGTTTGATGGATTGCAAATGAATATTAAAAACCCTGAGTGTGTCGGAATTCAATTGAATATCACTATAAATAGCGAAAATTTCATTGTCAGGAGAGTAAACTATTCCCTCATTTATTATGGGATGTTTAGATGCAGTAACCAGAATACTCTGAGTAGATAAATCTGATGCATTATAATCGGACAATTGTCTGTAGTCTTGATGCAACGACTCCATGAGATTTTTAAAGAATGGAGCATGTTTGCTGCCTTTCATGGAATATTCCTGAAAACACACAATATCAGGTCCACGCTTATTAATAAAGTCATGGATGGTCTGTTGCGTTTCATACTTATCTTTTCCAGCAATTCCATCAAAGTTTTTGACATTATAACTCATAAGGCTGTAGTTCGTTTTATTTTCTCCACATCCTCTTTTGAGTGAAAGGTCAAAATGCCTGAGCATCATTGGTGTACCTGCCAGCAGATAAATCAAAGTGATAAGGAAAATACGCTTCCCCACGAAAAGAGAAAAGGCCAGGTTGAGCAGATTTAAAAACCACAATACTGGGAAAGCCAATCCGAATAATGCGGCAATCCATATTATTCGGGGATTAATATATGGCGATAGCAGCGCAATCATCAAGCCTGACAGCAAGAGAAGGGTTAGCGCAGCATATGAAAACCTGATGTATCTGTTTTTTATCCTCATTGGATTGATTTAATCCGGACAAAAAAAGATATTTATCTCCGGCATAATGCAATAAACAATAAACAACTAAAAATTACTTTACTGATTGAAATTTAAGTGTTGAAATAATGGGGAAGTGATCGCTGTATTTTTTTTTGATGTGCCTGTAACTCTCAGAACTAAAGTATCTTGAATCATAAAGCGTGTAATCAATTCTGAACGATGGCAAAGGCCCCGCATAAGTTTGGGATAGTCCGCTACCCGAGTGAATAAAGGCATCTTCCAGACTGGCTGATATTTGATGATAGGTATAGGATGAGGGTGTGTCATTAAAGTCTCCGCATACAATCACCGGGTAAGGCGATTGTTCAATCTCCCCTGCGACCTTACGTGCCTGCACAGCCCGTTGAATAAAGGCATTTTTTAATTTTTTGGAAATGCTTATCAAACCTTTTGAAAACTTTTCCTGCTCCTCGGTATTTGCCCTGAATTCATTTACAAACAAATAATCTTCCTTGCTGAATTGTATAGATTCCAGGTGAATATTGAAAATCCTTAAGGTATCTTTTCCTCTGACAATGTCGGAGTAAATGCACACATTGGCCGGATTTCCACTGAAACGTATTACCCCTTTTGAAATTATTGGCCAACGGCTGAAGGTGGCTATGCCGTAAGGTTGAATTTTATCTTTCTTCATTACAAGAGAGATATGGCTGTATTCCAGTCCCGTAGCATTTCTGATGGAGTCTGAAATAGAAATCCTGCGTTTTCTTCCGGAGTGATATTCCTGGATAAACAATAAATCAGGTTTAGTTTCATGCATCAACGCAAACATTTCTGATGCGGCGTCACTGACCCGGTTCTCTTTCCAGTTATATAAATCAAAAAGTCTCACATTGTATGATAGGATTTTTATACTTTCTTCTGAGGGCGATTTGTGGTCAGAAAAGTCAATCTGAAAGTACCCGTTAATGCGAAACCAGCATATAATGACAAAAACGATAGGCAGTAGAGCGTATTTCCGCTTAATCAAAAGCCAGAGGGGAACAAATAAGAGGTTGATGATAAAAAGATAGGGAAAGGCCAGCCCTACAAAAGCCATCATCCAGTTTTTGTCCGGTGGGACGAAGGCAGCGAAAAATCCTGCCAAAAGAAACACAATGACCACAATATTAGCCAATAACAGCAAAGTGTTGAAGAATGAAAATCCCCTCTTGTTGTTTTTTGCTGCAGCCATGGCTGTCGTTGGATTTATTTTTTATTACTGTTTGAAAACAAAAGATCCTTTTCTTCACGTGTAAGACTGTCATAGCCGGACCTTGAAATTTTATCGAGTATGGCATCCATGCGTTTTTGCTTTTCAGCCTTTTGCCGGTTGTAATCATCATCATTCATAGGGCGATCATTGTGGTGCACCCTGAACTTTCTTTTTGGTTTCCTGAGGGTTTTGGGTTTACTCAGATTCAACAGTGGTTCAAAAATGGATGTAGGATCAAATCCCGGAATCATTTTAATCCACAAAAATCCCCAGAGTGCACCGCCTAAATGCGCAATATGGCCCCCAGCATTGGCTGAACTGATCATGAAAACATCGAGGATAACGGTAAAAATGGCAATATATTTTATTTTTACCGGACCAATCAATAGCAGGTGAATGGTGTATTCGGGTACGTAAAACGAAATGGCTACCACAATGGCCAGCACTGAGGCCGAAGCACCTAAAGCAAGGGCTGATTCGCGAGCAACATCAAATACCGGAAAGAGATTAAAAGCAGCCACATAGAGCAATGCACCGGCAATACCGCCAAAAATATAGGTACCCAAAAGCTGCCGTTGAGAGAGATATTGTACAAAGATAACCCCAAACCAATACAGCCATAACATGTTAAACAGGATGTGAAAAAACTCTGTATGTAAAAACATGTAGGTTAAAAGGGTCCATGGCTTGCTAAGTAATACGTTAATGTTCGCAGGAATGGCAAAATAATTCAGAATAGCATTGGTCAGATGCAACTTATAAGATCCATCGCTTCCAGCCTCAGGTGAAGAAAAAAGGAAGGCAAAATTGCTGACAAGTAAAATGCTTATCCAAACCGCGAGGTTAACCAGTATCAGCATGGGTAGAGGCTGCCTGCTGCTGAAGAAGACCTTTATCCTTTCAAACGGTGAGTGGGTAGTAGGATACATTTTTTATTCAATTTTACCGGTTAATTAAAACGGTTGATTTTTTTGTTCCAGTATTTTATCAGGAAAAAACCAAAAATCATCCCACCTAAATGCGCAAAATGGGCAACATCGTCACCAGCGCTATTGCGTATCCCAAAAAACAGTTCCACGGCACCATAGCCAATAACAAACCATTTTGCTTTGATGGGGAAAAAGAAATAAAGATAAATCAACGAATTGGGGAACATCATACCAAAGGCCAGCAAAATACCGAAAACAGCACCAGAGGCACCAATTGTGGGAACATTCATTTTGAGGTTCAGCAGATCATTCATGTACATCGAAGCCTGGTTGATAAGGGTCGGGTCTTTCGGATTCATCGACCATGCATTCATAAACTGTGAAAGCTGTGGTTCAAATCCAGGGAAATGATTGGTGAGAAAAGCCGAGAATGCTTCGGGGGATGGAGACATCATTACCTGACTTATATCGCCTTGAATGCCTGCAATGCCTATCCACTGCACCAGCATTTGTATTAGCGCGGCACCAACCCCGGTTACCATATAGTAGGTTAAAAACCGTTTTCCACCCCATACATTTTCCAGTGTATTGCCAAACATCCACAAGGCAAACATATTGAATAAGATGTGGGTAAAATTACCATGAAGGAACATATAAGTTACCAACTGGGCGGGGTTGAATTTTGAAGATCCCCAGTAATGCATGCCCAGGTAATCCACCAGGTCGATATGAAAAACTGAAGGGACTGTCAATTGCGCCAAGAAAACCAATCCATTGATAATCAGCAGGTTTTTTACAACCGGAGGCAGAACGTTAAAGCCGCGGGGCGAGTATTGTTGATAGCTCATTGAGTATTATCTGTAATTTTAATTAAAACGTTTTTCAATTTCATCAAGGCCAATCATCAAAATGATATTTTTGCCTGACGGACTAATGTTAGGAACCTGGCAGGCAAATAAATCATCGATCAACGACTGCATTTCTTCTGCAAGCATAACTTTTCCGGGTTTGATGGCCATATTTCGGGAAATCGACCGGAGCAGGTTCTGCTGTTTATCAATTTTCAGGCCCAACTGATTGTATTTGTATGTTTCAAGTACACTTTCAAAAAGTTGTTGCACCTCTTCTGTATGCAGATCAGACGGAACACCCTGTATTATAAACGAATTTCCGCCAAAATGTTCGATTTGGAACCCTATGGAAATGAATTCCTCTAAAAGCTCTCCCACAAGTTCGGCATCCGGGGCTGACAAATTGACCGTTAATGGGAAAAGCAATTGTTGTGAGTGGGCCTTTTTATTTTCAATTTTTTTAATCAGGTTTTCAAAAAGTACACGCTCGTGCGCAGCCTGTTGGTCAACAATCATCAACCCTGATTTTACACGTGTAGCAATAAAACGACCGTTCAATTGCATAAATCCACGGCTCAGTTGCTGTTGCTCAAAATCGGAACCAATGGTCAAGGTTGAATCTTTGTCTGGTTGAGCTTCCCCCTGATTGATTTGATTTTCATAAAGGCGTTCCCAACCCCGAACATCTTTTTTTTCATCCCTCAGGCCTGGCGACAAACGCAGTTCAGGTGCCCCTTGTTTTGAAAATGGATTGAAATCAACATTTACATGCACGCCGGGCTCTACCACTGGTCGGTCTTTTGGAAAAAAAGTATTAAAGCTTTGTTCAGTTTCAAAATCCAGGGTAGAGGAGAGACTGAACCTTCCAATGGCTTGCTTAACAGCCGTTTTCAGTGTGCCGTATATGGTCTGGTTATCCTGAAAGTTAACCTCCGTTTTTGTGGGATGTATGTTAATATCGATGGTGGAAGGATCAACTTCCAAAAAAATGAAGTAGGTCGGAAAATGACCTTCGGGCAGTAAATCGCTGAAGGCATCCTCAACGGCATGATTAAGATAAGGATGGCGGATGTAGCGATGGTTGGCAAAAAAGTATTGTTCTCCTTTGGTGCGCCTGGCTGCTTCCGGTTTACCCACAAAACCGGTAATTTTTATTACTCCACTTTCTAAATTTATGGCCAAAAGTTTTTCGTGGAAATTGCTGCCAAAAACATTAGAAATACGCTGCTTAAGGTTTGTTGCCGGAAGTTTGAAAATAACTTTTCCGTTGCTGGTCAAGCCGAAGGAAATGTCTGGATTTACCAATACCACCCGGTGAAATTCCTCCAGAATATGTCGCATTTCCGCCTGGTCGGACTTCAGGAATTTACGACGTGCCGGAACATTATAAAACAGGTTTTTAACCATGATTGATGTTCCCCCGGAACAGGCACATGGTTGTTGTCCCTTAATGGCATAACCTTCAATTAGAATTTGCGTGCCGAGTTCATCTTCATGCCGCTTTGATTTTAGTTCCACATGGCTGATGGCAGCAATGGATGCAAGTGCCTCGCCACGAAATCCAAAAGTATGTATCCTGAAAAGATCGGAAGCCTCCTTTATTTTGCTGGTGGCATGTCGCTCGAAACTCATGCGTGCATCGGTTGCCGACATGCCACAACCATTGTCAATAATTTGAATAAGGGTTTTTCCCGAATCCTTGACGATCAATTCAATAGTATCAGCCCCGGAGTCAATGGCGTTTTCAAGCAACTCCTTCACAGCAGAAGCCGGGCGTTGAATCACCTCTCCGGCTGCTATTTGGTTGGCAACTGAATCGGGAAGTAAGCGGATAATGTCAGGCATCGAAAAAAGGGACTAGCGTATAAAAATGTAATAAAGCAGCGCCACGACCACAAGTACATAGATATAAAGCGCTTTGCTTGTTAATGACTTGGCCTTTACATCATGTTTCCCCCATGAATTCCTCATTCTGGATCTGAGTTTTTCTTCATTAATTTGATCAGGGTTGGGTTCAGTGGAGAGTTGTTTGAGCCGCTCTTCCATTTCTTCCTTTTCCTTGTTGTAGTAAAGAGGCTTGTAATTAAAAGACTTGGGTTTGCCGGTTTTAAAGGCTACTATTTTCATGATGATGTTTTTTTTGATCCAATATTACGGATGTATGGCAGAGAAAATTCTCCAGTGCTAACAATGTACAAAAATACCGATAAATATCAATACTTTTGCATTAAAATGCGAGTTAAAGAAGGTGTTTTGTTATGTTTTTTATTCGATGTGCTTCTGTGTGTCGCTCAATTATAACTAAAAATGAAAATGACCTTTCCTGAAAATATTGATAATTTAATGGTTATTGGCGATAGGGTCCTGATCAAACCATCATCGCCTTCAAAAAAGACAAAAGGAGGTTTGCTTCTGCCTCCTGGATATAGTGAAAAGGAGGAAATTCAGACAGGCTATGTGTTGAAAACCGGCCCTGGCTATCCGATTCCCCTTGCTGAAGACGCTGATGAGCCATGGAAGGTTCAACATTCTGATAATGTAAGATATATCCCGTTACAGGTTAGAACCGGTGACCATGCAATTTTTCTGCTGAAAGGAGCTTTTGAGATTGCCTATCATGGTGAAAAGTTATTCATTGTTCCCCAACATTCCATTCTGTTAATTGAGCGACATGAAGATATAGAATAAAAAAACAGTTGAACAGGCTCAAGATATGTTTTCAGAGTTGTGAATTAAAGTTTTTACTAGTGAAGGGTGGCTTTTCGTAACAAAATATAACTTACCGAATAAAACTATATTATAAAACTAGTTCAGCAATAATCTATTGTTCAAGAAGGGAATAGCGGTATTCGAAATCATTGAAGCAAAAACCACATTACCAGCTTTCAGCATGCCCATATGCCCAAATTGATACAGAACGGTAATGATTATGCCTGCATTTATTAAACAATCACATTACCATTCAACTCCCCAACCAGTGCACCCTTGTTGGTAAACAATGGGTCCGGTGGTTCATAAAAATCAATGATAACGGGCATTTTGTATACGTGTGAAGTTGTTTGGCTCAAAAGAATAATTACTGCTACCATTCATCAATTAAAAAATAATGAGTACGTTTGCTTAAAATTATGATCCTGTAATATGTTTAACAAATTATTAGCGATCTCCCTGGCAATTATGACATTGGGCTCCTGCACAAACGATCGGTCCACAGCCGATTTAATCATTCACAACGCGGTAATTTATACCGCCGACACTGGTTTTACCATTTATACTTCCATGGCAGTGGCCGATGGGAAGGTGCTTGCATTGGGCGATGATAGATATATTGCGGAGAATTACACTTCTGATTCTATTTTTAATGCCGATGGGAAACCCATTTATCCGGGTTTTATTGATGCTCATTGCCATTTTTATGGTTATTCACTGCTTGGGCAATATGCAGACTTTTCTAAAGTGCGCACGTTTGATCAGTTGCTGGATACCCTGGCAGCGCATCATGATAGGCAACCTTCAGAATGGCTTACTGGGCGGGGCTGGGATCAAAACCGTTGGCCCGGGAAACAATTCCCCGACAATACTGAACTTAATAAGCTTTACCCGGAAGTCCCGGTTGTTCTGATCAGGGTTGATGGACATGCTGTATTGGTAAATCAAGCTGCGATTTTGCGGGCAGGAATTACGCCTGACAGTTTAGCCAACAAGAGTGAGGCTCTAATGAAAGACGGAAAATTTACGGGTGTTTTTCTCGAAAGTTTAGCCGATAAATTTCGAAACCTTATCCCTTCACCAGTTAATGATGAATTGAGTGGACTATTTACCGATGCGGCCAACAGCTGTTTTGAAGTTGGGCTTACCATGGTAGCTGATGCTGGTTTAGATGCACAAATTATCGATTTTATTGATGAAATGCAATCTGATGGAGATTTAAAAATGGCTGTCTATGCCATGTTAACCCCTAATGATGAAAACATTGAGCGATTCCTTAAAAGGGGAATAAGAGTGCGACCTAAATTAATGGTTCGCTCCGTAAAACTTTATGCCGATGGTGCACTGGGTTCGCGTGGTGCCTGTCTCTTAAAACCATACAGCGATATGCCCGGAGAATATGGCATAGCAACCATTACCCCCGATGAGCTGGGTCGTATTTGTTTGTTGGCCTATGATAATGGTTATCAGGTGTGTACACATGCAATTGGCGATTCTGCCACGCGCACAGTGCTGAATGTTTACAGCAACTATTTACTGCCATCCAATGACCTTCGGTGGCGCGTTGAACATGCACAGATTGTTCATCCGGATGACTTTTCTAAATTCGGGGAATTTGCCATAATTCCTTCTGTGCAGGCTACCCACGCCACTTCAGATATGGGGTGGGCTGGTGAGCGCATTGGAAAGGCACGATTGAAAAATGCCTACGCTTATCGTAAACTGATGAACCAAAATGGCTGGATACCCAATGGAACAGATTTTCCGATCGAAGATATCAGCCCTGTTTATACCTTTTATGCCGCTGTTGCGCGTAAAGATTTAAACGGACACCCTGCTGCTGGATTTCAAAAGGAAAATGCACTTACACGTGAAGAGGCCTTGAAATCTATCACCACATGGGCGGCTAAAGCCTGCTTTGAGGAAAATCGTAGAGGAAGCCTTGCTCCAGGGATGAATGCTGATTTTGTCATTCTTGATACTGATATTATGGTTGTTCCCGAAAAAGAAATTCCCCAGGCTAAAGTTATCAGAACTTATATAGATGGCGAATCAGTCTATAGTCAGAACTGATTTTAATGGATTGAACATATGTGCAAATTTTTCGTTTAGTTTCAACTGAAGTTGAAAAAAATGAAAAATATCTTTCTGCTCATTTTGCTTGTTTTTTTATTGCACCCCCGCATATATGCCCAGGAAATTAATGTGGTTGATTTTAGTCAACTGCAACCTTTGCTTGAAAAACGTAACGACACCACTTATGTCGTAAACTTCTGGGCAACGTGGTGCTTGCCTTGTGTTAAAGAAATGCCCTATTTTCAGCAGGTTCATGACAATTTTAGTAACCGTAAGGTTAAGGTAATTCTTGTTAGTCTTGATTTTGAAAAGCACCTCCACAGCAGACTCATTCCATTTATTGAAAAGAACAATCTTACTCCTGAAGTCATCCTTCTTAATGATCCGGATGCAAATTCATGGATTGAGAAGGTTAGTCCTGAATGGTCAGGTGCCTTGCCGGCTACTTTAATATACAACAGACAATTTCGTGAATTCTACGAGCAAAGCTTCACTTACAATGAACTTGAACAGATTATTAACCAAAACATCTTAAACCAATGAAAATTGTCACTTTATCATTAATACTCTCTTTTCTCTCCAGTTCTTTCGTTTTCGGACAAGGTTATAATGTGGGAGACAAAGCCATGGATTTTAAATTGAAAAACATAGATGAGAAATATGTTTCTATGGCTGATTACCCGGATGCCAAGGGGTTTATTGTTATTTTTACCTGCAATCACTGCCCTTTCTCCGTTGCCTATGAAGACCGGATTATTGACATTGACCTCAAATATAAAGCACTTGGATACCCGGTAATTGCGATCAATCCTAACGATCCGGAACTTTATCCTGCCGATAGTTTTGAAGAAATGAAAAAACGTGCCGCGGATAAGGGTTTTACTTTCCCATATTTGTTTGACGAAGGTCAGAAGGTTTTTCCGGTATATGGCGCCACACGCACGCCCCATGTTTACCTGCTTAATAAAGAGAAAGACGGCCTGAAAGTAGCTTATATCGGCGCTATTGACAACAATCATCAGGATGCATCAGCTGTAACTGAAAAGTACCTTGAAAATGCGATAAATTCTTTGATTAGTGGTGATAAACCTTCCATTGATTTTACGAAAGCCGTTGGATGCTCCATAAAAGTTGCAACAAAATAGAACAACAGAATTTTTATATTAAAAATGGTCTCTTTTTAATCATTGAGGCCATTTTTTTTGGATGTGATACATCTTTTTCAGACTTATCCCAGCATTATAAATCCAGTTTACGCTTATTATTGGCGATGGAATCAAGAATTCTCTATTGTAAGGACGATTAAAGAATTTCGTTACTTTGCCAAAACATTGATTATGTCTGTTCTTAGCGACTTGTATGATTTGCCCGAACTTGAACGGGAACTTGAGTATGGTACCTCTCGAAGCAGTGGCAAAGGTGGGCAACATGTAAACACCACCGAAACACGTGTAGAAATTCATTTCAATGTTGCTGCTTCGCAACTACTTACTGATGCCCAAAAAGATATTTTACTGCTGAAACTCGGACACAGGTTATCGTCAGAAGGTAATTTGAGAATGTACTCACAAAAAACAAGAAGCCAATCTACCAATAAAGAAGATGTAGTTACGCGCTTTTATGAACTGATTGCCAAATCCTTGCGACCTGTAAAAAAACGTATTCGAACGAAACCAGGCAAAGCACAGCGGGAAGCCCGCCTTGGAAATAAAAAGGCCACTGCGTTGAGAAAGGAACTTCGTAAACCTCCTGATACCAGACTTTGAGGATCTAACCCCTTATAAAATGGGGCATCTCATTGGGAAGGACAAAGGAAAACTCTATAAGTCCTGCAATTTTATCATCTTTATGCCAGGGTGTCTGAAATATTATTTTCTTTTGTCCATTCTTTTCAATGGTGTAAACATTGTTTTTCCCTTCTGACAGCAGCCGGCTCATAATGGCAATTGAGTTTGAATTATGACAGTTATTAAGTCTTTGGCCAATCAGTTCCCGGCCTCCATATTTTTCAAAAACTTTAGCCGAAGCATCATTCATTTCAATAATATTTCCATCAGCATCAGAAACGGTGATAGCTATGGTAATTCCGTTAAACCAGTCGGTATGCATGGGTGTTTTTTTTTGCAACAAAAATACCTGAATTTGTTTGAAAATAAAGAAATCTGCGTATATTTGCAGCCTCAATCAGGCCCCGTAGCTCAACTGAATAGAGTATCTGACTACGGATCAGAAGGTTACAGGTTTGAATCCTGTCGGGGTCACAAAAGTTTATACTAAAGCGCTGTTTTTCAGCGCTTTTTCTTTTATATCGTAACTATAGTGCAACATTTTAGTCATTAATGTCGTTATTCAATTTCTTCCTTTTCAAACGCTTCACCACAATATTTACAAAAACGGGCATCGGCATCATGGCCTTCATTCATGCATTCTTTGCAGACTCTTGTTGTTGTTGTTTTCGTTTTATTTGATGCTTTAGATAATTCAACTGTCATTATCCCTGTTGGAACGGCTATAATAGCATAACCCAATACCATAACAACACTTGCAAAAAACTGGCCTAGTGTTGTTTGAGGTGAAATGTCACCATAGCCAACGGTGGTGAGGGTAACCACCGCCCATTAAATGCTCGTTGGGATATCTTTAAAACCATAGGCTGGTCCTTCAATCACATACATAATAGAGCCAATTATAATGACCAAAACCGCGATTGACGATAGAAAAACAAGAATTTTTCGGCTACTGGCTTTTAGTGCCCTAATAAGTATATTTGCCTCCGCAAGGTAGCCCGTCAGTTTGAATATCCTGAAAACCCGCATCAGACGCAGGCTTCGAATTACCATTAAATACTGGGTTCCGGGAAGGATAAGGCTGATGTATGTTGGCAAAACAGATAACAAGTCAACCATTCCGAAAAAGCTGAAAATGTAGGCTTTCTTTTTACGGGTAACATAAATGCGCAACAAGTATTCAAGAGAAAATAGTATGGTAAAAAACCATTCACCTGCAGTGAAAAGAATCTGAAAATCCTCATGATATTCATGCACACTTTCAACAATAACAAGAGCAACACTTATTATTATGGACCAAATGAGTACAACATCAAATAGTTTTCCAGCTGGTGTGTCAGCTTCAAAAATAATTTTATAAATGCGGTTTTTAAACTTATTTTTTAACAAAGGACCATTCATGTTTTTACAATTGAATCGTAAAAATACTGAAATCTGTCTGATTCTGATGCAATGACCATAAACTTAAGGACAATGAATGGTCATTTTTATTAAATTTGCGGATATAAAATTCTATAATCATGGCATATAAAGGTGCGGAAACGCTGATTGCAAAATCTGAAATTGAATTACATATAACGCCACGCATGGCGAATCGCCATGGCTTGATTACCGGTGCCACCGGAACAGGTAAAACAGTTACCTTGCAAGTATTGGCCGAATCATTCAGCCTGCAGGGTGTGCCGGTTTTTATGACCGATATAAAAGGTGATCTTTCAGGTGTCAGTAAAGCCGGTGTTCCGGGAAAAAAAATCATAGAAAGGGTCGAAAAGCTAGCGTTAGAAGGTTATGAAAACAGGGGTTTCCCGGTTTGCTTTTGGGATGTATTTGGTGAACAGGGACATCCCATGCGCACCACCATTAGCGAAATGGGCCCACTTTTGCTTTCACGACTACTCAACCTGAACGATACACAGGAAGGTGTGCTCAATCTTGCTTTTAAGATTGCCGATGATAACGGATTATTGTTGCTTGATTTGAAAGATCTTACCACTTTGCTTGAATATGTGGGCAACAATCGGAATGAATTTACCCTAACTTATGGTAACATTTCGGCTGCCAGTATAGGTGCCATTCAGCGTAATCTTCTTGTTCTTGAGCAACAGGGTGCTGATCATTTCTTTGGAGAGCCGGCTTTCAACATTAATGATCTCTTGCAGACAGATGCTGAAAGTAAAGGAATATTAAATATTCTTTCAGCCGATAAATTAATGCATTCACCACGGATTTATTCAACCTTTCTGTTGTGGTTGCTTTCCGAACTGTTTGAAGAATTGCCTGAGGCTGGTGATCTTGACAAGCCGAAACTTGTCTTCTTTTTCGATGAAGCTCATTTATTATTCAATGACGCGCCCAAAATTTTATTGGATAAAATAGAACAGGTTGTGAGGCTAATCCGTTCAAAAGGGGTAGGCGTGTATTTTGTAACCCAGAATCCACTTGATATTCCCGATTCAGTGCTTGGTCAATTGGGCAACCGGGTTCAACATGCCTTACGAGCATATACTCCCCGTGATCAAAAGGCGGTAAAAGCGGCCGCTACAACCTTTAGGATAAACCCTGAATTGGACGTGGAAACCGCCATAACTGAACTTGGAGTAGGGGAGGCACTTGTCTCATTTTTGGATGTAAAAGGAATTCCTATGATGGTGGAGCGGGCCCTGATTTTACCACCTTGTTCTCAAATCGGGCCCATCACCCTTGATGAAAGAAAAGCTGTCCTGCAAAAGTCCTTTGTTTTTGGGGTATATGAGAAGTTACTTGACAGGGAGTCGGCATTTGAAATTCTAAAAGGAAGAATGGCTGAAACGGCCCGCCTCAGTGAACTGGAAGAACAGGCAGCGCTGGAGGCAAAAGAAAAGCTTGCTCAAAGTAAGGAAGAGGCCGCCCAGGCCCGCGCTGAAGCTGCAAAAGAAAGGGCTGAACGGGCACGCAAAAAAGCTAACCCGGATATTTTTACTGAATTGACCAAGCAGGTTGGACGCAATGCATCCCGAACATTAGGTAACGAATTGGGACGTACTTTGATAAGAGGCTTGTTCGGAACGTTGTTCGGCGGCAGTTTTCGTAAATAACTCCCGGCTATTATGTCTTCAGAATGCACCCGATTTTTTTTTATGCTCAATCAATCTGCTGTTAAAACAACTGATTTTCAGAAGTATTTTTATCCTCCGCTTAATTATATTTACGAGGTTTTTAGAGTTTATCAACAAAAACCCTTGTTTATTGAAGACCATTTAAAAAGGTTTTTCAACACAGTCAAACTTGCTGGGGTGAAGCCAGAGGTAAGTTATAATCAGCTTTTGGATCAAATTCATCAGGTAATTGATCTCAACCCTCCCGGGGACGGAAATATTAAACTAGCGCTTTACCAGGATCAAAACGGAATCCGCAACTTATTTGTATATTTTACTCCGCATCAATATCCTTCTGAAAACCAGTTTACTGAAGGTGTTGAGGTTGAATTGTATTTCGCTGAACGTGAAAATCCTAATGCTAAGGTAATGCAGACTATTTTGCGTCAATCAGCTGATCAGGTTAAGACAGCGCATGAAGTGTATGAAGTACTTCTGGTTGATCGTGAAGGGTTTATTACTGAAGGAAGCCGGTCAAATGTGTTTTTTATTCTTAACAATCAAGTGATTACCCCTCCGGCAAATACCGTTTTGGAAGGTATTACAAGAAAATACATTATTGATATTTGTCACGAAAACAATATCAGTGTAGTTGCTGAAAAAGTGCATTATAGTTCATTGAATCTAATGGATGCGCTATTTATATCAGGCACTTCCCGGCAGGTGTTGCCTGTAAATCGTGTTGACCAAATGAATTTTGAAGTGAAACATCCTTTGCTGACCAGATTGCAATACCTTTTCAGAGAAAAGGTATCGGCATACCTAAAAACACAATGAAATCATATATCTGAAAAACAGAAGAGACCACCGTTCTATGGTGGTCTCTTCTGTTTTAATTAGTGTTGAAAATTACAAAGCCGAAATATCGTACATCACATTTGCATAAGCACCTTCAATTAATTTGGTGCGCACCTCATTGTATGCATTAATGGTGTAATTCACATCTTCAAGGGTATGCACTGCCGTGGGGATTAAACGCAACAGGATAACACCTTTAGGTACCACCGGATAAGTAACGATGGAGCAGAAAATACCATAATTTTCGCGTAAATCTACGGTGATTTGGGTGGCTTCGGGGATGCCACCTTCAAGAATAACCGGTGTAACCGGCGAAGCAGCCGCGCCCAGATTGAACCCTGCATCACGCAGTCCGGTTTGAAGTGCATTAACAATTTTCCAAAGGTTGTTTTTCAACTCAGGCTGTTTCTTTATTAGTTCCAGACGTTTGAGTGCGCCAATAACCATAGGCATGGGTAGTGATTTGGCAAAAGTCTGTGAACGCATATTGTGTCTAAGAAAATCAACAATGTCTTTATTCGTGGCAACAAAAGCACCTATACCAGCCATTGCCTTGGCAAAGGTTCCAAAGTAAATGTCAACGCCGTCCATTACTCCCTGCTCTTCGTGTGTTCCAGCTCCGGATTTTCCCATAGTACCAAAACCATGAGCATCGTCAACCAGCAGGCGGAAATCAAATTCTTTTTTCAGTGCAACGATGTCTTTTAGGTTTCCCTGATCGCCTGTCATTCCATAAACGCCTTCAGTTATAACAAGAATACCTCCACCAGTTTCGTCGGTTATCTTTTTTGCACGCTGCAATTGAACGCGTAGATTTTCCATATTATTATGGGGATATACAAAGCGTTTACCCATATGCAGGCGGGCGCCGTCAATGATGCAAGCATGGGCTTCGCTATCGTAAACAATCACGTCGTGCCGATCAACCATACTGTCAACAATTGAAATCATGCCCTGGTAGCCGAAGTTGAGCAGAAAAGCATCTTCTTTTCCTACAAAATCAGCCAGTTCGCGCTCCAATTGTTCATGGTAAATGGTTTGTCCAGACATCATGCGGGCGCCCATCGGATAGGCCATGCCCCATTTCTCAGCGGCTTTGGCATCTGCTTCGCGCACTTCTGGGTGATTGGCCAGGCCTAAGTAGTTATTGAGGCTCCATACCAGTACATCTTTTCCGCGGAACTGCATGTGATTGCTTATTTCGCCTTCTAGTTTTGGAAACATAAAATAGCCATCGGCTTGTTTTGCATACATGCCCAACGGACCTAAATTCTGAACTCTTTTTTTGAAAATATCCACAGCTTTTGTTTTTTGAAGTTGATCTCTTTAAATTGGCTGCAAAGCTATGGAAATTTATGCTATTTAATGAAGATGGTGGTGCCGAAAATTTTGAGTCATCCACTGGATGAACATTCAAGCAGGCGATGGTGTTATTGAGAGCTAACAAAATACCTTTCGATGAATGACACCATTAATATATTCTGGTTCCGGCGCGATCTTCGTTTAAACGACAACCATGGCCTTTATCAGTCGTTAAAATCCGGAAAACAGGTCTTACCTGTATTTATCTTTGATTCAGATATTTTGAATAAACTACCTGATGATGACCGTCGGGTAGTTTTTATACACCAAAAGATAGTACAACTCAACCTTTTGCTTAAAAACATGGGGAAATCTTTGCTGGTGTTGTATGGCAGGCCTGACGATATTTTTAAAAAGCTAATTCAGGATTATCCGGTAGATTCGGTATATGCCAACCATGATTATGAACCCTATGCAATTCATCGTGATGAAAATATCAAGGGAATCCTGAATAATAAAGGAATTTCATTTTATACGTATAAGGATCAGGTGTTGTTTGAGGGTAAGGAAGTAATAAAAGCAGATGGAACTCCTTACAAAATATTTACACCATATAGTAAAGCCTGGCTAAAGTTAAAGCATCAGCATGGAGTTCCGGAATTTCCTTCAGCAGATTTACTTGAAAATATGGTTTCCATTGTTGATCTGGGAATTCCTTCGCTGGCACAAATGGGTTTCACGGAATTGGTTATTGACTTTGATTCAGATGAAATCCAACCTGAGATTCTCCGAAATTATGCTGAAACACGAAATTTTCCTGGGCTTGATCAAACCTCACGGCTAGGTTTGCATCTCCGTTTTGGAACCATAAGTGTGCGCGACTGCATCAGGGCAGGGGAGGTGCATAGTTCCGCCTGGCTCAACGAACTCATCTGGCGTGAGTTCTTTATGCAAATATTATTTCACTACCCACTAGTAGCTGATCAGGCTTTTAAACCCCGATACGACAGAATTGAATGGCGGAACAATGTGGATGAATTTGAGCTTTGGTGCAAGGGTAAAACCGGTTTTCCTCTTGTTGATGCCGGAATGCGTGAACTCGAACAAACCGGTTTCATGCACAATCGCGTACGTATGGTGGTTGCCAGTTTTCTTACAAAGCATTTGTTGATTGACTGGCGTTGGGGTGAAGCGTGGTTTGCTGAGAAATTGCTCGATTTTGAACTTTCGTCAAACAATGGGAATTGGCAATGGGCGGCAGGTTCAGGATGTGATGCTGCACCTTATTTCAGAATTTTTAATCCCACGGAACAGCTAAAAAAGTTCGATAAAACTGCTGTGTACGTTAAACGTTGGGTGCCCGAATATGAAACTCTTTCTTATCCTCAACCTATGGTTGATCACCCTTTTGCGCGACAACGCTGCCTTAAAGTTTATGCTGACGCACTAAATCCATGAAATATGCACATTGTTTCGTTTAAAGGGGTAAATTACACGATTATGTCATCCAGAAAGGTGCTTAGGAATAATATAAATCGTCATTCGCTCTTAAATTATGTTAAGAATGGTTTAATGAGTAATATTTATAAATCGCGGGCGTTCATTGTATTCTGAAAATAACTATTTTTGCGCCATGATTAGAAAAAGCCTTTTACCCTTATTTTTCGGCCTGTTCATCGCACTTACCTCGTGTAGTAAGTACCAGAAGTTGCTCAAAAGTAGCGACAATGATAATAAATATGAGATGGCCTTTGCGTATTACGAGGATAAAGACTTTTACCGCGCTATTCAGTTGTTCGACCAATTGCAGCCTTTTTATCGTGGTTCGGATAAAGCGGAACGCATTGCTTTTTATTACGCTTACGCACATTATGAGCAGAAAGATTACATTTTAGCCAGTTACTACTTTAAACAATTTGCCAAAAGTTATCCTTCCAGCAAAAATGCCGAGGAAGCTGCATTTATGAGTGCCAACTGTAATTATCTTGATTCTCCGCCTTCCAGTCTCGACCAAACGGTTACCATGGATGCGATAAAAGACCTGCAATTATTTATCAATCAGTATCCTTTAAGCGAAAGGGTTGGCCGGGCAAATATCCTAATTGACGAATTGAGAAAAAAACTTGAGACCAAGGCTTATGATATTGCTTACCTTTACTTCAAGATGAGTGATTACAAAGCTTCAATCCTCAATTTCGAGAATATGATTAAAGATTTTCCCGATACACAATATCGTGAATCTGCGATGTATTACATTGCCAAAGCCTACTACTCCTATGCCGGGCGTAGCATCGAATCTAAAAAAGAAGAGCGCTATCAGCATACCTACGATGCCATTGACAATTATGCATCCTATTACCCTGAATCCAAAAATTTGAAAGAGTTGAGGATAATTCAGGCCAATGCCCGTAAACAATTAAGTAATTTATCAGCTTTACAATAAACACAACATGGATTTTAAAAGAGTTAAAACTGACACGGTTGCGGTAACCCGTAACATTCATAATCTGATGGCTCCCACTGGAAACATCTACGAAACTGTGGCCATTCTTTCAAAACGAGCCAATCAGATTTCGATAGAGTTAAAGGAAGAGTTAAAATCGAAGATCTCGGAGTTTGCTTTGCCCAGCGATAACCTGGAGGAAGTATTTGAGAATCGTGAGCAGATTGAAATTGCCAAATTTTATGAGCATCTTCCAAAACCTACACTCATTGCTGTTCAGGAATTTATCAATGAGCAGGTTTATTTCAGAAATCCTGCCAAAGAAAACAGGGAAGATTTTTAATCCTATTTGATTTCTGGTGAATGTTGCAAGGGAAAAAAATACTCATCGGTATATCAGGAAGCATTGCTGCCTACAAAGTCCCCTTGTTGGTTAGATTACTAATAAAGGAAGGAGCTGAAGTTAAGGTTGTTATGTCGCCTGTTGCCTGTGATTTTGTTACTCCACTCACTCTTTCAACCCTTTCTCAGCAACCTGTTTTGATTGAGCCGTATAACAAAATTGATGGCAGTTGGAACAGCCATGTGGATTGGGGCCGATGGGCTGACCTTTTCGTAATGGCGCCGGTTTCGGCAAATACACTTGCCAAAATGGCGGCCGGAATCGCAGATAACCTGCTTACAACCACCTATCTAGCCGCTAAATGCCCGGTTTTGTTTGCACCGGCTATGGATCTGGATATGTTCCATCATCCAACCACTCAAAAAAATATTGAAACCTTAATTTCTTATGGCAATCATTTAATTCAGCCGCAAGTTGGCGAATTAGCCAGTGGATTATATGGTGAAGGACGCATGGAAGAACCTGAAACTATTTTTGAGGTAATCAGGGACTACTTTCTAAAAATCAATGATTTATCTGGTAAGAGGATATTGATTTCTGCCGGACCCACCCATGAAGCCATTGACCCTGTTCGCTTTATCGGAAACTATTCTTCCGGTAAAATGGGCTTCGAGCTTGCCAGGGAAGCAGCAAATCGCGGGGCGAGAGTAATACTTGTTGCCGGGCCTGTTGATATTAATCTTTCTCATAAAAATGTCGATGTAATTCAAGTTAAATCTGCAAAAGAAATGGCAGATGCCTGTCTGGAAGTTTTTCCGGAGTGTGATTTGACCATTATGGCTGCTGCTGTTGCAGATTATACCATCGATACCCCTGCTCCTCAAAAAATAAAGAAAGCTGGTGATAAACTCTCGCTTGAGTTGATCAAAACTACTGATATCTTGGCGGAAATGGGAAAAATGAAGAAGCCAGGGCAGTTTTTGACCGGTTTCGCACTCGAAACTGAAAATGAAACATCAAATGCGTTCCAAAAGCTTAAGCAGAAGAACCTTGACCTCATTGTACTTAATTCCTTGAAGGATAAAGGCGCTGGGTTTGGCACTGATACCAATAAGGTAACACTTATTTTTAAAGACGAGATTACCCTTTCCTTACCACTTGCCTCTAAAACTGAAGTTGCCAAACGAATATTTGATGCAATTTTACCTAAGGTTCAGGCGTTATAAGCCCAATACCTTCTAAATGTATTGACGATGAAATATATATTCCTGATTTGTGCTTTTTTTGGTGTTTTATCCTCTGGCATGGCCCAGGAGTTCAATATTTCTGTTCAGGTAACTTCACCTCAGGTTGAGGGTACTGAAAAGAAAATATTTGAAACTTTACAACAGGATCTGTATGATTTTGTGAATAATACTAAGTGGACCAATTACTTATATAAACCTGAAGAACGTATTGAGGGGACCATTCTTATAACGATTGAAAATCGCAGTGGTGAGGATTTTCAGGGTAAAATGAATGTTGCCTTGCGACGCCCGGTGTATAAAGCATCCTACAATTCCGCTCTATTTAATTATGTTGATAAGGATTTTGATTTTACCTATGTCGAATTTCAGTCGCTCGATTATTCTGACAATGTTTTCGAATCCAATCTTACCTCTACCGTTGCCTTTTATCTATATTTGTATCTTGGACTTGATGGTGATTCCTTTGCCAAAAACGGAGGTTCGCCATATTATGCAAAAGCACAGAATATTGTAAACCTGGGTCAGAACGCCAGTGAAAAAGGTTGGAAAGCATATGAAAGCCAGAAAAACCGTTACTGGCTTATTGAAAACCTTACAAATCCTGCTTATGCATCGATTCGCGAAGCAATGTACCGTTATCATCGCCTCGGTCTGGACCTCATGTCTGATGATGTTGAGGCTGGCCGTGCCGGTATCAATGAAAGCCTTGAACTTTTGCGCAAAGCCAACCGTGAACGCCCTGGTTTGTTCATCCTTCAATTGTTCCTTGAGGCCAAACGAGATGAATTGATAAACATTTATTCCGAAGCTTCACCCATGGATAAAACACAGGCAGTGAATATCTTAAAAGAAATTGATCCGGCAAATAGCAATCGCTATCAGAAAATACTTGAATCAAATTAATAAGCCCGGCATATGCCACGGTATTTTGTAAATTTGTACCGCTAAACCCTCATCAGGCAAATGCTTAATCGACTTTCTATCAGGAATTATGCGTTAATCCGCGAACTGGACATTGAGTTTTCCCATTGGTTTTCCGTCATCACCGGAGAAACCGGAGCGGGTAAATCTATTATCCTCGGAGCACTTTCATTAATGCTTGGTCAGCGGGTTGATGCCCAGACTTTTACTGACAATGATGCCAAATGCACCATTGAAGGCACATTTGACATTTCTAAATGCGATCTGGAATCTTTTTTCACAGAGAATGATTTGGATTATGATCAGTCGTGTATCATTCGTCGCGAAATCACTCCTCAAGGCAAATCACGTGCTTTTATCAATGATACACCCGTAAACCTTAACCTTCTGAAAGAGATTACTTCCCGGTTGGTTGATGTCCATTCTCAACACCAGACATTGTTGTTGCAGGAGTCGTCGTTTCAACTTTCGGTTGTTGATTCAGTTGCTGGAAATGCCGCTTTGCTGCTTCAATATAAAAAAGCATACAAAGTATTGAATGATTTGATTCTCCAGAGAGATAAACTTATATCCAAAAAGAGCCAGTCAGAAACCGAACTTGATTACCTGAATTTTTTATTTGAAGAGCTTGATAAATCTAAGTTGGTTCCAGGTGAACAGGAAATGGCCGAATCAGAAGCAAACAGGCTTGGTCATACCGAGGAGATAAAAACAAAATTATTCACTGCTGCTGATTTATTGTTGAATCGCGATGAGAACCTCCTGAAACAACTCAATGAAGTTGGAAATTTATTGTATAGTGCTGCAAAGTTTCATGATGAGATATCAAGCCTTTCGCAGCGGTTGACCGAAGTTGTATTTGAGCTGAAAGATATCGCTGCCTCCATTGACCAGCTTGCAGAAAATACAATTTTTGATCCGGGACGTTTACAGGAATTGAATGAACGTTTGAATATAATTTATCAACTTGAACAAAAACATCATGCTGGATCAGTTGAAGAATTGATTGAGATAAGGGATGTTATTGATAATAAAATCAGTGGATTTGTGTCATTATCAGATGAAATTGAATCCATGGGTAAGGATATTCAAATAAAATCTGACCTGCTTTCCGATCTTGCGGAACAACTCATGCAAAGACGAAAAAGTGTACTTCCGGCGATCGAAAAAGAAGTGCTTTCTACTATCACGCAGTTAGGAATGAAAGATGCTGATTTTAAAGTTTCTTTAACTCCCTTACAAGTGCCTGGTAAGCAGGGAAAAGATGCTGTAAGTTTTCTTTTTAGCGCCAATAAAGGTGTTTCTTTGAGTGAATTGTCCCGGGTTGCTTCCGGGGGTGAGCTTTCTCGTATGATGCTTGCTGTGAAATCTCTGATTTCCTCAGGAAGTTTGCTCCCTACAATAATTTTTGATGAAATTGATAGTGGCATTTCCGGGGATATTGCTTCCAGGGTCGGAAATATACTGAATAAGATGTCTGAGAAAATTCAGGTTATTGTTATTACACATCTGCCACAGATCGCAGGAAGAAGCAATGAACACTTTAAGGTTTTTAAATACACAGAAAACAACAAAACCTATTCATCTATCGATAAGCTGAATGATGCGGAGCGTATAGATGAGCTTGCATTAATGATTAGTGGCAATCCGGCATTAGAGGCAGCAAGAGAAACTGCGAGGGAGTTGCTTCGAAACAATTAACTTTCTCATTTGTTTTAATGCGTAAAATTGTACGGCACTATTGCCACATAATAAATCATGGCTTATGGCTTTTAATTTACTCAAAGGAAAAAAAGGGATTATTTTCGGCGCACTGAACAGCAATTCCATTGCATGGAAAATAGCGGAACGCGCCCACGAAGAAGGCGCTCAATTGGTTTTGACAAACACACCATTGGCCATTCGTATGGGTGAAATGGATGAGTTGGCTGCCAAAACCGGTTCCCACATGGTTGCTGCTGATGCTACCAATGTAGCTGATTTGGAAAATCTTTTCGCAACAGCAATGGAAGTATTTGGTGGAAAGGTTGACTTTGTGCTTCATTCCATTGGAATGTCGCCCAACGTTCGAAAAAAACTACCTTATGATGATATCAATTATGATTTTTTTTCAAAAACACTTGACATTTCGGCCATCTCGTTTCATAAAATGATTCAGGTGGCAAAAAAAATGGATGCAATCAGCGAATGGGGCTCTATTGTAGCTGTTTCTTACATCGCCGCCCAGCGTACCTTGTTTGAATACAACGATATGGCAGATGCTAAAGCAGTTCTTGAATCAATAGCCCGTAGTTTTGGTTATATTTATGGACGCGAAAAACACGTGCGGATCAATACCATTTCACAATCACCCACGCCAACCACAGCAGGACAAGGCGTTAAAGGTTTTACCGGTTTGATGGATTTCACTGAAAGAATGTCTCCACTTGGGAATGCGACTGCTGATGAATGTGCAGATTACTGCATAACACTTTTTTCAGACCTTACCAAAAAGGTTACCATGCAAAATCTCTATCACGACGGAGGATTCAGCAGTATGGGTATGAGTGCCCGGGCAATGACCCAATACAATAAAAGTCTGGAATGTCAGGAATGTCAGGAGAATCCGCTTAATCATCCCGGAGAAGGGTCTTGATCTTTTGACTAAGAGTTAAAAGTAAGCGTATATCCATATGAATTATTGCCGGCTGTTTTTACAGCCGGTTTTTGTTTAGGCTTTTCTTGAGTAAATGAGTAATTTAAAACAGGGGCAGGAGCCTGTGGTAAGCGGAAATGTATTTTCGTTTTCATGGTGCTACGAACTTTCATCCCGCGGTTGCGCGGCATACCATATTTCAAAATTGAGATCAGTCTTATGGCTTCTTCATCACAGCCAAATCCTAAACCTTTAAGAACTTTGATATCCTCAATTTTTGCTTCATTTGTAACAGTATAACTCAGAAAAACAATTCCTTCAATTTGTTTTTCAATGGCTTCATCGGGATACCTCAGATTGCTGCCAATAAATTTGCGCATGGCCTGTGAACCACCCGGGTATTCCGGCGTATGAATAAACTTTTTTTCTTTATTATGTTTTGCAGGCATAGGTGTCTTGTTTAGAGCAAAGATAGCGCATTTTTTATAGAGAACTTTTTGTTCTAAACTTCTAAATCATTATTTTTTTACTCAGAAAAATACAGATACACTAAAGCATACATAGATTAAAAATCGCAAAAAACTTTGTGATTTTATAAGGTCTGATGTCTTTGTAGTGAAATCAAACTGGAATTTAGTTTTGCACGTAAGCTTCAAAGTCTTATTTTTGCACCATGGGATGAATTACGACTGTAAGGGATTTCCTGGTAAATGATATTCATATCTTACGAAAACAAACTTTATGAGTTTTAGAATTATTGTGCTTGCCAAGCAGGTTCCTGACACACGCAATGTGGGGAAAGACGCGATGAAGGCAGATGGTACCGTTAACCGGGCTGCACTTCCGGCGATTTTTAATCCTGAGGATCTTAACGCACTTGAACTGGCTTTGCGTATTAAAGACCTGCGAAAAGATTGTGAGGTCATCGTACTCACCATGGGACCATTCCGTGCTGCCGAGATTATTCGCGAAGCCATGTACCGTGGTGCTGATCGTGGTTATCTGATTACCGACCGTAAATTTGCCGGTTCTGATACCCTGGCAACTTCATATGCCATTTCTCTGGCCGTGAAAAAGCTCGAACCGTATCATCTGGTAATTTCAGGTCGCCAGGCCATTGATGGGGATACCGCACAGGTTGGTCCTCAGACTGCTGAGAAACTCAACATCCCTCAGGTAACATATGCCGAAGATATTCCCGAGATAGGGGATACGCACATTGTGATCAAGCGAAGGCTTGAACGCGGCGTTGAAGTAGTCAAGGCACCTTACCCGGTTGCCATAACCGTGCATAGCTCAGCACCTGATTGCCGTCAACGTGTCGCAAAGCTTCTAATGAAATACAAGCATGCACGCACCGTTACTGAACTTCAGAACGAAACCAAGGATTATACGGAACTTTATACCCAACGTCCTTATCTTCAGATAGATGAATGGACAGTGGATGATCTTCATGCCGATGTTTCCATGCTGGGACTTTCGGGATCGCCCACCAAGGTGAAAAAGATTGAAAATGTGGTATTTGCCCACAAGGATTCCAAAGTGCTTACTGCTGGCGATGAAGACATCAACAACCTGATGAAGGAGTTGATGGAAAGCCACGTAATCGGTTAATCAAGCAAATGTCAATTTAAAACTGAAAAAACGTGAATAATATATTTGTATATTGTGAGATTACCGAAGAGAAGACCGTGGCTGATGTTAGTCTGGAGCTATTGTCGAAAGGTCGTAAACTGGCTTCGGATTTAGGTGTAAAGCTTGAAGCTGTTGTGATTGGTGCCGGACTTGAAGGAATAGAAGCTCAGGTTTTTCCTTACGGTGTTGATGTGCTGCATATAGCCGACGATGAGCGCTTATTTCCCTATACTACACTACCGCATACAGCCATCGTTCTTAATATTTTCAGGCAGGAAAAACCTGAAGTTGCCCTTTTTGGTGCAACTTCCATTGGTCGTGACCTTGCTCCACGCATGGCTTCGGCTTTGCGATGCGGCCTGACGGCTGACTGCACCAGTCTTGAAATTGGTGATCACTTCGAAAATAAAACCCAGACTGAATACAAGAATTTATTGTATCAGATCAGGCCTGCATTTGGCGGAAATATTATTGCCACCATTATTAATCCTGAAACCAGACCACAAATGGCTACGGTGAGGGAAGGTGTGATGAAAAAAGAAGTGCTTGATCCCAAATACAAGGGTAAGGTCAAGAAGGTAAATACAGTTGCTTTCCTGAAGGATGACGACTTTGTTATAGAAATTCTTGAGCGCCACATGGAAGCCAGTAAAATTAATATCAAAAATTCACAGGTAATCATTGCGGGTGGTTATGGTGTTGGTTCGCGTGAGAATTTTCAGCTACTCTATGATCTTGCAGATGTACTCGGTGCTCAGGTAGGTGCCTCTCGTGCTGCTGTGGATGCTGGTTTTTCGGAGCATGAACGGCAAATCGGTCAAACGGGAATCACTGTCAGACCTAAGCTTTATATTGCCTGCGGTATTTCAGGAGCGGTTCAGCACCGGGCTGGAATGGATCAATCAGCACAGATAATTTCGATAAATACTGATGCCAACGCACCAATTAACCATATTGCTGATTACGCGATTATTGGAAGCATTACCGATGTAATTCCCCGAATGATTAAGTATTACAAAGCCAATTCCAAGTAAATTGACCTAAGGTAAATTTGCAGTTAAAACAAGCAATTCAGAAAAAAATGGCCAACTATTATAGTGACAATGATAACCTGAAGTTTCATTTGACCCATCCATTGATGGAGAAGATTGTGAAACTGAAAGAAAACAACTACACCGAAAAAGAGCAGCACGATTACGCTCCTCTCGACCTTGAAGATGCCCTTGATAGCTACGATAAAATTTTGGAGATCGTGGGTGAAATTTCCGGAGATATCATCGGTCCCAATGCCGAAAGTGTTGACCACGAAGGCCCTCAGTTGATTGACAATGAGGTTATTTATGCCCGTGGCACCAGCGAAAATTATGATGCCCTGGTAAAAGCAGGCATGATTGGTATGTCATTACCGCGTGAATATGGCGGATTGAATTTTCCCATTGTGCCTTACGTGATGTCTGCCGAAGTTGTATCACGTGCCGATGCTGGTTTTGCCAATATCTGGGGTCTACAGGATTGTGCTGAAACAATTCATGAATTTGGGTCTGACGAAATTAAAAATGAATTTCTGCCCCGCTTCAATCAGGGAGCAACCGCAGCTATGGACTTAACTGAACCCGATGCTGGTTCTGATCTTCAGGCCGTGCAACTCAAAGCTACCCTTGATCCCCAAAGTGGTACTTGGTATTTAGATGGGGTAAAACGTTTCATCACCAATGGCGATGCGGACATTTCACTAGTGCTTGCCCGTTCTGAGGCAAATACTTCTGATGCCCGTGGGCTTTCTTTGTTTGTTTATGATCGTGCGCACAAAGCGGTGAAAATCAGGAGAATTGAGAATAAATTGGGTATCAAGGGATCGCCAACATGTGAACTGGTATTTAAAAATGCCCCTGCAAAACTCATTGGTGATACGAAAATGGGCCTGATCAAATATGTGATGTCCCTGATGAACTCAGCCCGCCTGGGTGTGGGTGCCCAATCCGTTGGAATTGCTGAGGCTGCATGGCGCGAAGCCCTCAAATATGCTCAGGAACGCGAACAGTTTGGTAAAGCCATCATTCAGTATCCTGCGGTGTATGAAATGATCACCAACATGAAGGTGAAAACGGATGCCATACGCACTCTTTTGTATGAAACCGCCCGTTTTGTTGATATTTATAAGGCATACACTTTTGCCGGACATACCAGGAAACTGGAGCAGGCTGAAAGGGATGAATATAAGTATTACCTGAAACTGGCTGATGTTTTCACCCCACTGCTCAAATTATTCTCCAGTGAGTATTGCAATCAGATTGCTTACGATGCACTTCAGATTCATGGCGGAACCGGTTATATGAAGGATTTTCCGGTGGAGCGTATTTACAGGGATGCACGCATTACTACCATTTACGAAGGAACCTCACAATTGCAGGTGGTTGCCGCCATTCGTGGTGTTGGTAACGGCGCTTACCTGAAAGCCATGCATGCCTATGCTGACATCGTAGTGAAGCCCGAATTGCAATACATGAAATCGGTACTTGAAAAAATGACTGATCAGTATGCAAAAACGGTTGAAAAGGTGAATGAATTTGAGGATAATGAATATCTCGATTATCACGCCCGCCGATTGGTTGAAATGGCCGGAAACATCATTATGGGGTATCTGCTTGTGCATGATGCTAACCGCAGTGATGTTTATACCAAATCAGCCGACATTTTTATCCGTATGGCCCGCGCAGAAAATATAGCCAAAGTTGGCTTTATCAACCAAAGTCACCCCAAAGACCTTGGTGCCTTCAAACAGGTTTAATTTTGGGAAACCCTTAATCACTACTTGCAAGGCCGGAACTTACGTTCCGGCCTTAATTTTAGTCTTTAAATTGGGATAAACTGACAGTGAGATTTCGATAGGCAGGAAACTCCCATAAATTTCAAAGAGGCTAAATTCTATTCGAAGTATTGAACATCAACCCAATACAGATTAATTAAGTTAACCTTCTTAAAATCATTATCATCGAACCATTGAGGTTGTCGCTAAAATATCTTTGGATACTTCTCCGGATTATAGTCATGCATAATGTTATACACCGCATCAAACACATCCTCAGCATTGGGATTGGAGAAATAATCACCATCAGTGCTATAGGCGGCCCGGTGCGCTTTGCCCGAAACTGTTGTAGGTGGCGCATCCAGGTATAAATAGCCGTTTTGCTCTTCGAGCACTTTTTGCATCATGTAGGCTGTTGCTCCACCGGGAACATCTTCATCAAAAAAGACAATTTTATTGGTCTTTCGTAATGATTTCACAATTTCATGATTCAGATCAAACGGAATAAGCGATTGTACATCGATTAATTCACAGGAAATGTCGAAGTTTTTCAACTGATCCACCGCATCTTCAGCAATACGTACACATGATCCGTAAGTAACCAGCGTAATATCTGTACCTGGATGCAATACTTCGGGATAACCCGGAGCAATGCGAAATTCTCCAATGTTCGACGGTCGCTTTTCGCGAAGGCGATAGGCATTCAATGGCTCAATAACAATGGCTGGCTCATCGGAGGCCATCATAGTATTGTAAAACCCTGCCGCCTGAGTCATATTGCGGGGAACCAGCACATGCACACCCCGAACAGAATTGATGACCATGCTCAATGGTGAACCGGAGTGCCATATGCCTTCCAACCTGTGTCCACGGGTGCTGATGATCATGGGCGCTTTTTGTCCGCCCTTGGTGCGGTATTGCAGCGTGGCCAAATCATCGCTGATGACCTGTAAACCATACAATAAATAATCAAAATACTGAATCTCGGCAATGGGACGGAAACCGCGCATGGCCAGACCAATACCTTGTCCTATGATGGTAGCTTCGCGGATTCCTGTATCAAAAATCCGGGTTTCGCCATATTTCTCTTGTAATCCTTCCCACGTTTGGTTTACACCGCCAATTTTGCCAACATCCTCTCCAAATACCACCATCTGCTGATATTTGTGCATTAATGCGTCAAAGTTGTCACGTAAAATCTCCCGCCCAGGTACCATGGTTGATTTTTCGTCAAACTCAGGATCAATGGCCGCAATCTTGCTGACACTTTTCTCTGATTGACTATATAAATATGAACTGTAGCGGTCCACATTATCTGCCATCTCGGTTTCTAACCACTTGCTTACATTTATTTTAAGAGAGTTTTCCGGATTGCTGCAACTGTCGCAGATCAATCTAAGTATTTTTCGGGCAGACGAAATAATATCCTTTCGGATGGGATCAGCAATCAGGCGTAAATCCTCTTTGATGGCTTCAATCTTTTTGGTTTTGGCGCAATTGCAGGTGGTTACATCGGCCATTTTTAAGAACTCATCCCGTAAGGCTTTCATTGGTTTCATATAGTTACCCCATGCGCGTGAACGGGCAGCTTTTACCTTATCTATTGCCTTTTTCTCAATGTTCTCAATTTCCTCTCCGCTGGCAATGCCATCATGAATCATCCATTCCCGCATCTTCACTAAGCCATCAAATTCTTTTTCCCATGCTAACTGTTCCTTTGATTTATACCGTTCATGAGAGCCACTGGTCGAATGTCCCTGAGGTTGTGTTAATTCAGTAATATGAAACAAAACCGGGACTTGTTCCTTACGGCAAATGTCAATGCCTTTGCGGTAAACATCAACCAGTGTTGGATAATCCCAGCCCCGGGCTTTGAAAATACGGTATCCGGGGTTATTCTTGTCTGCTTCAAAACCTTTAAGAATTTCTGAAATACTTTGTTTGGTTGTCTGGTACTTATTGGGAACGGAAATTCCCCAGCCATCATCCCACACCGAAATAGCCATAGGTATCTGCAAAACGCCGGCAGCATTTATGGTTTCAAAAAAATGTCCTTCCGAAGTGGAAGCATCACCAATGGTGCCAAAAGCAACCTCGTTACCATTTTTGGAAAATCCTTGCAGAATGGATGCGTTGGTACTTTGCCGATAAAGTTTAGAAGCCAAGGCAAGACCAAGCAATCGCGGCATTTGCCCGGCAGTAGGGGAGATGTCGGCACTGCTGTTTTTAAGGATATTAAGATCTTTCCATTCACCGTTTTTATCGAGGCTGCGGCTGGCAAAATGGTTATTCATAACTCGGCCGGCAGTTCCCGGATTAAATGTAGGGTCAGTATCACCATAAATCTGGGCAAAAAATTCTTCAAGTGTCATCATTCCGGCTGCAAGCATAAACGTTTGATCACGATAATATCCCGATCGCCAATCACCTTCCATAAAAACCTTAGCCATAGCTAGTTGTGGAATTTCTTTTCCATCGCCAAAAATCCCGAATTTACCTTTGCCTGTTAAAACTTCTCTTCTGCCCATCAGGCTGGCTTGCCTGCTTTCAAATGCAATACGATAATCATTCAATACCTCATTTTTATCTAATGCTGGTTTGTTGGCTTGTGTTTTTGTTGATACAGATTTCATGTTATTCATTTAAAACGGGAAAATGTGGTTTGTATTCTTATTCTTTGGTTAACAAATATCGTCATTATTGGTTCAGGCAGACCACCCAGATTGAATAAAATTATGGGAAATGGATATTTGTCAGATTGAAATTTGTAGCAAATCAGGCAAGACCATCAATAAAGGCCTCAGCTAAATCAGCGTTATATTTTAATAGGTATAATATTTGCACGGTATCTGTTGCATTTCATTATTCTTTGGTTTGAAGGAGTTTTTACAACTATTTAGGTGATAAGTTGAAGGTAATTTTTTAAAATTTAAAATGATTTTTGCAAAGGCAGTTTAAAAATGCAGTATTTTTAACAAAAAATACGAAAATCATTTATAATCATTAATCCTATGGTTCAGGAGCAGACAAACAGTCTTCATAGTGAAAAACTTCTTCTAACGAACGAAGCTGAACTGGTTTTGTACAATGATGAAATAAATACCTTTGATTTTGTTATTGAAACTTTAATTGAAGTGTGCAATATAGAACCTCTGCAGGCAGAGCAAATCACATTGATTGTTCATTACAAAGGTAAATGTGGCGTAAAAACCGGTCCGGTCAATGAGTTGAAGCCCGAGTATAATGAAATGATAAGCAGAGGTTTAACTGCATCAATCGAGTAATCTTAAACATCATGAAAGCAAAAAAAATAAAACTACTAATCATAGTAGCAGCCCTTTTTGTGGGCGCATGTTCTACGGTGCCGCTTACCGGGCGCCGCCAGTTGAATTTTATCCCTGATAACATGCTCACGCAGATGAGCCTGACCAATTATCAGGAATTTCTAAACACGAACCCACCTTTGCCCGCCAATAACCCACAGTCAATGTTGGTAAAGAAAGCTGGTGGAAAAATTTCCCAGGCTGTGGAAGAGTATTTACGTGATAATAACCTTGCTGGAAAAGTAGGGGATTTTGCCTGGGAATTTAATGTTGTTCAGGATGAGGCTGTAAATGCATGGTGCATGCCGGGAGGTAAGGTTGTTTTTTATACTGGCATAATGCCCTATACCAAAGATGAATCAGGTGTTGCTGTAGTAATGGGCCATGAAATTGCCCACGCAGTTGCCAATCATGGTGGCGAACGTATGAGTCAGCAACTTGCCATTGTGCTTGGAGGTGTTTCCCTGGATGTTGCCCTGCAAAAGGAGCCAGCCCTGACCCGCGATATTTTTAATACCGTTTACGGTGTGGGTTCACAGTTAGGAACATTGGCATATTCGCGCACACACGAGTATGAAGCCGATAAGTTGGGAATGATATTCATGGCCATTGCCGGCTATGATCCGGAACGTGCTGTTTCGTTTTGGGAGGAAATGTCAAAAATTCCCGGTCAGGCGCCTCCTGAATTACTCAGTACTCATCCTTCTGCAGAAAACAGGATTAAGGCCCTGAGGGATTTTGTGCCCAAAGCAAATAAATATTTTCAAACGCCTTAAAAATCCGTTAAAACTGTTTAACTTTGTCAAAAGCAAAAACAAAAGGTCTACTATGTCACTGACACTTATAATAATTCTGATTATTGCAGGCCTGCTATTTTTATTGCTTGAAGTGTTGGTCATTCCGGGAACCACGGTTGTCGGAGCAGCAGGATTAGGCTTAATTGCTTTTTCCGTCTGGGAATCTTACCACGCTTTTGGTTCACCTACTGGTCATATTGTACTTGTTGGGACCATTTTTCTTACTATTCTTACCATTTATCTTTCCCTGAAATCCAAAACCTGGAACAGGATAATGTTAAAGACTGAAGTTAACGGGCGGGTAAATGAAATTGATACCAATCTTGTAAAAGCAGGTGATTCAGGAATAACTGTTTCAAGATTGTCACCAGCCGGAAAAGCCATCATCAATGATGAGTATTTTGAGGTACATACAAACGGTGAATTTATTGATCAGGAAACCGATGTGATTGTTACTCACCTGCAGGATAATAAAATATTTGTAAAACAAAAACCCTAAACTATGGAATCACAATTTGTTGTAATTGTTGCCATTGGCATCGCCTCCCTTTTTGGACTTTGGATTATCCTTTACTTCATTCCGGTGGGGTTATGGTTTTCTGCACTTCTATCGGGTGTAAGAATTTCACTTATCCAACTGGTGTTTATGCGTTGGAGAAAAGTACCACCTTCAGTGATTGTTACTGCGATGATTAACGCAACAAAAGCCGGTCTTACGATAACCCGGGATGAACTCGAAGCTCATTATCTGGCTGGTGGACGCGTAAAATTGGTTGTCAATGCTTTGATTTCTGCTGATAAAGCCAATATTCCACTTAACTTTAAAGCCGCAACTGCGATTGACCTTGCGGGACGGGATGTTTTTGAAGCTGTTCAGATGTCGGTAAATCCAAAGGTAATCAATACACCTCCGGTTGCTGCCGTTGCTAAGGATGGTATCCAATTGATTGCGAAGGCCAGGGTTACTGTAAGGGCTAACATCCGCCAATTGGTTGGGGGTGCCGGTGAAGAAACTATTCTTGCCAGGGTAGGAGAAGGCGTGGTTTCCTCAATTGGTTCGGCCGATTCTCACAAAAGCGTACTTGAAAATCCGGATTCTATATCAAAAGTGGTTCTTTCAAAAGGATTGGACAGCGGAACAGCCTTTGAAATTCTCTCCATTGATATTGCTGATATTGATGTAGGAAAAAATATCGGTGCTTATCTTCAGATGGATCAGGCCAATGCTGATAAGAACATTGCACAGGCCAAAGCAGAAGAGCGTAGGGCAATGGCCGTAGCTAATGAACAGGAAATGAAAGCAAAAGCTCAGGAAGCCCGCGCCAAGGTTATAGAGGCAGAAGCTGAAATTCCAAAAGCAATTGCCGATGCATTCCGGTCAGGAAATCTTGGATTGATGGATTATTATAAGTTCCAGAATATTCAGTCAGACACCCGAATGAGGGATTCAATAGCTGAACCCGGGAAAAAACAGGGACCAAAAGAAACCGATAATCCGTTGAAGTAATTTAATGGATTTTCAAATAAAGCGCCCTGTTAACGTTGATTAGCAGGGCGCTTTTACTATAAATAACAGACCTTGATTATTATTGTTAATAATGTATTATGGAGGAGAAACTTGGATTAAACGATAAGCAATTTGTGCTGGCTGAATATAAAAAGCTGAAACAAGCAACACAAAACAGCATTCAGGCAAGCGATGGGAAATTGCTGAAGAGTGCATTTACCATAGCACTGGCTGAGAATGGAAGACAAACATACCTTAATAATGAGTTCTATTTTGCCCATGCAGTGAATGTGGCAGTGATTGTTTCCTCGGATATGGGTATGGGGCTAACCTCTGTGATTTCCGCACTGCTGTCTGGCGTTTCACCGGATGCTGAAGCATTAATCAAGCTGCTTGGCAATAAGCGACTGGCAGCATGTACGCCTATATTAAAAGATTTGAATAGAATAAGCAATCTGCCAACAGAGAAGTTGCCACAGAATGCTGAAAACTTTGCCAGCCTTATACTTTCTTTATCTTCCGATGTGAGGGTAGTACTTATAAAATTAGCTGACAGGCTTCAATATATGAGAAGCATACAGTCTCTGGATAAGCAGACCCAGATTTCCATTGCCAATGAAACCGCTGACCTTTATGCTCCGTTAGCACACAAACTGGGATTGTACCGTATTAAATCCGAGCTTGATGAACTTTCACTGAACTACTCAAAACCTGACGTCTATAAAAAACTGTCGTTGAAAATCGAAGAGGTAGAATTCACTAGCCGCAATTACGTAAACCAGTTTATCGCCCCTTTAATGACCGAGTTATCTCGTCTAAACCTTCATTTCAAGATAAAAAACAGAATAAAATCAGTATCTTCTGTATATTCAAAGTTGCAGAAACAAAAAATTGAGTTTGATGAAGTTTATGATCTCTTCGCGATAAGGATAATTATTGATACCGACCTGAAATCGGAAAAGGCAGATTGTTGGAAAGCATATTCTGTGGTTACTAATCTTTATAAGCCGGAAACCAGCCGTATGCGCGATTGGATTACCATTCCCCGACCGAATGGCTATGAATCGCTGCATATTACAGTTTTGGGCCCTTCAAATAAATGGATTGAAGTACAGATTCGCAGTAAGCGAATGGATGAAGAAGCAGAGATGGGTAATGCCGCACACTGGCGCTATAAGAGCCAGAAAGGTGGTGCGGAAAACAGCGAATGGCTGAACAGTATCCGTAAAATACTTGAGAATCCGGTGTCGGGCGAGGAGGAACTTAACCTGAAAGATAAAGCAAACATAGCTGAAAACATGATTTATGTTTTCACCCCGGATGGTGATTTAAAAAAGCTCAGGATCGGAAGCTCTGTATTAGACTTTGCCTTTGAAGTACATACTACTGTCGGTTCTAAATGCTCAGGAGCGCGTGTAAATGGAAAGATTGTTCCGTTGCGTACAACCCTGAAAAGTGGGGATATGGTTGAAGTAATAACATCTAAAAAACAGAATCCCAACATTGATTGGTTGGAATGGGTTATATCTTCCCGTGCAAAGAACAAGATAAAAAGATTTTTAAAAGAGGCTGAATTTAAGCAGGCCGAAACTGGCAAGGATATCCTGAAACGAAAAGTATCACAAATTAAGAATGTTAGCCAGGATGAAGCCATCAATAAGTTGGTTGCTCATTTCAAATTGTCAGGACCACTTGATTTGTTTCAACGTTTAGCCGATAGCCGCATTGAGGCTACCCAGATAAAGGATATCATTACATCGGCACCAAAAGAGGCTGAGGTGAAGCCAGAAAAGCCCAAAAGCAATATATCTGGCCAGGGAAGTCTGAATAAAACTTCAGATAATATAATTTTGGTAAATGAATCCTCCGAAATTGAAGGTTACAAACTTGCCAGGTGTTGCAATCCTGTTATGGGTGATGAAATATTTGGTTTTGTTACGGTGAGTGATGGCATCAAAATACACCGTATTTCCTGCCCGAATGCGGCACGCATGAGAGGCCGTTATCCATACCGGTCGATGGATGCAAAATGGTCTACACAAGTGGAAGGATCATTCTTTATTGCAACCGTAAAAATAAGTGGCTTCGATCAGCTTGGGATACTTAACACCATTACCAATATGATATCCCAGGAATTGAGAATGGATGTCAGAGGGATTTCATTGGATAGTAAAGGAGGGAAGTTTGATGGTATTGTGAAAGTAAGTATCCGGGATAAGAAACACCTGGAGTTTTTAATAAAGAAACTTTTAGAAATAAAAGGAATCATCAAGGCCAGCAGGCTAAGCACAACTTCTTGATTGATGTTGAAGGATTTATGAACAATTGTTGATAACTTTTGTGCATATTGTGTTCATCAAAAACTTCTTAAAACCCTTGACAGAAGCATCAAAATGTTGTACTTTTGATTCATCAGGCCAGCGATACGGTGAAAAACAACGGGAGGCAGCGTGAAAGGTCCGAAAGGAAACCGGCACAAATGCCGAAAGGCCCATAAGTTAGAAACAAACCGCAAGGAATGAATTTAACAACAGGGTACAATTACCGAGGTCCCGTCAGGAAGCGTTACGCAAGTAAAGATGTCCCTGCAAGTGGTAAGTAACAAAATAGCCTCAAGGGGCAATTTAGCTTACGAAGCATCGAAACAGTAACCTGATGTCGTGTGCCGGCTACGGCTCGTGCATTGACGAAAAGGGAATTACTCCGCAAGGGTTGTTCCCTTTTCTGCTTTTATACACTTCAGTGTACCATCTGTTTGTTTCAGGGTCATATATTGATCATTACTTAGGTGGATTTACCTGAAAATAGATGACCTTTGCAGCCGCATAAAATTCAAAATTACCTCTTATCCTTTCCCATTATTCATGGAATCAAGTATCATTCACCTTGAAGAACTGCTCTTAAAGGAACAATCGAGAACAAATACAGATTTCTTAGTTCAGGTGCTCAAAGAGAAGCCATCCCTTTTTGCTGATTTTTGGTCAATTCTTATGAAGAATAACGACCCTGTAAGTCGTCGGGCGGCCTGGGTGATTGACTGTTTTACGGAGGAGCAGCCCCAATATCTCTATGATAAGATCGAACAACTCATTGAAAGTTTGCCTTATTTCTCATCGGATGGATTAAAACGTCATTCCATGCGTATGTTATCACGCAGTCCGCTGCCCGAAACACAACTGGGAGTTATAACCAACATCTCATTCAAATGGCTGCAATCACCTTTGGAAACAGTAGCTGTAAAAATGTATTGCATTGTGATACTTGAGCGGGTAACCAGAATTTATCCAGAACTTATCCCAGAACTGTGCGATATTATTATTTTTCAGATGGATGAGGCTACGCCCGGCTTTAAAAGTATTGCCAGAAAAACATTGAGAAAGCTGCGTCAGTAGATTGTAATTATCTATTTATACTTATTTGCTTTGTGTAGATAATAGGGTAGGGGGGCAAGATAAATGAAACTTAAAAGAATAACTAAGCCGAGAATTGTTGCCTTACCAGCAGGAACAAATGCAAATAAAGTAATGCCCAGTGTAGAGTACAAAATAATCAGGCCATACCATTTTATTAGCATAGTGATTAGTTCCTTTTGGACTTTCGCATTTTCAAGGGTGATTTTGACCGGGTAATTTATCAACCGATCAAATTTAGTTATCCATCTGATAAAGAAGAAAAGTAGTATCCCGGAAATGGGAATAAATGTAAATACTTCAGGATTCCCAAAACTTGTGGGATTTCCATAAAAATCATAATGTAGAACAACATCAGGTAATGGAAAGAAAAGAAGCAACAAGGAAATTGTAAAAAGAGCGATTAATCCTGCTGCTTCGTACCATTTTAAATTTTGCAATTTCATGCCTGAATATTTAGCTCATATTAGCCAGGCCAAATAAACCGGCACCCATCACCAAAACACCCACCAGGATTATCAGATACAATAACATTATACCAATGGTAATAATACCTACTGTCCTAAAGTGCAACATCAGGCTTTTCAGGGCAAATCCAAGGGTTTCGCTGTTTCTTGTTGCCAGCGCAGTCTTAATCCGGTTGCTGAATTGCAGGAGAAAGATGACAGGCAAAATATATATAGCACTTATTATCAGGTAAATAATACCAATTATACCCGTTGGCATAGGCGTATTAAACCCATTATTCATCGCTGGTAATATAACCATAACAGCTATCGCCAAAATAAGCATCAGTGCAATGCCTATGATTCCCAGAATAGCAAAAAACAGTGTCCACTTTCTGGTTTCTGCCAATGAGGAATAAGATAAACTGTTGATATTCATTTCACGAACACCATTAATTTGGTTTTCTGGCTGAAAGTCTTCCATAATAAAATTAATTTTTATGAATAAAAAAAAGGCAGTCAGTACTACCTTTCAACTCTGTGATTAATCGTCTGAATCCGTAGATGCTTCGGCATCAGATTCAGCATAAGAATCGTCTGAATCCTTATCATTATTGATGTCATCTAGCGTATCCTCATCATTTATGCTGCCCTTTGTATCAATTTTAACAGGAACTTTTACAAGATAGCTGGCATCATCAGTATCAACTGTAATGGCATAAAAGAATTCATCACCACGGGTTTTTACTTTTATCACATGGTTAGTATAACCCAAAGGATACTTTTTCTTAATGGCCTCCATTACTTCAGGAGATACATTACTATAACTAATAACCAGACGTTTTTTGTCCATAAAATAATTGGTTAGAAAAATTGTACAATAATACGACTGTTAGAGAAAATAATAAACAAACAAATTGTTATTTTTTTTAAAAAATCAAGCCTTATTTTTTCCATTTCCATTTTTACTCAACTTCAATTAACTGAATTTCTTTGCAACAATGGCAGTTCTGTTCGTAGTGTAGATTCGCAAAAGGTTTTTCTCACTTTCCTTGTCATACATTGATGAATAAACGATACTTTCATCAATGCGCCCATGTCCGCCCAATTGAGCAGCATCAGTATTTAAGATAATCCGATAATCACCGGGAATACTTATTGGAAAGGCATAATCTGCGATGCTGTTAACCGGGTGAAAATTAAATAGAAATAAAAGATTTCCCCTCTCAAAAACAATTATCTTGTTTGGTTCGTCCATCTGCAACTGATTGGCATATTCATCGTCAAAAACATTATTTTCTTTAATAAGTTCAATCATTTGCTTATCAAATAATGCCAGATACTTATATTTAAGTTCAGGGTTCCAGGCCAGGGACCATTGTCGCCTTGCATATTGATAGCTCCAGTTGTTGCCGATCCTTGGAAAATCAATCCATTCAGGATGTCCGAATTCATTTCCCATAAAATTCAAATAGGCAACTCCGCCTAGACCTATGGTAATCAACCGGATCATTTTGTGTAGTGCGATTCCCCTGTCAACAACGATATTTGTATCACTTACATGCATATGATAGTACATTTCCTTGTCCATCAGCCAGAAGGCAAGGGTTTTATCGCCCACCAAAGCCTGATCATGTGATTCTGCGTAAGCAATGGTTTTCACGCCGGGTAGCCTGTTGGTCAGAACGCTCCATATCTCATTTATACTCCAGTCTTCGTCCTTGTATTCTTTAAGAAGTTTAATCCAGAAATCGGGGATTCCCATGCCCAAACGATAATCAAACGCCATTCCTCCTTGAGAAATGGGTGCAGTTAATCCTGGCATACCCGTAACATCTTCAGCAATAGTAATGGCGCCTGGAAGTAACTGGTGAGCAAGTTTATTAGCCAATTGCAGGTAGGTGATGGCATCCCATTCAACGCCCTGGCTAAAATACTTTTCAGGAGTATCAATGGGTTCGTTACCATGGTGGAAGTACATCATGGAGCCCACACCATCAAATCTGAACCCATCAAAATGGAACTCCTCCATCCAGTATTTTACATTGGAAAGTAAGAATCGTAGTACTTCGGTACGACCATAGTCAAAAAGCATAGAATCCCACTGGGGATGAATTCCACGCGGCCCGGGGTGAAAGTATTGATGGTCGCTACCATCAAACATATTCAGGCCTTCGTTTATATTCTTAACAGTATGGGAATGAACAATATCCATAATCACGGCAATGCCCATTTCGTGAGCTGTTTTTATAAGATATTTAAGATCTTCGGGAGTGCCAAAACGCGAAGAAGGAGCAAAAAAATTGGCCACATGGTAACCAAATGATCCATAATAGGGGTGTTCCTGTATGGCCATCAATTGAATGGCATTATAACCGGCTTCTTTTACCCAGGGTAGTATTTTGTCGGCAAACTCAAGGTATGTACCCAATCCCTCTTTTTCCTGGGCCATACCCACGTGACACTCATAAATAAAAAGCTTCCCGTCTTTTTTTAACCTGAAATTATCGTCATTCCAATCAAAATGATTAAACCAGAGCTGACCAGAATAATTTTTGGTATCCTCATCCTGCACTACACGGGTTATGTAGGCTGGAATACGTGGCAAAAAGCCATGGTTTCCTTCAACCCATACTTTAATTTTACTGCCATGCACAAATTTATGCTTATATGTTTTTTGATCGATAAATATTTCCCAGATATCATTGTCTACGCGTGTTAATGGGTGAGAGTGAGGATTCCAGTCGTTAAAATCACCTGATAAGAAAAGCTGTTTTGCCGATGGTGCCCATTCCCGATAATACCAACCTTTATGACGGTTGCTAAAATGGATTCCCAGAAATTTGTATTCATCTGCAAATGCACTGAGTGTTGAGTGTTCGGTTTCAATCTGCTCCAGGCGTTGATTAAAGCGTTGCACACGATCATTTACATCCTGAATTACCGATGTTAACCATGGATCGGTTTTTACAATACCCGGGATTTTATCATTCATAATTTCAGATTTATTCGTGGATAACAGTTGATTTATGTTCGTGTCCGATGAATTACTTATAGATTTATAAAAATATGGATTTATTTAATAGGTTGAGGATATTAATTGATATTATTGTCGGTTTACATTTTATTGAAAAAGTCCTACAGAATCTTTTATCATCAACTATGGCGTTAGATATAACTCTTAGCAGAGACTATGGAAAAATGATCAATTTAAATGTATCATAATTTATATTATGTCAAATACTAATATTTACTCCACTCCTGTTATCATGCTTCAGACCGAATCGCTGCCAGAAATGACTTTATGTTGAGAAGTTGTAAATTTTTCATGGATAAATAAAAAAACCGGGAACTAAGCCCGGTTATTCTATTTATCAAAGTAGAAACTAGATTTATTCTTCAAGTCTAGCATTAATCTCCTTCAGTTTGTCGTACATCTGAAGTCTGGTATAAATCTCTTTAAGAGAAAGCATGGTGTTTTTGTCAGTTGAATCCAATGTACTTGCAATTTCAAGGTAAGGAATTGATTTCCTGAGGATATCGTCTGCCTGCAACTTAAGAGCGTCATATTCCTTAACTTGTGAGAGCGGCAACTGATTTGCTGAATCAATTATCATGGCAGCCTGATTAACATACAAAGCACCTAGGTTATAATTTGCTTCAAAATAATCAGGTTTAAGTTCGGCAGCTTTCATGTATGATTTTTCTGCATCTTCAACCTTACCCATTACGGCATAAGTTACGCCTACTGCATAGTGAATGGTAGGGTTTTCAGGATCAGTTACAATGGCTTCTTCGAGGTTGGCCATAGCCTTGTCACTCTGTTTGGAACTCAAGAAGTAATTTGTTTCAGAAATCAATAGATTGAAATCTTCCGGATATTTTTGTCTTCCTTCAGTCAGATAGGTAACCGCGGTTGCAGTATCTCCTTCTTCCATGCAAATGGATGCCAGTGAGCTATATATTACGGGTTGGGGATAGTTTAATTCCCTTACTTTATTGTAATACAATTTCGCGTTGCTGAAATCCTTATCCATTTCCGCGGCACGGGCGGCATTGAACATTGCAGTGGTATCGACAGCACCAAAAGATTCGTTAACTTTTGCTGAGTTTTCAAATGCAAGGAAGGATCCGTGATAATCAGGAGGATCAGCAGTGAATCTAGTTACACCAACATTATAAAGTTGTTCGCTGATAATCAGCATGTTTTGAAGTATCTCAGCATAGTACTCCTTTTTTGTGTCCAGTTCAGTAGCTTTTTGATAGGATTCAAAGGCTTTGTTCAAAGCATCTTTATCCAGTGCTTTATAAGCTGGATTATCGCTCATGTGAATTTGAAGATAAACATTTCCACGATAAAACCATGTTTTAGGTTCGTTCATTGTGGAAGGATCGGAAATGGTTGACTCAATGTTTTCCATTGCCTTGTCAAGGTAACCTTTCCGGAGATTGTTATAGGCATCTTGTAATGCTCGTTTTTGACCAAAAGTAGCTGTTACAATCAGCATAGTAGTAAGCAGCAGCGTTAATTTCTTCATTTTTTTTGATTTTGGTTAATGGTTTTGCCTGCATGCAAAGATAAGTTGTTTGTAATTCTTATACAATTTCCGCGCCATCCTCCTCATTTGATGAATCCGATTGATCATTTTCGGTAGAATCTTCGGGATTAATGTTCTGAATATCATTCATTTCTGACCCTTCTCCCAGTTCCTGATTTTCTATTTCCTGATCACCCTCAACATCCTCATCCTGCTCTACTTCTACTTTTGTTACTGCGGCAATTGAATCATTATCGCGTAAATTAATCAATCTGACCCCCTGGGTTGCTCTACCCATCACCCTTAAATCGGCAATGGCCATCCTTATGATAAGTCCCGATCTGTTAATGATCATCAGGTCATCATTATCCGTAACCGATTCAATAGAGATCAATTGGCCGGTTTTGTCAGTTACATTAATGGTTTTAACGCCCTTCCCTCCCCTATTGGTTATTCTGTAATCATCTAATTTAGAGCGCTTTCCATAGCCATTTTCAGAAACGACCAGGATATCAGAATCATCATCCACAGAGCAAATCATGCCAACTACTTCGTCTTTTTCATTTGCCAGGGTGATTCCTCTTACTCCTGATGCATTGCGGCCCATCGGGCGAACTTTTTGTTCGTTAAAACGTATGGCTCGACCCGAACGTAAAGCCATGATAACTTCGCTGTTTCCATTGGTCAGACGTGCTTCAAGCAATTGATCGTCTTCCCTGATGGTGATGGCATTGATTCCATTCTGGCGGGGCCTTGAATAGGCTTCCAGCGAAGTTTTCTTGATGATACCTTTTCGGGTACAAAGAATGATGAAGTTGTTGTTGATATAATCTTCATCTTTCAGGCTTTTCAGGTTTATAAAGGCCCTAACCTTATCATCAGGTTCAATATTTATCATATTCTGAATTGCCCTTCCTTTTGAGGTTTTTGAACCTTCGGAAATCTCAAAAACCCTCATCCAGAATACTTTACCTTTTTCAGTAAAGAAAAGCATGTAATTGTGCATGGTGGCAACAAAAAGGTACTCAAGAAAATCTTCATCCCTGATGTCAGATCCTTTCGCTCCGCGGCCTCCCCTGTTTTGAACCCTGTATTCTGTAAGCGGAGTCCTTTTAATATATCCCATATGAGAAATGGTAATCACTACATTTTCATCAGCAATGGTGTCTTCAATTTTGAAATCACTTGCTGCATAAACAATTTGTGTGCGGGCTTCATCACCATAGTTTGCTTTAATTTCAAGCAATTCATTTTTAATGATTTCCATTCTCAGGTGCTCGTCTGCCAAGATGCTTTTAAAATAATCAATTTGCTTAAGCAGTTCATTGTATTCGTCCTTGATTTTATTTCTTTCAAGGCCGGTGAGGCGTTGAAGGCGCATATCAAGTATAGCACGGGCCTGAAGCTCTGATAAGTTAAAGGTTTCAATTAAACCATTCCGGGCCTCTTCCGGCGTAAGTGCAGCTCGAATCAAAGCAATAACCTCATCCAGGTGATCGAGTGCAATTAATAAGCCCTCAAGAATATGTGCTCGTTTTTCGGCTTCATTCAATTCATATTTTGTGCGCCGGATAACAACTTCGTGCCTGTGTTCTACAAAGTAATGGATTAACTGCTTTAAATTGAGCAACATAGGTCGACCTTTTACCAGGCAGATGTTGTTCACACTAAAGGAAGTCTGGAGGGCAGTATATTGAAATAGTTTATTCAGAACCACATTAGTGATGGCATCCCGCTTCAATTCATAAACAATTCTTAGTCCATTGCGGTCAGATTCATCTCTGATATCTGAAATCCCATCAATTTTTTTATCATTGATCAGGTCAGCGGTTTTCTTAATCATTTCCGCTTTGTTCACCTGATATGGAATGGAGGTGACTATGATGTTTTCTCTACCGTTGTGTTCCGTTTCAATTTTTGACTCTCCACGCATGACAATCCGGCCACGACCAGTTTCATAAGCATCCTTAACGCCTTCATAGCCATAAATCAATCCGCCTGTTGGAAAGTCAGGTGCTTTGATAAACTTCATCAGTTCAGGGATGGTAATCTCATGATTGTCTATGTATGCAACAACGCCATCAATCACTTCGCTAATATTGTGGGGAGGCATATTTGTTGCCATACCCACGGCAATACCTGAAGCTCCGTTAACCAATAAATTTGGTATTCTAGCCGGAAGTACGGTAGGCTCTTGTAAAGAGTCGTCAAAATTGAGTTGAAAGTCAACGGTATCCTTGTTGATATCAGCGAGCATCTCTTCGGCAATTTTTCTAAGTCTTGCCTCAGTGTAACGCATAGCAGCGGGGCTGTCTCCATCAATTGAACCAAAGTTTCCCTGACCATCAACCAAGGGATATCGGAGCGACCATTCCTGAGCCATTCTTACCATCGCGTCATAAACCGATGTATCGCCGTGCGGATGGTATTTACCTAATACTTCTCCAACAATTCTGGCACTTTTTTTATAGGAACGATTTGCTAGCACCCCTAAATCCAACATTCCGTAAAGCACCCTACGATGAACCGGTTTGAGTCCATCGCGAACATCAGGCAAAGCACGCGACACAATTACCGACATAGAATAGTCGATATAGGCTGCCTTCATCTGATTCTCGATGTTTACCTTAACAATTTTCTCTTCACCTGATTGATTTTCCATTACTTACTTAGATTCCGTTTATTCAAGTTACTTTAGCTTTTAAAAGTCCACGAAGGTACGATTTTTTTGGATTTAATGAGCAAGATTAATTGAGTAAATGGCTTCAAATTTTTATGAACAGCCGGCTGTTTATAAAAAACGGCACTGATTTTGATAACAGTGTATTGAAATCAGTTTTTACAGGCTATTTTCGCCTGAAATAATGAATGGTTTGATGACATATTTTATGTAAATTTGGACTTCAGAACAATCATTAAATTACTGATTATTGTTAAATCAAAAATGCTTATATTAAGATGCTTAAATTGAGCAAATTAAATACAGTGTTTTATAAAACAGGAACAATCCGGATGGAAGCAAAATTTTCACAACGAGTAAAAGACGTGCTGACTTACAGCCGCGAGGAATCATTGCGATTGGGCAATGATAAAATCGGTGTGGAACATTTACTTCTTGGTATAATACGAGAGGGTGAAGGTATGGCGATCCAGATCCTCAATTTATTGAGTGTTGACACTACTGAAATCAGAAAGACAATTGAAAAGGCGATTGGCTCAAATGCAAAACGTGACAAAACGGCAGAAAACCTGCCCTTGGTCAAGCAGGCCGAACGTGCACTCAAACTCACCTACCTTGAAGCTAAAATGTTCAACAGTGAACTTATAGGAACAGAGCATTTATTATTGGCCATTTTAAAAGATGAAGATAATCTGGTAACCACAACACTTGCAAAATATGGTGTTGACTATGATTCAGTGCGTGATGAACTTAAAACCATCATGAGCAATCAGGAAAATCGCGAGCTTGATGACCCAAGGGCTGAATTGCCGGGAAGCTCTTCAGATGATGATGAAGAAGGCCGATTTATGGGTGGCACCAAAAAGGTTTCTGATTCCAAGTCGAAAACCCCGGTGCTTGATAACTTTGGCCGTGATCTTACCAAAGCTGCGGAAGAAGGTCGTCTGGATCCCATTGTTGGACGTGAGAAAGAACTGGAGCGTATTGCTCAGATTTTAAGCCGTCGTAAGAAAAATAACCCTATACTTATTGGCGAACCCGGTGTTGGCAAATCGGCCATAGCCGAAGGCCTTGCTCTCAGAATTATTTCCCGTAAAGTTTCACGGGTTCTCTTCAATAAGCGAATATTTACCCTTGATCTAGCTTCTTTGGTGGCTGGAACAAAATACCGTGGCCAGTTTGAAGAACGCATGAAAGCCGTGCTGAACGAACTGGAAAAAAACCGCGATATCATTCTGTTTATTGATGAAATTCATACCATAGTTGGTGCAGGAAATGCTTCGGGATCGCTGGATGCATCAAATATGTTCAAACCTGCCTTGGCCCGTGGTGAAATTCAATGCATTGGTGCAACCACTCTAGACGAGTATCGTCAATATATTGAAAAGGACGGCGCCCTGGAAAGACGTTTCCAGAAAATAATTGTTGATCCCACTTCAATGGATGAAACGGTAGAAATTCTTAACAATATCAAGGAAAAATACGAGGATCATCATTTTGTAAAATACGCAGATGACGCCATTAAGGCTTGTGTTATGCTTACAAACAGATATCTTACAGACAGATATTTACCGGATAAGGCCATTGATGCCCTCGATGAGGCTGGTGCCAGGGTGCATATCACAAATATGCAGGTCCCTATGGAAATCATCAGTCTTGAAACCAAGATTGAAGAAGTGAAGGCACTGAAAAATAAATCCATTCATAGTCAAAAGTTTGAGGAGGCCGCCAAACACCGTGATACAGAACGCAAGTTGATAATGGAGCTTGAAACAGCTAAGAAACGCTGGGAAGATGATTCAAAAATCAACCGTATTGAGGTAACCGAAGACAATGTAGCTGAAGTGGTTGCCATGATGACCGGCGTTCCGGTGCAAAGAATTGCGCAGAATGAGAGCGACCGTCTTGTGAATATGGCAGAGGACTTGTCTGGTGCTGTTATTGGCCAAAACGATGCCATCAAAAAAGTGGTTAAAGCGATCCGTCGAAATCGTGCAGGTTTGAAAGATCCGAACAAACCCATAGGTACTTTTATTTTCCTCGGCCCCACCGGGGTTGGGAAAACCCATCTTGCTAAAGTGCTTTCAAAATATTTGTTTGATACGGAAGATGCCCTCATTCGTATAGATATGAGCGAATATATGGAGAAGTTTGCTGTATCGCGGCTCGTGGGAGCCCCTCCAGGCTATGTTGGTTATGAAGAAGGCGGACAGCTTACCGAAAAAGTCCGGCGTAAACCCTACTCTATCGTATTGCTGGATGAAATTGAAAAAGCACATCCGGACATTTTCCATATTCTGCTTCAGGTGCTTGATGATGGTGTTCTTACTGACAGCCTGGGCCGAAAGGTTGATTTCAAAAACACGATTGTAATTATGACTTCCAATATCGGTTCTCGCCAATTGAAAGACTTTGGTCAGGGTGTAGGTTTTGCTACAAATGCCAAGCTTTCAGGCAGTTCTGGCTATGCGACCGGTGTTATTGAAAATGCATTGAAACGTTCCTTTGCTCCTGAGTTTCTTAACCGCATTGATGATGTTATAATTTTCGATTCACTCGAACGAGAAGATATTCATAAGATCATTGACATCGAGTTGGCTAACCTTTACAAACGTATCGCTGATATGGGTTATCATATGGAAGTAACAACGGCTGCTAAGGATTTCATTGTTGAAAAAGGATGGGATGCACAATTTGGTGCCAGACCGCTCAAGCGGGCCATTCAGAAGTACATTGAAGATTCTTTGGCTGAGGAGATTATTAAATCGAAAATTCATCTTGGTGACCGCATTTTTATGGACTATGAGGAAAATGCACCTGAATTGAAGATTAGCATCCTGAAACCGGAAGTTGAACCGGAGAACATTGAAAAATAATCAACTGAATAAAATCAAAAAATGGGCTTTTCATTTCGGAAAGCCCATTTTTGTTTATTGATAATTGGAAATGAATATGGATGATCTGACTTTTTTATAAAAGTTCAGAAGCTAAATCACTCAAGTCAAGCCCATCGAAATTTCCGGAACTCATCATCAGAAGGTTGGTGTCATTTTTGAACAGATTTTTGATGAATTCATTCATCTTTTTACTATCATTAAACACCTGAATATCATCTCTTTTAAAAGCCTTATTTACATCTTCACTTTTAAATACAGGTAGCCTTTTCAATTCAAGTGCATGCCGGCTGTAAAAAATAATGGCTGTATCAGCCAGGTCCATAGCATGCTGATATTCTTCCATAAAAGCGAGGTTGAGGCTGCTAAAAGTATGTAACTCCATGCAGGCAATCAGGTGACGCTGAGGAAATTGTTCTTTTACAGCCTGTATGGTAGCTTTTAATTTTGATGGACTATGTGCAAAATCCTTGAATATGGCGCCATTCTCGTTTGAGGCGATACGTTCAAGCCTTTTTGAGGCCCCAGCAAAGCTGGAAATTGCATCATAAAATTGTTGCTTGTTAATACCCATTGTTTCGCATACAAGCCTGGCACCTTCCATGTTTTGCATATTGTGGTGGCCAAATACCTGAAGTTCAACCAGATTTTCATCAATTGCTATGGAAGTTATACCATTACTCACCTGATAATCAGGTGTACAATATGGTTTTAATTCAACGCCTGAAGTAACGGACTTGACAACATCAACAACATATTCATCCTCAGCGCAATAAATAAGTGTTCCATTTTTTTGGATGGTAGCTGCAAAAATCCGAAATTGATCCACATAATTATCAAAGGTTGGAAAAACATTCACATGATCCCATGCAATTCCACTTATAAGTGCGATGTTGGCCTGATAAACATGAAATTTAGGTCTGGGATCCAATACTGAAGTGAGATATTCATCGCCTTCGATGACCATGTACTGCGCCGAATCACTTAGTTTTACCATTACATCAAATCCTTCAAGCTGTGCGCCGACCATGTAATCGGTTTCAATGCCGGCACGTTTCAATACATGCAAAATCATTGCCGTGATGGTTGTTTTCCCATGACTGCCACCAATAACTACCCGGGTTTTGTTTTTTGATTGTTCATAAAGGTATTCGGGATATGAATAGATTTTAAGTCCTAATGCTTTGGCTTTCAATAATTCAGGATTATCACCTTTGGCGTGCATTCCCAAAATTATGGCATCAATTCCCGAATGTATTTTTTCAGGGAACCAGCCAATTTCCTGAGGTAATATATTAAGCTTTTCCAGCCGTGATTTGGCCGGTTCAAAAATCTCATCATCCGATCCTGTAATGTAGTATCCTTTTTTGTGAAGGGCGATGGCCAGATTGTGCATGGCGCTTCCACCAATGGCTATAAAATGAACGTTCATTTATGCTGTTTTTCTGCAAAAATAGTTTATTAATCCCTTTGCTGAAAAAGGAATTCATTGATATGATATATTTCAGGAGAATCATTATAAGGATGAATTGTTCTATTTTTGCAACAAAACCAATTTGAAGAAATGAAAATTACTGCAATTATTGCTGATTATTGGAAAATGGATGGAGGTGTTGCTTTTGGAGTTGTACCAAAATCACTGTGGACAAAGGTATATCCCGAAGACGAAAATAATCTGCTACGTATTGTAACCCGCTGTTTGTTAATAGAAACGGATAATCGGAATATTTTGATTGACACCGGTATGGGAAATAAGCGGGGCAATAAATACTATAATTACAAATACAGAGTTGGAAAGGAAGGCCTCATTGAACCTTTGAAAAATGCCGGCCTCTCCCCTGCTGAAATCACTGATGTTATTTTCACCCATTTGCATGATGATCATGTAGGTGGTGCTACCTTTATTAATGCAGAAGGAAAAGTTGAGGAATTTTTTAAAAATGCCAGATATTGGGTAACTTCGAGTCATTGGGAATGGTCAAAATCTTCAAATAAACGGGAAGCGGCCGCATACTTTACTGATAATCTTGAACCACTCGAAAAATCCGGTAGACTTAACCTGATAAATGCAGAAGGAAAATGGATTGAGGGAATTGAATTCAGGATTTTCAATGGCCATACCCGTGGACAATTGATTCCCTTAATTAGGATTAACAACAAAACCCTTGTTTTTACTGCTGATTTTATCCCGGCCAAGGCAAATATTCCTATAGCCTATATTCCGGCTGTTGATATCGAACCATTGGTTACTATGAGGGAAAAGGAAATTTTCCTGAATGAAGCTTTTGACAAGGGTTATTTATTGATGTTTGAACACGATTATTATTGTGAAGCTTGCAGCCTGAAACTTACCGAGAAAGGTATTGAGGCAGGGGAAATGATTGAAATACATAAACTTAATTAAACATTGTATGAAAAATAGTCTTGATATTGACAAAATAAATGAAACCCTTGTGGGAAAGAGGCCACAGGAAGTAATTGAATGGTTTCTGAATGACTTTGAAGGTAAAGTAGCCTTTTCTACAAGTCTGGGTGCTGAAGATCAGGTAATAACCAAAATGATTGCCGAAGTTGATAAAACTGCCGATATTTTCACCCTTGACACGGGCAGACTGTTTCCTGAGACCTATGATCTTATGGATGTAACTGCCAAAAAATATGACATCACCATCAGGGTAATGTTTCCGGATGCTGAGCGCATAGAAGAAATGGTGAACGCAAAGGGTATCAACCTTTTTTATGATAGTGTTGAAAACCGGAAGTTATGCTGCCATATCCGAAAAATTGGACCTTTAAAACGGGCTTTTAAAGGCCTGGATGCATGGATTTGCGGACTCCGACGAGAGCAATCTGTTACACGGAAGGATATGAAACTGGTGGAATGGGATGAAAATAATAACCTTCTCAAAGTTAACCCATTGATTGACTGGACTGAATCAGAACTCTGGGCTTATATCAGATCAAACCATGTTCCCTACAATAAATTACATGATCAGGGATTTCCCAGTATTGGTTGTCAGCCATGTACCCGTGCAATCATGCCAGGCGAAGATATCCGGGCTGGGCGCTGGTGGTGGGAAAACCCCGAAAGCAGAGAGTGCGGTCTGCATAAACGGGATTAATCACAAAAAAAATCCCTGGGTTCAAGGTTATTATTTATTTTGTGAAACATTCTTGTAATCCATGATTCTTTGGGGTTTTTCAATCCTTTTATATGTATTCTTGCTTTCGACAATAAGTTGATATTTAACCCATTGTTAATTTAGAAATGTTTTACAAATGCAATAATGTTATAATTTTGCAATGCTTAAACCAAGTATTATTAACCAAAACTAAATTGAATGAGTATCAAAAAACAATTTCTGAAAAGCAAACCTGTTTGCAAAGTAACGTTTAAACTCACGAAGAATCAGGCTAATATGGCTGATACGGTAAGTGTTGTTGGTGATTTTAATGACTGGCATGCACCTGCAGGTGAGTTAATCAAACTCAAAGATGGTTCATTCAGTCAAACCATTGATCTTGAATCAGGTAAAACCTATCAGTTTAGATATGTTGCTGATGGTAAAACATGGTTCAACGATGAAGAAGCGGACAGCTATCAGGACAGCGGACACGGAGATACACAAAATGGAGTGTTAGAACTCTGATAACTCAACAAAAACGGCAGGCGATAATTTAATCTCTGCCGTTTTTCTTTAAAACAGCCTTTATAACTTCAATCGTACCTTAGGGCTGTCACAGGACTGATATATTTAACGATCAAGGAAGGGATTATCATCATAAATGTGCATACCAACAGAGTGGCCAGATTTATCAGAAGTATGTCAATAAAACCAATGTTAACTGGCACATATGAAATAAAATATGATTCCTCAGGTAAAGGTATAAGGCCTGTTGCAGATTGCAGGCCTATTAATCCGAGAGCAATTACATTCCCCCAAAGCAAGCCATAACCTGTGATGTAGATGGATGCATAAACAAAAATTTTTCGAATGCTTGTATTATTGGATCCAATGGCTTTCAGAATTCCAATATCGCGGGTGCGTTCTAAAATAAGGATAAGTAAAGTGGATATCATGGTAATTCCTGAAACCAGGGCCATAAGAATGAGAATAATGATGACGTTGACATCCTGTAGTTCAATCCAGTCAAAAATCTGAGGATACAACTGTTTAATTGTTTGATTATTAAGATTATATCCGGTGGTTTGATAAACTGATTCAGCAATCCGGTCAAGGTCTTTAAAAGGCTCAATAAAAATTTCCACGCCCGAAACCGTCAGGCTATCCCAATCATTAAGCCTACGGATCTGACCGATATCCCCAAAAACATAGGTTTCATCAAACTCACTTAAGCCAGTATTGTAAATACCACATACCTTAAACTTGCGGCCCCTGGTCGAATTTTCACTGATGAAATACATTCTGAGGTCATCACCTGCCTTAATATTCAACATTCGGGCCACATTTCCAGATAAAAGTATGTCATTCGACAATCCTTCTTTTTTAACCGACGGTAGGTGCCCAACAGAAAGTTTATCTTCAAAGAAACCCCAATCATAATCCTTATCAACACCTTTTAAAACAACCCCGTGTATCTGGTCAGTTGTTTTAATAATCCCGGCTTTAAGACCAAAAGGCTGAATTTGTTTTACCCCGTTTATAGTTTTCAGGGCATCCAGATTTATGTCGTTTAGCGAAACGGGTGATGGTTCATAAGAGTTGTTGGAATTGAAGCCAGTGATTTGAATATGCGCGCCAAAACCTGAGACTTTATCTTTAACCTGCTTTTGAAATCCCTGAAGTATAGCAACTGAAATAAGCATAACGGCCAGACCCAAAGCTATGCCGGCTATAGATACTTTGATTATAGGTTTGGAAAAAGAAGCCCCTTTTCCCGAACGCAACCGCAGGCTGATGAAGTATTCGAAGTTCAATGGCGTGATTTGTTTCAGCAAAATTAACAGATTAAGCCTAATTTTGAGCCATCATTTTATTTATTGCATCATTATGGGAAATTCCTTCAGGCAAATACTGCTCATTATTACTTATTTTTTTGGATTCTCGCTGCATTCATGTGGAGCGCCAATGGGCCAGATAGAACCGGTAATATCTGAGAATTCAGCAAAACTAAAAACAGGAGCAGAAAGAACTGAAAACTACTTTCAAAGATTGCTTAAAAGCAAAGCCATTGCTGTGGTGGCAAATCAAACTTCTATGGTTGGTCAGGTTCATCTTGTTGATACCTTGGTTAATACAGGGGTGAATGTTGTCAGGGTTTTTGCCCCGGAACATGGTTTCAGGGGAGAAGCCGAAGCGGGAGCGCACATAAGTAGTACAATAGATTCTAAAACAGGCTTGCCTATTGTTTCACTCTATGGTAAAAAGAAAAAACCAGACGAGGCTGATTTACAAGGGATTGATGTTGTTGTCTTTGACATTCAGGATGTTGGCGCAAGATTTTATACCTATATTTCGTCACTGGCTTATATTATGGAGGCTTGTGCCGAACAACAGGTTACCTTGTTGGTACTAGATAGACCAAACCCTCATGGTTATTATATTGATGGACCGGTACTTCAGCCAGCTTTTTCGTCATTTGTTGGAATGCACCAGATACCCGTTGTTCACGGAATGACAATAGCAGAATATGCGCGAATGCTCAATGGAGAAAGGTGGCTTAAAAATGGGGTTCAGTGTAAGCTTGAATGGGTTACGGTTGAAGGTTATACCCACAAAACGCGCTATACCTTACCCGTAAAACCTTCGCCCAACCTGCCGGACATGGAATCCATTTACCTATATCCGTCACTTTGCTTTTTTGAGGGAACGATCATTAGCGTAGGCCGTGGAACCAATCTACCTTTCAGAATCATCGGTCATCCTGAATTCAAGGAAGGTACTTTTTCATTTACTCCGCATTCTATAACTGGAGTTAGCGAAAATCCACCTTATAAAGACATAGACTGTAAAGGGATTGATTTAAGTGCAAATTCAAATGATATTAAGCAAACCGGCGGCCTTCAGCTGAACTGGTTGATTGAACTTTATAATTCGGTGGATGAAAATGGGCAGTTTTTTAACAATTTCTTTGATAAACTTGCCGGTAACGCTGATCTCAGGAATCAAATTATCGCCGGTAAAACTGAAACAGAAATTAGAAAAAGCTGGCAACCTGCTTTGACTAATTTTAAATCCATCCGAAAGAAGTATTTACTTTACGAAGATTTTGAATAAAAAAAAGCGATAATCATTTGATGATCATCGCTTTCTATCCTAATTCCAGAAAAAGGATTATCCCGGATAAACTTTCAGTGCTTCTTCAAGGCATTTTACAGCATTTACAAGATCTTCTTTTTTTAACACGTAGGCTATGCGAGCTTCGTTTTTTCCCAGACCGGGTGTTGCATAAAATCCTGAAGCTGGAGCAAGCATTACCGTTTGACCTTTATAACTGAAATCTTCGAGCAGCCACTGACAAAATTTGTCAGAATCATCTACCGGAAGGCTGATTACCGAATAAAAAGCGCCTTTGGGCATTGGAGCAAACACTCCCGGGATTTTATTAAGCTCTTCTATAACCAGGTCGCGACGTGAAATGTATTCAGAATAAACTTCTTTGAAATACTCAGGCGGTGTTTCCAGGGAGGCCTCTCCTATTACCTGGCCCATTGCAGGCGGGCTTAATCGGGCTTGTGCAAATTTCATTGCAGTGGCCATAACCTTGGTATTCTTTGAAATCAGCGCACCAATCCGAACGCCACATTCACTATAACGTTTTGAAACAGAGTCTATCAATACCGCATTGTCCTGTAATCCTTCGAGTTGCATTACAGAGAAATGACTATTTCCATCATAGCAAAATTCGCGATAAACCTCATCGGCAAACAAATAAAGATCATGCTTCAACACCAACTCACGAAGTTGGAAAAGCTCCTCCTTGCTATAAAGGTACCCGGTTGGGTTATTGGGATTGCAAACCATAATTGCCTTGGTACGCGGGGTAATTACTTTTTCAAACTCGCTGATGGCTGGTAAGGCAAAGCCATCTTTTATATTTGAAGTGATGGGCACAACCTTTACACCTGCTGCAATAGCAAAAGCATTATAATTGGTATAGAAAGGCTCCGGGATAATTACTTCATCCCCCGGGTTTAAACAAACTTTAAAAGCAATTGAAATTGCTTCAGAACCACCAGTTGTAATAATAATATCATTGTGATCCACATCAATATCAAGCGCCTGATAATATCCGGAAAGTTTACGCCGATAACTTTCATTTCCGGCCGAGTGACTATACTCAATCACTTTCAGATCAAAATTCCGGATGGCCTGTAACGCCGCATCAGGGGTTTGAATATCGGGTTGACCGATGTTAAGATGATAAACTTTTATTCCTCTTTTTTTTGCTGCTTCAGCAAACGGAACCAGTTTCCTAATCGGAGATGAAGGCATCTGGCAGCCTCTTTCAGAAATTTTGGGCATAATATAAACAGATTAACAGTTGTTGCGAATAGCAGACAAAGGTATATGCATTTTATGGAGTAGCAAAATGGTTTATACTTTTTTAAAGTGTCCCAATATTTTTTTATTTCTGGATAGAAAACAAAAAAAGCCGGGAGAACCCGGCCTGATATTATAGAAAGAGGTTGAATCTATTTTCCCGTGGGAGCACTGGTCGTACTCATGGCTTTTTCAGGAATTGTGCTTTCTTCTGTTTTTTTAACAATGTTTCCGGAAATCCTGAGTACTTCAGTAGGATTTTTTGCATTTGACATCACGGTAATGGACTTATTTATGGGGCCCAACCTGTTGGTGTCATATTTTACCTTAATTACATTTTTTTTGCCGGGAAGAATAGGCTCACGTGGCCAACTGGGAACAGTACAACCGCATGAAGATCTAACACTCGATAAAATCAAAGGCTCTTTACCGGTGTTGGTAAATTCAAACTCGCAATTTCCATCGCCTCCCACGAATAATGTTCCATAATCATGCACATTCTTCGCAAAGACTATTTCTGGTGCATTGGGGTTTTCATTAGCTTTACTTTCTGTTGCTTCCTGGGCAATAACTGCTGACATCATAAAGAATAAACTGGCAGCAATTGTTAAACACTTTTTCATCGTTAAGATTATTTTGAGTTAAGAAAAGGTTCTGTTCGACCACAAAAATAAAACATATCAAACAAAACTGGCCTAAAAATTTGTTAAAATTCATTTACCAAATATTATGCCATATATTTTTGCAGATAAAACAGCATTCTAATTGAAAAATTTAGTTTCTTTACTACTTTAATTAACAAAATGATGAAAAGTTACTTCCAATTTTTAATTTTTATTTCCCTTGTACTTGCATTTTCTTCGTGCAAAACCCACAATAAGGTTCAGAAAGAATCTGCGCTGGCTAATGTTAGTGGCCCACATGTTATGATTTATAAGACAAAAGCAGATTATTTTAATCATGTTCCTGTCACTTTTTCTGATGATAAAAAGTCAATCGTTTCTTACCCTGCGCCGGGAGATGTGTTCTTTAACGGGAACCTGGCGTATCCGATTTTGCTCGAAGATGGTTTCCTGCTCGACCGTAGAGGAATTACAGCAAATAGCGGTTTTTTAAACTGGACCTATTATGAATACAGCCGATTTGAGAAAAGCCCATCACCAGACGAATTGATGAAAATGATGCTGGATGCTGACCCGTTTACAATAATATACGATTGCGGGAGACCTTCTAGATATAACAATCTGGTAGATGATCTGAATGAAAAGATAAGGACCGGTACACTGTCTGATTTCAAGCAGATTAAGTAGTATTGCACGTGCTTCAAAATTTAATGAAAGCCGCACCAAGTCAATCTGAATGGATTAAAATGTCATTAAAATTGCATAAATTGTAGGTTTCGAGAGGATAAACTGCCTTGAAATAGTTGTATTTTTGCGTTGACAGAATCAGGGGAATATGCATTCAGTGAAAGGCTGATTGCAAACAATTATGTAGAATGCTTGTTTGAGATACTCAAACAGTTGTCTGCTTTTTTACTTATCAAACTTATTTATTTTGGGTACAACTACAAAGTCAATTACCGAACTTAACGGAAAAACGTTGTATTACAGTTTTCTGGCTGGAGCTCAAAAAATTTTCGAGAATCAGGTATTGATCAATAAGATTAATGTTTTTCCGGTAGCTGATGCTGATACGGGAACAAATCTTGCTTCGACCATGCGTTCGATTGTTGAAAGTCCTATCCCTACTTCTAATCTGAAGACAACAGCAGCCGCACTTGCTGATGCTGCATTAACCGGGGCAAGGGGCAATTCGGGAATAATATTCGCCCAATTTATATATGGATTCAGCAGTGAAATTCAAAAACATGAAACAGTAAGTGTTGACACTTTTGCTGAAATATTAAAAAAAGCAGTAGTCTATGCCTACGAAGCCATTGCTAACCCTATCGAAGGAACAATGATTACTGTTATAAGGGAGTGGGCTGAATTTATTTACATTTTAAAAGATTCAATCAGCGATTTTATAGAACTCCTTGCACAGGCCTATGTTAAAGCGCTTGAATCACTTCAATCCACCACCGGAAAACTCGCTGTCCTCGCCAAATCAAATGTTGTTGATGCAGGAGCCAAAGGCTTTGTTGTGTTTTTGCAGGGAATGGTTGAATTTGTAAAGGCCGGGGAACTACGAAAAATGCTTTCAGCCCGTGAGAATATTGAGATTGCTGATTCAGAGGTTGTTTCACACGAAGAAATTACCTTCAGATACTGCACCGAAGCCATGTTATCCCTTAAGGAGAATCATCAGGTTGATTTAAACCATGTACGTAAAAGTATTGCTTCTCTGGGCGATTCTATGGTTGTTGCTGGTTCATCTACCAAAATGAGGGTTCATATACACAGCGATCATCCTTCTCAGGTAATGCGGGCCCTTAACCGTTTTGGAAACATCACTTTTCAAAAGGTGGATGATATGGTTATGCAAAATGAAATTTCGTCTGAAGCCAGATTCCCCATTGCACTGCTTACAGATTCTACCTGCGATATTCCTCAAGAATTGATTGAAAAGTACCAGATTCAGGTAGTCCCGCTCAGTGTTCATTTTGGTGACAGTTATTTTTTAGATCGACTTACCATTCTTCCATCGCAATTCTATGCCATGATAGATCATGCGACCGATTACCCCACAACAGCTCAACCGGCCTATAAAGATTTTTTTAATCGTTATTCCTATCTTTCAGGCATTTATAAATCCATCATTGGGATACACATCAGTGCGGCCATGAGTGGAACCTGGAGTAACAGTTCAAGAGCATCTCATGCTGTGGCAGAACATAATGGAACAAAAATTAGTGTGGTGAATTCAAAACGATTGTCCAGTGGCCTGGGGTTGCTGGTCATACGTGCTGCAAAAGCCATAGAAAATGGTTCAACCCATGATGAAGTAGTTTCAAAACTTGACTCTTGGTCAAACAATACCAAGATGTTCGTTTCTTCAAAAACCATAAAGTATATGGTAAAGAGTGGACGGGTAAGTCACGCAAAAGGTATGATTGGCTCATTACTTAACCTCAAACCAATTGTTACAGTTAACAATGAAGGTCGAACGGAAACTTTTGGGAAACCTTTTACTGAAAAAGGTAGTACGGAACTCATCCTTGCTAAAGTGAAAAATATGCTCATCGGTCGAAAAGTCTGGGGGTATTCCATTTCTCATGCACGGAATCTGGGTACAGCTAAGCGGTTTATTGAACAAATGAAAGAACTGACCGGACTTGAACCTGAATTTATCAATGAAGCATCTCCGGTCCTTGGTGCAAACGTTGGCCCCGGTGTAGTTGCATTATCCATAATGTTTGATGAATAGAAATGTTCAGTTTCTTTAGTAATCAGGCCTTACTCAGCTTTTTTTAACTTACAAATACGTTAAAAACGTAACTACTTATTTTTGCAGATGAAATCCTGTCGAAAGTGATTCATGTGTCCTGAATTTTTCATAAGAATCTTGTTTCAGGGGATAATCCCAACATCCCAAACGATGTCGGATATAACCTCCAAAGCCTGTTTTGAAACGGTAAAGCCCATACATTGGGTGTGATGGATCAGGTGAACCGGAAATACCAAAAAAATCATATTCTGAGCAGCCATTTTCTTTCGAAAGCTGAATCGCATTCCATTGCAAAAAATATGGAGCCATAAATTCTCTGTATCTATTTGAAGAAGCCCCATACAAATACGTTGCGCGTTTACCCGATAAAGCGAGAAACATTCCCGCCAAGGGTTGACCTTTAAATTCTACAAGTAGTAGTATAATTTCTGCGGGTGATATCGTATCTTCGGCTCTGGTAGCCAAAACCCGGCGAAAGTAGTCTTTCTCTTCAGAAACAATCCGGTTTCTTTTCACCGTTTCCTGGTAAAGTCCATACCAACGATCAAGCTCATTAATATCAGATATTTTAATTTCAATATCTTTTTTTCGTGATAAACGAATATTATAGCGCGTTTTAGGCTTCATTTGCGCAAGTATTTCGTCCGGGCCAGTATTCAGCGGCAGGATAACGGTGTTTGAAGGCAAAACATTGGTTGCTGATTTTTGCAGATTCCAGTTTTTGGTTCCAATATTCATGCGCATTTCCTGTATAGGCGCATCAGGTATAGATGTTGTACTTCCTCTAACAGCCAGCTCATTTTCATGCCATGGAGATGGCCAGTGTAGATCAAACCGAATGACAAAACACTCAGGTGGCAGATATTTTCTTAATTCTTCTGATAATGTCTCCAGCCACAAACCCCTGACCTCATTGTCTGGAATAATCTCGGGCCCATAAGGTGCATATGCAATAATTTTCCCATTTTTCAATTCTTTCAGCGTGATCAAAATATCCCCTTTATGAACCCAATAGCCATATCGCATTGCATCAGGTTCAAAGATGTCAAAAGCCTGAGGTTGCCACCCTAGCTGATGTTTAAACCTTGCCCAGAAAGCCGTTTGTTGAAGTATGTTGGAGGGTAAAATATCTTTGGTAACCTTTGGTATTACCTTTAGCAGATTCATAATGTCTGGATTTCGGAATGATGAAAATGAAATCAGCAGCCAATTAATAGCCTGATTAATAATTAAACAATGAGAAATGAATAAAACTAACCTTAAATACAAGGAAAAGAATCAGGCTTGCCGGGAATTTTAGGCCTGCGACATTTAATATTCATGCTATTAAACTGGGTTTGATATATAGATGGCTGCAAAGTTATAATTATATATCGAAAACCCATACCATTCATGTACAAATCATTGATAAATAACTGAATTGTATACACTAATCAATAATAATGCAAATGTTAAAATTGCATCCTTGAAAAAATTATTTGAATTTACGGATATTTATTATTCAATGCATATATTGCGCACAAAAAAGGTTCCGGCTTGTTCTTATACCTAAAACAAACAAATGTTTGATTATATCCCGCTTTTTGCATTGGTTGTGTTGCTATACATGACTTCAGTTTTCCTACTGGCTTTAATTGTAAAGGATAATTCCATCGTTGATATTTTTTGGGGTCTGGGGTTTATCCTTCTCGCTCTGGTGGGTTTATTTCTTTCCAAAGAAATTGAGCCTAAAAAGGTTCTTGTGAACATCATGATTGTAATATGGGGGTTAAGACTTTCCATACATATTTTTCATCGCAAGCTGGGCAAGGGTGAGGATTTTCGTTATGTCAACTGGCGTAAAACCTGGAAATTCTTTATCCTGAGAAGCTTTTTTCAGGTTTTTATGCTTCAGGGATTGTTTATGCTGATTCTTTCCTGGCCTGTTTTACATATCAACAATAGCGTATCAGGTAATTTTGGAATGATTGAGGTGCTAGGCCTGGGCGTTTTTATTACGGGCTTTCTTTTTGAGACTATTGGCGATTTTCAACTCACAAATTTCAAAAAAGATATTGCAAATAAAGGCCTGATTATTACCACCGGCCTGTGGAAATATACCCGTCACCCTAATTATTTTGGAGAAGCCCTGCTTTGGTGGGGTATATGGTTGATGGCTGTTCCAGAAATTGACGGAATCTTTACTATTGTTAGTCCTTTGGTTATTACGGTTCTTCTGCGTTATGTTTCCGGCGTACCCATGTTGGAGAAAAAGTATGAAGGCAGGCCAGATTGGGAAGCGTATAAACTCGAAACACCAGTATTTGTTCCATCTGTCAAAATGTGGATTATAAAAAAGAATATGGCAACCTCACCTAAATAAACAGAAAGGCAAAATCAAAAAGCCCCAATCCAGATAATATACAAACAAAGCCCTAAACTACCAATTGACGATCAACTAACCTTGGATTGCCCATCCCGATGAATTCATTTTCATTATCCTATCCTTATTTATACCTTCGCAGCGTCAAACCCGAAGTGTAATAAATAATTGTCAAATTATAAAATATTCTGCATTATGATTAACCAGCAACTGATTCATCCCCAAAGTATTGTTGTAATCGGAGGTTCAAATGATACCACAAAACCTGGTGGAAAAGTTCTAAAAAATCTGATTGATAATAATTTTGATGGAAAACTTTATGTAACAAATCCTAAAGAGTTAGAAATTCAGGGAATTAAATGCTGTAGACAATTGGCTGAATTACCGGAATGCGATCTGGCGATTCTGGCTATTGCTGCCAAATACTGTCCTGAAACAGTAGATTTTCTGGCAAATAACAAGAGTACAAGGGCTTTCATAATTTTATCGGCTGGTTTTCATGAGGAAAGTGAAGAAGGAGCAGTTCTGGAGCGAAAAATAGTTGACACCATAAACAGTGTGAACGGTTGCCTGATAGGGCCCAATTGCATTGGTGTAATGAATCCTTATCACACCTCCGTGTTTACGACACCTATTCCAAAACTCAACGCACAAGGAGTAGATTTTATCTCCGGTTCAGGTGCGACTGCTGTTTTTATCATGGAGTCAGGAATGCCAAAAGGACTTTCTTTTTCAAGTGTTTATTCGGTAGGTAATAGTGCACAAATGGGTGTTGAAGAAGTACTTGAGTATCTGGATGAAAGCTATGATCCAAAAACGAGTTCAAAGGTCAAACTGCTTTATATTGAGAGTGTGAACAAACCCGAATTACTGCTTAAGCATGCATCATCGCTCATTCGTAAGGGCTGCCGCATTGCCGCCATCAAATCAGGGAGCTCATCAGCCGGAAGCCGTGCCGCCTCATCGCACACAGGAGCACTTGCGAGCAGTGATTCAGCTGTGGATGCCCTTTTTCGTAAAGCGGGCATTGTACGTTGCTATGGCAGGGATGAATTGGCAACCGTTGCCTCCATATTTATGCACAAACCACTAAAAGGTAAAAATATAGCCATCATAACACATGCCGGAGGACCGGCAGTGATGCTTACCGATGCACTTTCGAATAATGGATTGGAAATCCCTCATATTGAAAGTCCCGAATTACTCGCAAAACTTCTGCCTGGCTCTTCCGTGTCCAATCCAATAGATTTTCTGGCTACGGGAACTGCTGCAAACCTTGGTGATATTATTGATTATTGTGACAAAGATGACAACATTGATGCAATAGCAGTTATCTTCGGAAGCCCCGGACTTACTAAGGTTTATGATGTATACAAGCTCCTGGATGAAAAGATGCATGCTTCTTCTAAGCCCATTTTTCCCATTTTACCATCTGTGATAAATGTTAAGGATGAGATTGAATATTTTCTTTCACTAGGCCGGATAAACTTTCCTGATGAAGTGGTTTTTGGTAATGCTCTGGCGAAAGTTTATCACACCCCTCCTCCGGTAGTTACTGAAGCAACTCCATTTGTCGATAAAACTGTAATCCGCAACATAATAAATGCTTCCTCTGAAGGATACCTGGAGCCAGAGAAGGTGCAGCAATTACTTGATGCTGCCGGTATTCCAAGGGCCGGTGAGGCAGTGGTTACAAATACTGACGATGCGCTGAAACAAGCCAATGCACTAGGCTATCCGATTGTTATGAAGGTTGTTGGTCCTGTTCATAAGTCGGATGTGGGAGGTGTTGTTTTGAATATAAAGGATGACAAATCCGTAATGGCGGAGTTTGAGAGGATGATCCGTATTAAAGATACTACAGCCATATTGCTTCAGCCCATGTTAAGCGGTACCCAGATTTTTGCTGGTGCTAAATATGAACCCAAATTCGGGCATATGATCCTTTGCGGACTGGGAGGAATATTTATTGAAGTATTGAAAGATGTACAAACTGCTCTTTCTCCGGTTTCCTCAATTGAAGCTACTGAAATGATCCGCAGCCTGAAGTCATATAAGATTATTCAGGGTGTGCGTGGACAGGAAGGTGTGAATGAAGTTGCCTTTGCTGATGCCATCGTGCGTTTATCCGCATTGTGTGAAGCTGCTCCTGAAATCGCAGAAATGGACATTAACCCATTACTGGGAAATGAAAAAGGTGTGGTGGCTGTCGATGCAAGAATAAGAATCTCGGATTCCCGGTTGTAAACCTGAATCCAGCCGGACAGACAAGTTTATTTTTGATTGGAAAATTCCACTTATCGGTCTGGCGGTTTGAAGATTGAACTGTGCCTGTGGCAACGGCAAAAGGCTCTAATAAATACATATTAGAAATTAGAACTTTTTAAGTTGTTTCAGGATTTTGGCGCAGCAGATAATTACCAATGCGGCACTTGAGACAAAGCTTTTTATCACAATATTCTGATTTTAAAGAGATAAGGGCTTGTGATTGGAAAGCTGATTCAATGTTCATTCCTGTCTTTTGCCAATTCAGGATTGTTTTATTTTTTTCGCCGGGAATTTTAGTGAAGAAGTCAAGTGCCCTGTTGCACAGTTTGTCGTTATCAAAAGCTCTGCCATAAACAAATATAAATGGTAATACTGCATTGATCATGAGCAGGTTTACAGCTTCGCTGCCTAAGGATTTTTGCTTATCCGTTACTTCCTTATCCCAGATGTAATGGTTGTTCCAGTATTCTGACGATTTAATACCACTGAATAATTGTATCAATTCTTCTGCAGTAGTTTTTTCGAGGATACGGGAAAGTAACATTTGATGGCCGGTTAGAAATGCCGAAAACTGGCTCAGTCGAATGGTTGGAAAGTTTACAGGTCTGAGTCTGAGAAATTTCCATAAATGTCCGGCTATGGGTACCAGATGATATTTTTTTCGCAGAAAAGCGTATTCATTGAATAGCTCCTGCGGATAACGATCGGTAACTTCTTCGGTCAATAAACCGGATTGACCAAAAATCAGCGCTTCCACCTGAAACGGGTTATCTGAATGACGGGCAATAATGTTGTAAGGTAATGATCGGGCAAGCATTTCGAAAGGAAGCGCATTCACATTAAAGCCAAAGCTTCTGGCAATGGTAAAATAAAGTGCTTCCTCCCAGTTGTTTCTCCCCAGTTCAAGAAAATTGGCAATAATATCTGCTTTGCGTTCTAATCTTTCAATAAGCATGCGTTCCAGCCACAAAGAAAGTTCTATTTCCGGAACAGTGTTAATCTGTTTTTCACATGGAACCCAGGATTGGTTATTCATAAAGTTCTTATACCTGACAAATAAGTTCTCATCGAAACATCCCCTGATTTCCAGGATGGGAATCCTAAAATCGGTAATGGGCAAGTCGGCATTGAATACCACATGCAAAACTACATTATCATAAGCGGGGTCGTTCTGATGCCCATGTTTGATCCAGTCGGAGGCATTGACATGGATTTCAACATTTCCGGCCCACATAGCCGTTCCAATCTTTAGCCGTGCATCTGAAAAATCAGGGCCGGCATTATGGTTGTGAATACCTGGTGATATTACATCAACAACTTCTCCCTCGGCAGTATGCAGCACCTTGCTCAAAAGTTTATATTTCCAGATGTAGTGTAAGAATTCTTCGTTCATGCCTGAAATTTTCATTAAAATTAGAAAAAAGATGCATCTGATTTAAATTATGACTATATTTGAACAAAAATGATCCTGAAAATAGAGGCGATTGTCAGGAGAGTTTAAACTTTAACCTATATTTGTCGCCTCAACACAGGAATTCATGACTAGTGCCGAAACACTTATAGCCGGAATTGAATACAAAATCAGAAAGCTTACAGAGAAAAATCAGGTTCTGAAGGCTGAGAATGATAAGTTATCCGGAGAAATAAGTTCATTGAAAGCACAAATTGAAAACCTATTGACAATACAGAGTGAACTCGAGAATAAAATAATTGTTGTTAAACTGGCGAAATCACTGAACAAGGAAGAGAGCCGGACAAACGTCAAATTGAAAATTAACGAGCTTGTACGTGACATAGATCGTTGCATTGGACTTTTAAATAAATAACGAATATTAACAAACCGGATGGATGAATTATCAATTACTGTTGTAATCGCTGACCGGCCCTATAAACTCACGATAAGCACTGATGAGGAAGAGGCCATACGCAAAGCTGCCGCAGCCATTGATATGCATATTGAAAAATATGCAAGCTATTTTCAGTACAAAGACAAACAAGATCTTTTGGCTATGGTAGCATTGCAGTTTTCAACAAGTTCCATTGAATTTGAAAACCAATTAAAGTTTCGGGACAAGGAACTTATGGGACGGCTTTCAAAAATTGACGAGGTTTTAACAGAGACGTTATCTTAAAAAAAGTCTGCTATTCAAGTTCTTTGAAAACATTAAGACATCCCGCATTGATCCTTTAAAGTTTGTAAACTCAACATTTTCAACTTTGGGGCACAAGCTCAGATCTGAATTTAGAACAGGCCTTACCCCGGTTTCGGCCGGGTCTCTCTCAGGAGAGCATTGGACGTTCGATGTTCCTGGCAGCTCCATATATGCAGTTTTGGGGTTTACCAAAACTCATGGGACAATGCGGGCTTTTTTTGTCCAATCTTCCTCCATTTCAATATATACAAACTAATCATTTACAAAAAAATGGAGACATTAATAATCATTCTGGCCGTTGTGGCAGGATTGGTAACAGGAGTTATCATTTCTGCCACGTTCTTGCGAAAGGCCATTGAAAAGAAAAGTAAACAATTCCTGAAAGATGCTGAAGAAAGAGCAGAAATGATCCTAAAGGATAAAAATCTGCAAGCAAAGGAAAAGTTCTTACAATTGAAAAGCGATTATGAGAACACTTATCAGGAGAAGAATAAAGAGATTTCAAGAAACGAAAACAGGCTGAAACAGAAAGAGACAACTCTTTCACAAAAATTTGAAGAACTTCAAAGGAAACAAAAGGAAACTACTACCATTAAAGATAACCTGACTGCGCAACTCGAACTGCTGAACAAACGGCAGGCCGAGCTTGACAAAGCAGTAAAGCAGCAGGTGGAACAATTGGAAACCATTTCGGGCATGTCGCCCGAAGAGGCTAAATCGCAACTCATTGAAGCCCTGAAAGATGAAGCCAAATCAGAGGCTATGGTTCACATTAAGGACATCATGGAAGAGGCGAAACTCACTGCCAATACAGAAGCCAAAAAAATTGTTGTTGAAACCATTCAGCGCACTGCAGCCGAGCATGCGATTGAGAATAGTGTTTCTGTATTTAATATTGAGAGTGAAGAGATTAAAGGCCGTATCATCGGACGTGAAGGTCGTAATATCCGCACCCTTGAAGCCCTTACCGGAATTGAGATTGTTATTGACGATTCCCCGGATGCAATTATACTATCAGGATTTGACCCTGTGCGCCGGGAAATTGCACGACTTTCCTTACACAAACTAGTAACCGATGGCCGTATCCACCCGGCACGTATTGAAGAAGTGGTTGCCAAAACCCGCAAACAAATTGAGCAGGAAATCATTGAAACCGGAAAGAAAACCGCGATTGATCTGGGTATTCACGGTTTACATCCTGAATTGATCCGTATGATTGGTAAAATGAAGTACCGCTCCTCATATGGTCAGAATTTGCTGCAACACTCAAAGGAAGTAGCCAATCTATGTGCAACTATGGCTGCTGAACTGGGATTAAGCCCTAAAAAAGCCAAGCGCGCCGGATTGCTTCATGATATTGGTAAAGTACCCGACAACGAACCGGAATTGCCACATGCCATCCTTGGTATGAAACTGGCGGAACGTTACAAAGAGCCGGCAGATATTTGCAATGCTATTGGAGCCCACCATGACGAAGTTGAAATGGAAAGTCTTATTGCTCCAATAGTTCAGGTTTGTGATGCCATTTCTGGCGCACGTCCCGGAGCAAGACGAGAGGTGGTTGAAGCCTATATTCAGCGCCTCAATCATTTGGAAGAGCTAGCCCTCTCCTACCCCGGTGTTGTTAAAACCTATGCCATTCAAGCTGGTCGAGAACTTAGAGTGATTGTTGGCGCCGATAAGGTTTCTGACGATGAGGCCAACAAGATATCCTACGATCTATCAAAGAAAATTCAGGATGAAATGACTTATCCCGGACAGATTAAAATTACGGTTATCCGCGAAACCCGGGCAATAAGTTTTGCCAAATAGTCTTATTAGAGATCAATAACCCGAAAAAGACGTCATCGCTGACGTCTTTTTTTGTTGTCCGGCATTTTTAGGGTTGTAAATTATCTGAAAATAGTATAGGTTTGAACTCAATTAATAATAATCATAATTCAATAATTATGCTCAACATTGCTTTGTTTGGCCCTCCGGGTGCGGGAAAAGGGACACAATCGGATTTTCTGATTAAAAAGTATAACCTTTATTACATCTCCACCGGTGACTTGTTGAGGAAAGAGATGGCTGAAAAATCAAGACTTGGCAGGGAAGCCCAAAGCATCATTGCATCGGGCGGCCTTGTTTCTGATGAGATAATCGTTCAGATAATTGAGAAGACAATTACAGAAAATCATGGGGCAAATGGCTTTCTCTTTGATGGGTTTCCAAGAACCTACATCCAAGCCTATATTTTGGAAGGACTAATGATAAAGTTGCATACTTCCCTGAATTGCCTGATCAGTCTTGATGTACCTGAAGAAGTTTCGGTCAGGCGTTTGATGAACCGTGGATTGACTTCTGGTCGGAGTGATGACAATGAACAGGTTATTCGAAACCGACTCAATGAATATAACGAGAAAACATTGCCCGTACTTCAGTTTTACCGGGATAAAGGCATTTATATTGAAGTAGATGGAACCCGGGAAATTGAAGATGTTCACCATGAGATAACGACCATTATTACCCATGAATTGAGCAAAAGCCTGTTCAATATTGTTTTATTTGGATATCCTGGTTCAGGTAGAGGGTCGCAGGGTAAGGCGCTGGCTAAACATTTTGGCCTCGAGTATGTGGCAACCGGGCCTATGCTCGACCAGGAAATTAAGCAAAATACCCCAACAGGCAAAATGATCAAAGAGTTATACGAGAATGGTCAATTGGTTCCGGATGAGATCGTTGTACAACTAATTGAAAAGAAAATCTCAACACGAAAGGACATTAAAGGATTTATATTTAAAGGATTCCCACGTACCTTGGTACAATCTTACATTTTGGATGGTTTACTGCAGAAACATCATTCGTCCATTTCACAGATTATTGAAATAGAAGTGCCAACCCTGGAACTGATCAGCCGATTGGATGCGCGCAGTAAGACCGAAAATTGCATGCCCTACGACAACAGCACAGCGAAAATAGTCAAACGTTTGCAGGAACATGAATCCAAAACCATTCCTGTAATTGAAAAATACAACCAGTTGCATGGTGTAAGCAAAGTGAGCGGTATTGGATCTTTTAACGAGGTTTTTGATCGTATGGTGAGAGAGATTGAAGCAGGGAAATAGTTTTTTAGTCGGTTAGTCGTTTGTCTTTAGTCTGGTGCATTCTCCTCGTCTCCTTGTCCCTATATCAGTCGCTCAGGTTGTTTAATTTCAATTCCCACAACTCTACCTTTTCCTGCCCACGGATAGTTAATTCCCGCTTTGTTTTTGAAGATGCAGCCCTTACTTGCTTGGTCATTAACTGAACTTTTGTAAAGCGTTCATCTTTTTCGAGTGCTGCTATTATGGGATGATCTGAGCTTATTTCCGATATTTCTGCCAGGTTCGAAAACAGTATAACCAACCGGCTCTGATTTTTTAGATTTTTGGCAGCCTCGTCAAAAAAACGTTCAAATAAATTGTCAGGATAATAAATGGCAGCATCAAGACCATCAGTGGATCCATCTGCTGGCAGCCAAGGTGGATTAAACACAATTAAATCAGCAGCATCAGAACAATTATCAAATAAATCACCCTGAATAACTGTCAATTTTTGTTGTAGCTTATTATTGGCAATATATTCACCCAGCCCAATAATGGCATTTGGGTTAATATCTGTTCCACAAACATTTTTAAAGCCATGTTTTAACATTTGCATCGTAAGTACACCGCTGCCAATGCCAACATCTATGGCCTGATTTTTATCTCCTTTATACTGTTTAAGCCAGTTTTCAAACAATTCCAAATGCTCAAAACGTGTTGGGAAATAGGTTCCGTACCAGGGATATATTTTTTTACGCAATACGGGAATGTACAATCCATTTATATACCATTGCCAGGAACTGTTTAGCCCCTGAACTTGTGGAAAAGTTAATAGAAAATGTTGAAGATCAGAAAAAAGAACCTCCATCCACCCGATTTCAGGAGCTTTTCTTACCTGTAATTTATGGTTTTTGATTTTTAAAAAAATCCGGTTTGACAATTCCTGATATGCTGACCTTGCCGCCCGTTTACCCTGAAAAGATTTATCAGGATACTGCAGCTTAATGTATTTGCTGATTTCGTTTAATAATTCAAGGCCAGCACTGTAAAAGTCAGTAATCAGAATTGAATACCCTTCCAGGAGTGCCTCCAGGGCATAAGTCGGGCCCATTCGCTTCTTGTAAGGTACAATCTCAAAGTCTTGTGTAATGGGTTCTGGCCGGATTGGTTTAATCTCAGTAGAACCGGGCATTAGTGGGGCCTTGCTTTTATCGTCAGTCATATTATTTCGTTCACCCAAACAGGTAAATCCTTTGAATCCGTGAATTTACAATTATTACTAACGAAAAGAAGAAAACTTATAGCGATTGATCAAAATTTTCTGCATGAAAAAAGCCGGAATTTCTCCCGGCCTGGCACACACACATTTTTCAACTACCGCCTTATTTCAAAAAGGTTGAAATGGCCGTGTTTACTTCTATTGGTTTCTCAAACTGGACAAAATGGCCAGCCTTTGGCACCATCACGAGTTTACTGTTGGGTATTTTATCTTTTCCCACTTGCGCAACTTTACATGTTTTTCCGGGATTCAGAAAACGGTTTGGGATCAGATTGTCCTTCTCACCAAAGATGATTAAAGTGGGTTGTTTAATTTGTGGAAGAAGGTCCAAAAGAGGCTCATCCACCATACCGTTCACCGATTGAACCACTGCATAACAATAGTGTTCAAAATCTTTGGCATTGCGCATAATAATGCGGTCAGTAATCATAAAATCCGCATCCTCAGGCATATTGTAAAAGTTTACGGCAAGGTTTGTTTGAATATCCTCTGCTGAAGTATTTTTCACCCCGTCAAGAGACATCACATTGCGAAACCATTGCTTCTGACCTTCGGTGAATTTTTCAAAACCCGCTGGAGCCACTAAAATCAGGTTTTTGACCAAATCAGGATAATTCAGCGCTGTCACCATAGCAATTTGACCTCCCATAGAATGACCGGCAAGGGTTAAATCAGTGAGATTTAACTTTTCAGCGAATGCTTTGACAACATCAGCATAAAAGCTCATTTTACCACTGTGAGGCTCCTTTGAAGACTTTCCATAGCCTGGTAAATCAATGGCAATTACGCGATAGGAGGATTTTAAACCTTCAATGTTGTTTTTCCAGGCGGGCAGGTAACTTCCTAGTCCGTGAATAAACAGTATTACTTTTTCACCATTACCCTCATCTATGTAGGCAATTTCAATACCGGAATCGAGCATTTCTTTCCTGACCTGGTAAGGATATTCTAATGCTTCCATTTGTTCAATCGGTTTTAGGTTACTATATGGGGAAAGGAATCCATCGTACTGCTGTGCTGTTGAAAAAGCAGGGATCATCAATAAAAATGATGCCATCAGAAGTATATTATTTTTCAAGATTTTCATAATTACATATTTTCAGATGTTGGGAAAATTTTAGAAGATGATCAGAACATCAGCCATTTATACACAATAAAAGCTGTGAATGGGTTGTATGGCCTGGTGCCCGATGCAAAATTACCATTTATGGGTGAACCATAGGCATCATCACTACTCTCATAAAAATCACCCAGCCACATATATGCGCCGTGAAGTTCAATGCTCATGTAAGTTCCCAGATTGTAAATGATTGCAGCATTGGCTTCTGTTCCGATATGATGACCTCCAAGAAGTGGTTTTGCATTGCTAAAAGCCAACGCAGAACCTGCTTTTGCGATCAAACGATAAGGAATAATAGCTTTTGAAGCCACCAGTGTTCCGCCCGCCAGACCATAGCCCATATTGGAAATATCTGCTACAGCAGGTGTATATCTATTTACCACATTGGCATGAGGAAAAAGTATATAGGCACCACTACTTACGAAAATTGCCCCTGGTGAACCCCATGAGTTTCCGGTTAAAACGCCGGAATATTTATGGTCGGCCAAACCATCTTTATCACCTGTAGTATAAATAAGGTCAAGCTTCACCTGATCATCAACTGTTTGACCATAACGATATGCAGCTTTCAGATTTGCCCCAAAGCCGGAAATATCGTCAGCTTTGGAATACTCATTCGCTGTTTTAACATCTGTAGAGCCAAGATTGTAATTAAAAAACCCGGTAAGCTGTAACCTATCCATCATAAAATCCTGATTTCTACTGAAAAAACTGCCCAGCCAAAGAATATCAGCATGATAAGGGTCGCTTCCATATTTAAACTGGAATGTACCATTGTATTGAGCCATCAGACTGTTGAGGCCCTGACCAAGAATAGATACGCCGCCCTTCCCTTCACTTCTGTCGCGCACATAGTTAGCGGATAATCCGACTTTCCAGAGTTTGCTAACCTGCTTTTCATACATGGCTTCAAACATGTTTACATCATCATCCAATTGAATATCATTTTCATAAAACTTATAAAAACCAGCTTTCCAGCGCGAAAAATCTTTATCGCGACGAATAGAGATACCAACAGCATCGGTTCCCCAATACCCCAAACGATATCCGGTTGTCATCATTTTATCGGCGAGTGTGCGGTAAGGATTGTAGGGTGTATCAAACATGCGCATAAGGCCCATATTGATGGCATACCCTTTCCAGGGAAGCAGCTCAAGTTCAATATTTTGTGTTTGTATGTTTACCTGATCGGCAGAAATAGCGCCCCCGATATTACCTCCGGTTCCATAGGCGGCATCGCCCCAGGTCCAGTCAATTTCGAAGGAAGCCCTGAGTATGGCTTTCCCGTTAAAAAGATTGGGCTGGTAAATGAAAAAAGGTACCAGACGTTGCTCCACATAATAGGTGCGGTTAGTGTCGGATGTAGAGCTGGTATTGCGACCAAAAAGGCGACCTACTACCTGGCCCTTAAGGAATTCACTGGTGGGATAGAAGTTTGATGTTACCCCCTGATTAATATAAAATGCCAGGAATTGAAACTCTTTATTTGCTTTACGGGGAATTGCAGATTTTTGATAATCCACCAGGTTGCTTTGTGCAGTTGCCTGATATCCAATTGCAATGCACATGCATAAAGTCAGGAAAAGGTAAATCTTTTTCATAATAATTTGTGTGAAATGATAAGATAAAAATATGGGTCCGGCAACGAATACAACATGGATCACATTACCGGACCCAAAATATGCTGACCTGAGTCAACCAAAAGATTAATTTATCTTAAGATAGGTTTGAACATTCAATAATCCAAATGCACCCGAACTTGTGCTTCCAAAACCTCCAGCAGCCGTTGGAGGAGTAACACCAACAATAGCAGGATCAGTTTGAGCAATTTCATATTTCATTAACAGAGGGCTTTGGTCAACCACCTGAAAAATACCTTCGCTAACCAATGCATTTGGTGACGACTGGTTTATGACAATATTCCAGATTCCTGTAACGGCAGAACGTTCCTGTGAAAACGTGCCAGTAAGGGTTGTTTTTGATCCGTCTGGTGTAAATGATTCAACTACATAGGTATTGTCGCCTTTAAAGTTGGCATAAATAGAATCAATACCAGCACCGATAAGTAACGGTGACATATTGAGCCCGGAAGATTGCCATTTACCAATGATGCCAATATCATTCAGATTGGCCGTTTTACTTTGTGTGGCTTCAATGCCTGCACCACTAGCATTATAAATTGCATTGGCTGCCGAAGGCATCACAGTTACTACTTCATCGCCTGTAGCTATTCCACTTAGACTAAGTCCAATAGTTACTTCGTTTGTACCGGCAGTGTGGGTAACAGTAAAATCAGCTAACGTAGCTGAACCTCCGGAAATGGTAACTGTAAAAGCAGCTTTGTCCAGGTTTCCCGTTTGATTATCGGATTTATAAACAGCTTCACTGAAAACAACAAGTGCCGTAGCATTATCTGCTGCAACGGAAAAGGCAGCAATGGTTGGCGGATCTCCTTTGTCATCATCCTTATCACATGAAGTGAATGAAACTGCACTCATAATGATGCCAAGCATCAGTGCCATTAATCTGAAAGGTTTGTTCTTCATTTTGTTTAAAATTTAGGTTGGTTTAACAATGAAAAAATTGATGATTATTTACTTTGAGTTGAAATTCGCCTGAGATGCTGACGATCTATTTTCCCTGCATCATTTTTGGGAAGACTGTCCAAAAATCTGATGTATTTCGGTATTTTATATTTTGCCAATTTGCCTTCACAAAACGAAAGAATATCATCTTCCGAAAGCACAATATCAGGTTTAACTACAATAAATGCCATGCCTGACTCCCCCCATTTTTCATCAGGTACACCAATGATGGCAACAGCATCAATTGCTGCATGGCCACGCAAAAAGTATTCTACTTCAGCAGGATAAACATTTTCTGCCCCTGAGATGTACATGTTTTTTATCCTGTCAATTACAAAAAGGAAACCCTCTTCATCGCGTTTCATGATATCGCCGGTATGAAACCAGCCATCTACGATGGTTTGCCTGGTAGCATCCTCGTTGTTCCAATAACCCGGAGTTACCGTGGGACCACTCAGAACCAATTCACCCAGGTGGTTGTCAGGAACTTCATTTCCCTTTTCATCAACAAGTTTTGCACCATAATAAAAATTGGGTTTGCCAATGGAACCAGCCTTTCTGATGGCATCCTGATGGTTTAAGGACATAACATTGGGGCCAACTTCGGTGAGTCCATATCCCTGACGGATGGGTAAGTTTTTATTGTGGTATTTTTCAATTAAAGGAATGGGCATGGCTTCCCCGCCAACAACGATATATCTTACTTTTTTGAGATTTGAAGATCCGAACTTTGGAGAATCAGCCATCATTTTTAACATGGTCGGTACAGCCCAGAAAATAGTAAGATTATATTTTTCGAGTACAGCAAGCACAGCGTCGGCATCAAAGTTTTTCATGATGAGCGTAAAGGCTCCATGATGTAAAAATGGTGTCAGCAATACATTCCAGTTTCCTGTGTGAAAAGGAGGTGCAATGTTAACCGAGCGATCAGCCGAAGTGATGTCAAGCCTCAACTGTGTATTAATGCTGTTCCAGAACATCATGCCATGAGTGTAAACCGAACCTTTCGGAAAAGCTGTGGTACCACTCGTATAAATGATAAGAACTGCATCTTCATGCGTTGTCCCTTCAAATTCTCGAACCAGGGTCTCATTTGTTGAAAGATACTCCTGTGATTTCTGCTTTAAGCCATCCAAACTCATTTGGTGACTAAGCTGTTGAAAAGCTCCCAGCGATTCAACTTTCCCGAGAAACTTATCTTCTACTACAAGCAGATTGGGATTGCTGTCGGTGATTAGATATTCTATTTCACGTGAAGTAAGTCTGTAGTTGAGAGGAATAAGTATAATTCCTGTTTTCTGGGCCATTGACAACAGCACAATATACTCAAGACAATTTTCAGCCAATATGGCTATTCGGTCTCCCTTTTTCAGGCCAAGTTCCGCTGTAAAATATCTTGAGAAACTGTTTCCAAGTTTATTCAACTGACTATAGGTCAAGGAATTTCCGGTTTCATATTCCTCAACCGCAATTTTATCGGGAGTATACCCTGCCCATTTAAGGCTCCAGTCATTCGTAATCATGGTTGTAATTCTTTTGAAGATTTCTTGTCTATTGCAATGGCTATTAACACAATGCATGTTGACAATACAACGGCAGTTGAACAAGCAATAGCAGGGTTACGTACTGACCCTTCAAGATAACGGTTGAAAAGCCCGAATGAAATTCCGTAGGATGAAACAAGGAAAGGCATGAGATAATATACTGCAAAATGCACTCCAAAAGCAATCATTGAACCCAGAAAAGCAATTTTAGCTTTCATTTTACTATAATAAATGCCAAAAATAACCGGCACAAAGGCTGAGGCAAAATATGCATAAACACCGTTTTGAGCAAAAATGCCTACGCTAAGTTTTGGCCGGGAAATTTGCTGCCATGAAAGATAAATAGTAACCAGGCCAATAAGTACAATTACAATCTTGTTTAAGGTGATTATTGAACGGTCAGATTTTAACCAATTCCCGGTCAGTGGTTTAATAATATCAGAAGTTATGGTTGTTGACACAGATTGAATAAGTCCTTCAAGCGTAGAAATACCCGCAGACAATAGCCCAAGTACTACTATCAGTCCAATAACTACTGATAAGTTACCATCAGAAAAAACGCGCATAACGTAAGATGGGATGATGGTATCGTTTTTTAAAGGAATTCCATTGGCAGTTAGATCAGGAAAGGTCAAACGGGCATAAAGTCCGGCAATTACCACAGAGAAGAACAACAACTCTGTTGCTATTGCTACCACCAAAAATTTATTGACATCACTTTCATTCTTTAGAAGCAATGATTTGGTGATGATGTGAGGTTGTACAACGATGGCAATACCTACAATAATCTGCGCAAAGATAATTTCATAAAAATCACGGAAAAGAGGGCTGGCTGGATTTGTGAGTTTGGTAAGTGCAGGGTCAATGGTTCTTAACTTTTGTATAAAACCTTGAATACCTTCACTAAAATGCTCATAACCCGAGGTAAGCAGAATTACAGCAACTATTACCATAATCAATGCTTGTATGGTATTGGTATAAACCATGCTGTTGGCTCCTCCAAACATCATATAGCCGAAAATGAATACAACCACGGCCACCAAAACAATATATGCGTTGGCATTAAGTGCTTTAGACAACACCTGGGTTATGGCTACAGCTATTAACACAATAAACGTAATCAGCAATAAAGCCAGAAAGCCCATAAATAAAGCATAATTCTTACTCTTGTATCGTTCACCTATCCATTGCGCGAGGGTGAGGGCTTTCACCGATTGGCCATATCTGCGAAAACTTTTTGTCAGGATGGCCAATGATACAACAGATGCGATGGGTAAGACAAGCCCGTAAGAAATTATCCCACTAATGCCAAAGTTAGCTATAAACCCGGGGTTTATCACGAACGTAGCTGCGCTGGTCATGCTTGCCGCCAGTGACAATGCCACAGCTGTAGGTGAAAACATTATATTTCCAATTGCATAATCAGAAATATTTTTAATTTTCAGCGCGCCCCGGATTACAAAAAATAAAATCACCGTCATGTAAAGAATGACCAGAATCCATGCGCCAGTTACTTGTGCCGTTGTTGCCAATTTATTTTCAGTTTAATAATTCAATTAAATTCCAAACTTACCATTCGGGAAGTGTTCTCAGTATCAATACCTGAATGCTGCAGAAGCAAATGCCAATCCACCTCCAGAGCCTATAAATACCACTAAATCGCCACGTTTAACCTTACCTTTCGTAACTGCATCGTCAAATGCAAGGGGAATACAGGCTGATCCGGTGTAGCCATAATACTGCATAATAGTATAGGCTTTTTCACGGGATACATTCAGTATATCCATTGTTTCCCAGATACTATTGATGTTTATTTGGGTCAAAAAATAATGATCAACGGATTGTGGACTCTCCCCAATTCTTTTGGTAAGATCGAGGGTCATTTTACTCCACATTTGAGGATTAAGCTCCTTAGGAAATTTCTGAACAAACTTCAACAAATGGTCCTTATTCTCAACAACCTCACGGGTTATTGGCTGATAAGTACCTCCTGCATAAATGCCCATATAGCCGTAATACTGTCCTTTGGTGAGTAGCTCGCTTGCAAGAAATCCCTGGTTATCAGTCTCTTCAGCTTTTAGAATAGCCACTCCCGCACCATCAGCGAAAAGCGTTACTGTTTTTTTGTCCTGCATGTTAAGGAACTTACTCATAGCATAAGCACCTATCACCATTACGTACCGATATTTCTCGTCGGCTCTGATGTATTTTGATCCGATGTCTAACGCAGTAACAAACCCGGAACAGGCCGTATTTACGTCAAAAGTGCCGGCATTTACCATACCAAGTTCATATTGAACCTTTGATGCGGTGGATGGGGAAATGAATTCAGGAGTATCTGTCGAAATAATCAAAAGATCAATGTCTTCTGGTTTTAGTCCTCCCCTTTCCATGGCTTGTTTTGCTGCCGGAATACACAAATCAGCGGTGGATTCGTTTTCAGCAGCCCAACGGCGCTCATGAATATGTACATTATCTACCAGCCAGTCGCTTACATTTTCGCCCAGAAGTTCATCAAAATATGAATTGGGTACAACCCTTTCGGGAACATAAGCACCTGTTGAATGTATGATGGCATTTCGCATTGTTTAAAAAATTATATGGTTATTCCACCGTCAACACTTAATACAGCACCATTTACGTAAGCAGCTTCATCAGAAGCCAGAAAAACAAAGGCACTGGCAATTTCTTCGGGTTTACCCAAACGGCCCATGGGTACTTTTTCGCACATGGAAGCAAGTACGTTTTCGGGCATAAGTGAAACCATTTCAGTGGAAATAAATCCAGGAGCGATGGCATTGGCGGTTATGCCTTTTCGTCCCAATTCACGTGCCCAGGTTTTTGTCATTCCAATTACTCCTGCTTTGGTAGCAACATAATTACTTTGACCAAAATTTCCATACAAGGCTACAACGGAGGATGTACTGATGATGCGACCGCAACCTTTTTCCATCATAAATGGAGAAATGGCTTTGGTGCAATAAAAAACACCACTCAGGTTTACATCTATTACCTGCTGCCACTGCTCGATGCTCATTTTCTTTAAACTGGCATCACGTGTAATACCGGCATTATTGATAAGAATATCAATTTTACCATATTTTTCATTCACTGCGCCAGCATTCAATTCAACCTGTTGGTAGTCAGAAGTATTAACCTTGTAGAAATCTGCCTGACCACCTTCCATGCGAATGTCTTCCACCAATTTAATGCCTTTTTCTTCGTTAAGATCCCAAATTATGGCTATGGCTCCTTCTGAAGAAAATCTTAAAGCTGTTGCTTTTCCAATACCATCAGCACCTCCGGTAATGATGGCTACTTTATTTTCAAGTCTTCTCATTTGTATTTATGTGTTTATTTTTATGAAAGTCTGAATGTTTTAGCTAAGTAAGCCGCATTTGAAATCATGCGAAAGGAGAACTTAAAGAAAAACAGGCCTGACTTTACTAACTATTTTGCGCAAATAATGTATTAACGCACTGTTTAATAATGCTTTATAATATACTATATACCAGGTTGACTTTGCAATTTAAATAAGCTTTATTAATTGGAACCATTTAAAATGCATCCCGTAATATTTCCATCTGACCGGAAAACTTCCGGTACATGGCTATGCAATTCGATGGATAAATCATGCATTAAACGACATTTATGGGCATCGGCAAGAAGGGGAATCACAGGGTTACGGACTGCGTCAACCAAATCATCTAAGTTAATTTCCAATTCTTTATAGGCTGCTACATAATAATACCACGACACAGTTGGAATGTAAACTGCCCTTAGTTTATAATCTTGCTCCTGCTCCAGTAATTTATATTTTCGTGACAACCGTAAAACGCGGCCGTATTTTTCCAGCGCAACTAAAGATTGCAGGTACGCCCCGAAAAAGGTGTGCCATCTGAACTCAAATATATCCTCCTTGTAATTGTTCAGAAAGGTTTCGGCATAGTCAGCAGCTTCTTTCTCACGATGGTTTTTATTTAATGCCCTGATATAAAAAGAGGCAAAACCTACCCTGTTGTGAGGGCTTTTGGTGTGCTTTAATTCAGGAAACGCATCTTGCATAAGCCTGAGGGCGCGCGTATTCTGATTCATCCTTAGTAATACAGCGCAAAGGATATTTACATAATGTAGATAATCTCCCGAATGCTGACGTATTGACAAGTACCCAAAAGTAGATGCCTTATCCAATTCATTGCGCTTGGAATGTAACATCACACGATTAGAATAATAATTCAATAAAATTCTTCTCGAATAAAACTGCCCGGTCTGCATGACCTGATCCAGATCATTGTATATCTTCTCCAGCTTATCATATTCTTTATAATTGAAATAAATAAGCGTTAACCGCACAATAGCCAGATATCGGTTTAAACCATCAATACTGGTATTGTAAAACACCTCCTTAAGCCATGCCTCCCATTTACGCGATTCCGTTTTGTTGAGCGCATACTGGTCCACAATGTCAATAGTAGCTTCATGAAGTTTACGATTTATTTCAGTACACTCAGCATAAAGCGGCTGATTGTCAGTCAAAAAACGGTCTACAATCCGGTTATACTGATGGCGAAACCTAATGAGCAAATAGAATCGGTAATTACGGATGATTTCATACAATCTGATGAAATAATAAGGAGGTATTTCAAAATTTCTTATTAACCTGATCAATGCATCTTCCTCGCGGGGAGAAATACTGTCAGTCATTATTTTAATATCTGTTTCAAGCAACCATTCATAGAACACATCAACATTTATGGATTGTAACTTTTCGTTGATCCAGGCTTTAAGATTTGAATATTTACGTTTATCAATGGATGTTTTGTAAGGGAAGGTTTGATCAGGATGATGGGTATTGTGATAAATCAGGTCCAGAATCTCAATATTCTGGGCATCTTTAAATTGCTGCACCGATTTCAGGTAAATTACTTCATGGGGAAGCAATGAATTTGCAAACTGCGTAAAATTAGAAAGGCGTGCCGACATTGCCTGAATCGTTTTGTTTGCTAAATTAAGGAAACAATTGATGTAATAGGACAACTTTAGTTATAGTCAGTCTCAAACCTCCATTATTTAAAGTAAATTTGCAGGAATAAGCTTAGCATCCTATGGAAACACTCGCTGATCATTTACAATCTGTTCAAAATCATATTCCTTCATCCGTTCAGTTGGTTGCTGTTACCAAAACCAGACCTGTTGAAAAGCTGGAAGAAGCCTATTCTCTTGGGTTACGTGATTTTGGGGAGAATCGCGTGCAGGAATTGATTGAAAAGCAACCGCAATTGCCCGCTGATGTGCGCTGGCACCTGATAGGACATTTGCAAACCAATAAGGTAAAGTATATTGCCTCCTTTGTTCATTTAATCCATAGCGTTGATAGCCTGAAATTACTGATTGAAATCAACCGTCAGGCAATACGTAACAAACGCGTAATCCATTGTCTGCTTCAGGTTTACATCGCCAAAGAAGAAAGCAAATTCGGAATGGATGAAAATGAAATAATTGAACTTTTAAACTCCGATGAGTTTGCCTCCTTGAAAAATATTGCAATTCGTGGACTAATGGGCATGGCTACTTTCACAGAAAATGAGATGGTTGTACGCGCCGAATTTGCATCACTCAAAAGCTTTTTTGAAAATCTGAAAACAAGCTATTTTGCTGATAATAATATGTTTAATCTGATTTCAATGGGCATGACAAGTGATTACCCTATTGCCATTGAAGAGGGCAGCAATATGGTTCGGATAGGCACAGCACTTTTCGGTGAACGATAAAACTATTAAATTTTTACTCCTATGAAAATCATAATGAAAGTACCAAAAATACTTACTCTCTTTGCCTTTTTGACTTTTTATGCTTTTTCTACACTTGTTGCACAGGAAAAGTATGTACACCTGATGGGAAGTACTGAAAAGAACCTTGCTGTATCGGTTGATCTTATCATCAACGGTCAGAAAGCATCTGGATTCTTACACACTGGATTAGAATCTCCTATTGCCGTTAACGGTGAATTAATTGACACTGATTCATTGGTTCTATATCGAGAATTAACTGATAAGATATTGATTACCTATCGTTTAGATGCAAACGGCAAAATAACAGGAAAATGGTCGGATGAAAATGATTCGCAAACAATCGAACTATCCGAATCTTATCCTGAAGGAACTCAACAGTTTATGGTATCTGCAGTTTCATCCGTTCAGCCATTGGTGGATGCGACAGATTCGCCGATTGCCGTTTTTAATTCCTGCATAGTTATTCCTGAAAAATCTCTCAATAAGAACATAGCCGATAAATTCCAGGCACTTCTTTACAGTAACTTTTTTCGCACCTCAACAGTTTTGGATTCCAAAACCATGTTACAAAACGAGCAATCTGCTTATTTTGATCAGTACAGATCAAAAAACATCGACATAAACAGCCCAGAGAACTATCCAATGCTGAACTGGGAAAAACGAAAGGTAACTTCCATAGTTTACAATGCTTCTGATATTGTTTCACTTCAGTATCAGGATTATACCTATACCGGAGGAAGCGCTGCACTTGAAATTTCACGCTATCTGGTGTTTGACTTTAGTTCTAACCACCAAATCAAGCTTCAGGATCTCTTCCCGGAAGAAAACCAATCAAAAGTCAGTAAGAAAATTAAGGAGGCAATTTGCCTTAATTTAAACCTTGACACTTCAACCAATCTTAAGAATAATGGATTTTTCAGTAACGAAGTATTCGTTTCTGATAATTTCTATTTAACAGGATACGGCATTGGATTTCATTACAATACCTATGAATTGGCTGGTCAGGAGACTGGTCCGATAAGTGTTTTTCTTCCCTTTGACAGCCTGCAAGGGTTATTGAGCGAATCGGATATTTTTGAAAGAATTACTGCAAAGTAAGATATGAGTGGGGCCATAGCAGATTCAAGCGGAATTACAAATTCCGCTTAACCATTATTTTTTATTTGGGCATGCAAGGGTTAATGGTCGAATAGGGTTGCTTCAAAGTAGGTGATAATTAGTGCGTATAAGCAAAAATAAATCGGATAGTTGAGTTTTCGACACGATTAACAAGATTGTGCTTGCGCATGTTTCTGCCTGCCTGCCTGCCTCAGTTTTATTATTTTATGCGATTTGATTTGCCAGTCGGGCAGGCCCTAACGCGTGCGCAAGATTTTTTCATCACTTTTTCATTTTTCAGATTATGCAATCACAGCGAAGCATTATAGCTTTCCAGAACTCTAGTAACCTGAGTTCGATATAAGTAAAAGGTTAGAAAAGAGTAAGTTGACCATTATAGGGTACTGTTTCGTACTTAATGCTAGGCTTTTTAGGTAGGAATGAGTACGCCAATAATCCTGAGATCAT
>JAVEVB010000013.1:0-98833 GCA_034005265.1 Lentimicrobium sp.
CGATGAACCGAAAAAATGTGTACTTTTATCCATGTAGTTTTAAGTTGTGGTGACCCAAAACTACAAAAATGAGTTGGGTTGTGCTTCATGCACTTCCTAACTCATTAATTTTACCGGACAACAGTGTTTTTTTTTATATATTTGCTATGAAATATCTTTCATCTGGTGATGATTTGAAAGAATTAATAATGATATGCATTACATTTTTAATCGCTGAGCTTGAATCCCTTGAAAATATATTGATGAATAAACAATTAAACAACTAACGCTTCAATTTGATAATTCAGCAAAATGATTCATTTTTTAATCACTCAAACTAGAAAACAATGAAAAACAACAGACTCATTATTTTACTGGCATTCTTGGGCATTTCAGCATCGGTGGTTTTTACAGCCTGCAAAAAAGATAAGGATGATGATGATGACCAGACTGAAAATTTGATCGCAAAATCTTATTTCACCATCGAGAATAGTACTTTTCAGGGTGCTGCATTCCCGGCTGCGGCAACTTCGGGCAACATGCCCGTAATTGATGGTATCTATGGTAATACTTCTATTCTTGAAGGTGGAAGTAACCCAATAACCATTCAATCAGCTTCAGCAGCAAAGGAGGCTTTGATTGGTGTTCAGGGACTTGAAGGGTATTATATTTGTCCGGTCAGCAGTTTGACTACTGGTGATGTTCAGTTGGTGGTGTTGCTGTTTAGTCAGACATTGGAAAAGGACACATTTGTTATTTTAATCGCTTTGCGCGACGATGAGGGTTTGGTTAGTGCACATGAAACCATTACAGTTACCAGAATTGCAGGTGGAACTGGTGATCTTCAGGTAAGTTGCTCATGGGATAAGCTCAACGATGTTGATTTGCATCTCGTGGAACCAGGTGAGGAGGAAATTTATTATGGAATGGAACAATCTACGAACGGTGGTCTCCTCGATGTTGATTCAAATGCTGGCTGTGCATTAGATTATATCAACAATGAGAACATTACCTATGGTGAAGATGCTATTGTTGAAAATGGTAGTTATATTGTCAGGGTTGACCTCTATTCAAATTGTCAGGTAGAAGGGAATACCAATTTCAGTGTTATCGCGCGCTATAAAGGACAATTGATCGTTCCAACCGCTGGAACCAACCCCTACATAGGCTCTTTTACCCCGGAAGAGGAGGATGCTGGTGATGAAGGTTCTGGCCGTCAGGTGATGGTTTTCTCCATTGCTGCTGCAAAAGCTATGGGACTGGATAAAAATGCCTTAAAATTTGAGTATTCCAAACGTAACACCGTTAAAAGTCCGGGAAAAGTCCGTGAAGCCTTGCGTTAAGAGTCCGTCAAACAATAAAAATCCATAATATTGATCATCCCTTTGCGCAGGCGGAGGGATGATTTTATTTTTGTGGGTTTTCATTTCTGGCTCAAGGCTGTATTCTTTGATATATCATAAAACAAACCGGTATATTTGTATCAGGAAATTCCGATCGAATGGTCTGGATGTTTTTGGTATGGTGCATAGTGTCAGGTTTTTGATTTTCTTTACTTTTCGACAAGAATCATTAAGTAATACCGCAAGAATATAGTGAAAGAAATATGTTTTCGGTAATGATCTGATCCGGATTAATAACTCAAACCTTTTCGTATTCCCAACTCTATGAAAATTAACGACTTTAAACTCGAACGTTATTTTGCCCAGTATGAATTCACGGCAAAGTACCTGCTTTCCAGTTCCGATTGTGATGGATATTCTATGAATTATGTATTGGAACAGGCTTCGGCTAAAGAGTTGGAATTGTGGGAAAACCTTAGCCTGGGTTATACCGAAAGCGAAGGACACCATTTACTGCGGGAGGCTATATTGCAAAATTACAACCTGCAAAATATTGAAAATGTAATTGTTGGCTCGCCTGGTGAGCTTAATTTTATTAGCATGAATGTGTTGCTCCAGCCGGGAGATCATGTAATTGTTGTTTCGCCCGCCTATCAGTCATTGACTGAGGTTGTGAAATCCCTGAACCACGAAATTTCATACTGGCAACCCAATCCCATCACCTGGGAGTTTGATACAGGAGTTCTCGGGGAATTGGTGCAGCATAACACAAAACTCATTATTCTTAACTTTCCACATAACCCCACCGGGGCATACCTTACGCGTAACCAATTGGATGAAATCATCCGCATTGCTGATCGACAGGATGCCTGGATATTTTCGGATGAAATGTACCGGAAACTTATTGTTGGCGATATGCCTGAATTGCCGCCGGTTTCTGATCTGTATGAAAAAGGCATCAGCTTGTGGGGGACTTCCAAATCATTTGGCCTTGCTGGATTACGCATTGGCTGGATGGTCGCCCGAAATATAGAATTCTTAAATAAAGTGCTTGCATTTAAGGATTACCTGAGCATATGCAGTAGTGCCCCAGCCGAAATTCTGTCCATAATTGCCCTTAACCATGCCGAAAAATTCATTCAACCCAATATCGATAAAATCAAAGCCAATATTGAGCTGTTCGCCAATTTTGTGTCGGGCCACAAATCATTGCTATCCTTCGTGCCTCCAAGGTCAGGTTCTGTTGCTTTTGTTAAATTGAATATTCCCGGATCAACGATGGAGTTCAGTAATCGTTTGGTGGGGGAGACGGGTATAATGACTGTGCCTGCTGAGATGTTTGAGTATCAGGGGAAATACCTGCGCATTGGCTTTGGCAGAAGGAGCTTCCCGGAGGTGTTGGGTAAATTGGATAACTTTCTGAATGAATTGTGTTGATAGTTAGAAGGTTAAAGCTATTGTTGGCTCCAATAAACAATTAACAGAAGACTACCTGGCAAGCAAATGACTTGCTCAAATTCCGAGTTCAACCTGGAAAACCAATAAAAAGTTAGATGAATTTGTTAGTTGAGGAACGCGGGAGGTCTGGTCGCGGTAGCCGATAAATCCCTGAAACTTGGTGAGGTGTTTGCGTACATATTTATTTACACCTAAAATATAATAGGAATCCTGAAGGGCAGCGTATTTGATTTCATCGTTGGGCTTCACAACGGAATAGCGGGCGGCAATTTCCCAGTAATTTGGGAAACAGTAACTCAGCTGTGTATTAATACCCTGCCCGGTGACTACCCATGCCATTTGTGTGGAATCGCCAGAGTTGTAAGTGAATGGTGATTGCGATGTATTGCGGTTGATGTATTCTGACGATAATGCCCATCCCTGATATTTAACCACTACATCTGCGAAAACCGATTGCAAATCGCGGCTTTCGTAAAGTTCAGTCCCTATGGTTCCTCTGGTTTTTAGTGCATTCTGATTGACGGAATATCCTCCGGCGATTGAAATTTTGGGTGTTGTTTCAAATTCCAGATCTCCCTCCGAAAAGTCACCGTTGTTTTTGAATTGCCCTAATGGCAGAAATTCAATGCGCCCGGTATAAGCTAACCCTTTGTCAGTAATCAATTGGTTTCGCCCATCACCTGTTGAAACCGCCCCTTTTAAGTTGTAATAAAATCCACTGATGTTGCTGGAATAATAGGCAAAAAGGCCAAAATCCCGGTCCAGGGTGAAATTCGAGTTGACACTGGAGCGATCCCAAATTTGCTGTTGGCCGCTTGAAATAATGCGCTGACGGTTGCCTGGTAGTTTACCCTGCCCAAATCCCATATAGAATTTTGGGCTGAAGCGATAGTAAACCATAGCATCACGCACAATGTTGGGGAGATGCGAATTGTCCCAATCCTGGTCGCCACGTGTAAACGATAGTTGTATGTAATATGATATTTTGCTGCTAAGTACATAACCATCAAATCGTAAGCGTAACCGGCTTACTCTTGCTTCAATGTTCTGCAGCTCTGCTTCATCATCAAAAATAAAGTTGGCACGGTTCTGCATCCTGAAGCGCAGGTTGACACCAAAAATGCTGTCAGGTGCGTTGAAACTCAGCCCTTTTTTAAAGTTCAACATGGCACGTTCATCAATTTCTGTTTGTGCTTTCACCTGTGTTAAACAGAGTGTCATAAGCAATGTGAAAACCATCAGTCGTTTTTCCATGGATGAATGGGTTGGTTTATTAAGAAAAAATGTTGACAAAAATACTAAAAATACGAAAGTTAAATGGGGCCATTATTTTTATAAATCGGTGAATGCAACAAGGTTATTTAATAAATGATATTAAAAGAAACAGCCACATTACAAGAGGTAAAGTGGCTGTTTCGGTTGCTTTATTATTAGGTTATTCAATAATCAGCTTTTCAGTAAAAGTTTGATTGATTGTGTTTATCTGCAGTATGTAAATTCCTTTAGCAAGATTTGAAGTTGCTATTGCCCATGAACGTCCATCGCCCAGTTTTTGGGTTGAAACTGTCAGGCCTGATACGTTTACAATACGCAGCATGGCATTGTGGAGTTCCATCTTTGAACGGATATTGAGCACGTCGCTGGTGGGATTGGGGAAGAGGGTAATGCCATCAGAATTGGTGTCAACTTCAAAAGTGTTCACCAGGTCAGTAAGGAATATGTTGTCGAGATACAGGCCATTTCCCCTGCGGTGTACCGATTCAAAAGCGATACGGATATCTTGAGTGCCGGCAAATTGACTCAGGTCGATTAGGTTGCAGGCTGGATTTCCGGGAGCACCGCACCAGTCAGCTGCTAAAGCAGGAACAAATACTGCAGTATCAATGACTTCATGTGTAACGAAATTGCCTGTGCCATCTTCTCCAATGGAGAATATCCTTTGCCATGTATCGCCACAATCTGATGAAACCAATATGATCAGAGAGTCGGTGATTTGGGCGTAGCGTTTGGCATATGCATGATCAAAGCCAAGGTAAACCGATTGTAAATCGGTGAAATTGAAAGGAGGTGAAATTAACCTGTCGCGTGGGCCAGGGGCAACAGAATAATCAAAGAAGTTCATTCGTATGGCAGTATTCCCGCCTGCATTGCCTTCCACCTGAGCAAATTCCCACGTGCTTTTATTGTCGGGGTTCTCAATGTTCCATGAGTTAGCTAACATTGATCCGCTTTCCCAGGTTTCGCCAAAGGGCACATTAAAGCCCCCAATCTGAATATAATCGTCAAGGGTAACCGAGGTTGCGCCATTTGTATTGTTCACGGTAAGGGTAACGGTGTAATTCGTCTGCGCGTTGAATAGTACCTCCGGATTTGATGAGGTTGCGGATGTTCCGTTTACGAATGTAACATCTGATGGATCAAAACTCCAGTTCCAGGTTGTAGGACAGTGGGTGCTGTTGTCTGTAAACCGGACCACTGGGTTGTCGCTGGAACAGAAAACCCTCTTATCGGCAGTGAAAGATATTTCTGGCAGTATTTCATCACTAACATTGATGTAAGCAGTTTTTAAAATGGTATCGTTGCCGGATGGGTTGCTAACGATTAGTTGGACATTGTATACACCAGGTGTGCTCCAGGTAATGCCCTGAGGGTTTCTGAGGTTTGAAGTTGAAGTGTTGGCACCTTCAAATGTCCATTCCCACTCAAAAGGAACACCCAGCGAATTGTCGGTGAAATTAACTTCGCAATCAATGGTAACCAAAGTTTCTGATGCGGAGAAAGAAGCTGAAGGTGCTCCGTAATTCACCGGAGACTCCCATAATCCTCTGCCATAAGTGCCGGCACGGATTACATCTCCTTCCGGGCCATTGGCATCATAGTATATTTCAAGTTCTGTAACTTGTCCGGCTGCCGGAAAACCATTGGAGAACATGATCCAGTCAGACATATTGTCGTCACGGTAAAAAATTCCAATGTCAGTGCCCAGGTAAAGTCCTTCCACACTGTTTCGGTAGTATGTTAGTGTGTTCATTGAAACATCGGGTAATGAGCCGGTGATTTCTGACCAGTTAAACCCTTTGTCCGTTGATTTGAATATCCGGTTTTGTTGAACAACATAAACGGTATTTTCATCAACAGGGCTGGCTTCAATTGCGGTAATGTCGTTCCCAGAGAGAAGGAAAGAAGAGAGGTTGGTCCATTGAACATTGTCGTCTTTAACATTATCGCTGCGATTCAATTGATTTCCACCCGACACATACATTATCTCTGTATTTGCTCTTGATTGTGCCATTACCGCCTTATTTCCTCCACCAATGGTTGAAATCTGGGTCCAGCTTACATTGTCGGTATTTCCGGTCTTGATATTTGTGCTTCGCCAGATATTTTTGTACCCGATAAACATGACATTTCCATCAAAAGGATCGATGAGGAAAGGGGTAACCCATGCGCCGCCTTCGGTGATTCCATTTGAACCTTCACCTGCTATTTGTCCCTGTGAATTATTGTTATAAATCCGGTTGATGGATCCATAATATACGGTAGAATAACTGTAGCGATCATCCGTGGGGTCAAACGCACATTCCATGCCATCTCCACCACCCACAGCAACCCAGCTTGATCCGGTATAAGTAGAGGTGCCATTGTCCTGATAACCGTTGATCACAAGATCTTTATTGGTGGCACTCTGACCAATCTTGTATGCCTGACTGATGGTAAGGCCATTGGTGATTTCACTCCAGGTCTGTCCACTGTTTGACGTCCAGTAAATTCCACCATCATTCCCGGCATAAAGCCTGTTATTTATCGGATTGTATTCGAGTATATGAAGGTCAGCATGAACCGATTGTACATTACATCCGCCATACCAGTGAGAAGTGATATTCCAGGATGAACCACCATTAGTGGATTTAAAGCAGTTGACGCCACCGGCGAAGATTACATCTGCATTGGTTGGGTCTACTGCAATGTCGAGGTCATACCAGGCTTGACCTCCCGATCCGCCACTGCAATCCCATGCCATAATATTGGGGGAGGTGGAGCGTTCAGTAAAAGATAGCCCTGAATCGATGGATTTGTAGATTCCTTTATAGGACTCCTGATTGGTTAGGAGGAAATAAACGACTTCAGGATCGGCTTCTGAAACACCGATTACGCCCCTTGAGCCACCAGGTAAGCCAGTATTGATGGTGGTGAAACTTTCTCCTCCATCTTCTGACCGGTAGAATGTGCCGCCTGCAGCAGCATACATGATTTCGGGGTTGCCGGGTTTAAGTACCAATTCTTTGAAATTTCCTCCAGTAGGTTTATACCACGTTGCTCCGGCATCTGTCGATTTAAATATACCTCCGGCTGTGGCTGCAAATAGCATTGTATTGTCGGTAGGATGAATAAGTAAGCGGGCTACGGTTGTATTGCCCATGCCGGTATTTGAAGCTGCCCAGGTAAGGCCGCCGTCAAGGCTCTTCCATACGCCCAGACCGGGTGCATCTCCGGCATCACGGTCGCCGGTGCCCATATATATAATATCAGGATTTGCAAAATCGACCACGATGGCTGAAACGCCAAGGGTTGGCAGAATATCGGTTTGTGTTGTCCAGCTTAGTCCACCGTCATCGGTTCTCCAGAAACCTCCCGAAGGTGCACCAATAAATACTGTATTGGCATCAGTGGGATGAAATGCAACAGCATTTATCCTGCCCAGCCCTCTATAGCCATTGTTTCCTGATGGCACGTCAAAAGGCCCCAATGAGGTCCAGTCGCCAGCTGATTCCCGTGTGCTGTGGGTGCTTGTGTATTCATTGTATGCCCTTATGTTGCGATCGGCAGCTGGTTTATTGCCCAGTATATCAACGCGTTGTTGCATCCAGTACTCCCAACGCTTAAATGGCTTATAACCGCTTCCCTTGGTAACTTCACGTCCTTCCCAGTAGGTGTAAAAAGCTTGCTGGGTTTCAAAGAAATTGGCATCTGGATCCTGCATCATTTCAATCCAGTAAGGATAGGTGGCTGCATCGGCAGGAAGTTTCTGAGCTTTGGCAGGCGATTGGTTCAATAGAATAAACATGAGTGCCAGCAACGTTACGCCGGATTTAAAAAATCTTTTCATGGAATACGAGATTTGTTTATTGGATTGTAAAAAGCAAAAATAGTTGTTTTCAGGATGCTATTTTCAAATAATTTTAAAAAGTTTTTGTTTCATCCTACTCAAAGAGAAGGGCATCCGCATGGAATGCCCTCGCAATTGGTACATATGAAGATGGAATGACTTTAAGTCAATCTTTCTAAGTTCAGGCTTTTCCCTGATCAGGGATGGGTGTCTTCTCCCAGAGTATCCTCCTTGATTTGTTTGTCAAGCTTTTTTAGTGCGTAAAGCACCAGATAGTATGAAAAAATGATCATAGCCGGCCATGCCAGCAACCAAAGGATTTTATCGAGGTACATCTTTTATCGTTTTTTGTTTTTAGTAAATGTGGGAATTTTCATCTTCCAGGTCTTGCTTTTCGATGGGCTTGTTATTGATGGATCGCCAGGCAATTGCGATGTAGGCAATAACCACCGGAACAAATAACGAAACATAGCTCATGGCGGTTAATGTGTAATGACTTGAAGAGCTGTTTTCGATGGTCAATGATTCCTGAAGGTTGTGCAATGATGGGTAAAAGGCGGTGTGATTTAGTCCGGCAATAAGAAATAGTGCCATCACAGCGAGTACTGTACCACTGCCCGAGAACCAGAATGCCCTGAGGTTGCGACAGAAAAGAAACTGTGCGATACCGGCCAGTACCAGTAGAACACCTGCCAGGAAAATGACCAATACAACCGGCATCTGAATTAGGTTGTGGAAGTATTTATAGGGTTCCATAAAAACCTCTCCGGTTTCTGCATTATAGGCAAATCCTTGCTTAAGCATCAGGTGAATGACGAAATAGAGGAAAAATACCAAAAAGGGAATGGCATTGTACCACATTTGTTTTTGTGAACGTGCCAGTATGTTTTCATCGTTTACCGTGTTTGCAATGTAAAGGATGCCCAACACCCTTGCCAGGAAAAATACCGATAAGCCCAGGGCTACATTGTGGAAGTTCAGCACCGCTTCAAGTCCATGGGTGGGAACCATCCAACGTGAAATAGCTGAATCGTAAATGGAGGTAATGTTGATCTTATCCATTGAAAACATTGCTCCATTAAAGAAGGTGCCAACGGCTGTTCCAATAAGAATGGTTCCTAAAGCACCGTTGATAAAAAGAAAGGTTTCGTACGTTCTTTTCCCCAGAAAGTTGTTGGCTTTGCTGCGGTATTCATAGGAAATAGCCTGTACAATAAAGGCAAACAAGATGGCCATCCAAACCCAGTAAGCACCCCCAAAACTGGTGGAGTAGAATAAGGGAAATGAGGCAAAGAATGCGCCCCCGAAAGTTACCAGTGTGGTGAAAGTGAGTTCCCATTTGCGGCCAAGGGTGTTGACAATCATTGATCGTTCCGTAGCTGTTTTTCCAAGCGTGTAAATTAGGGTTTGACCACCCTGAACAAACATAAGGAAAACCAACAGGCTGGCGAGTAATGAGATGATGACCCACCAATACTGTTGTAATGTGAATAGTGTTAAAGTTTCAAACATCTTAATTTCCTCCTTGTTTAGGTCCGTTCTTAATGGTTTTAAACATAATCCTGAGCTCGGCAATCAATAGTGAAGTAAAAACAACTGCAAACAGGATGAAAGTGGTGATGACTGCGTTTACATCAAGGTGTGAAACGGCTGTCATTGTGGGCATCAGATCCTGGATTACCCAGGGTTGACGGCCCATTTCGGCAGTAACCCAGCCCGATTGGGAAGCAATATATGCCAATGGAATATTTACAATCCCCATGATAAGCCAGAACCTGGCCTGGGAGATTTTGTTTTTGTATACGAGTAGCAGTACTATGGCGAAAAACACCAGAAACCAGAACCCCAGAGCTACCATTATATGGAAGCTATAAAAGGTAAGCGGAACATTTGGCACCAAACGTGACGGGTCATCAACAAAGTAGCCATACCCAAAATATTGGAAATTCTCTTCCAGAATGGATTGGGCTTCGGTAAGTTTTTCGCTGTCATTGGCTTTTTTTGCTGCTTTATATTCGGCCAGCGCATCTATGGCAAGTTTGCCGCGTGTTATTTTTTCAGCTGCCGACATGATGCCATGCTCCTCATTGCCTTCCATCAGGTCTACCACTCCGGGTACAAAGGCATCAAAGTCTCTGAATGCCATGTATGACAGGAAGTTCGGAATCTCAATCTTGAAGACAAAGTCTTTGATATTCTCATTGCCCGGATCATCGGGCGAAGAGGAAACAACACCAAGTGCCACCAATGGGGCGCCGCGTTGTCCGTGATATAAGCCTTCGAAGGCTGCAAACTTCATGGGCTGATTTTTGGCTACAACGGTGCCACTGTAATCGCCGGTTAATACTGTGAATATTGCAGTAACCAAGCCAAAGACGGCAGCTACTACGATGCTTCTCTTGGCAAAAGTCAGGTGACGTTTTTTAAGCAGAAACCAGGAGCTGATGCCGATAACCACAATTGCAGCCAGCAGATAGGAAGAAGATATGGTGTGGGTGAATTTGCTCACTGCCATAGGCGACAAGAGTACATCCCAGAAGTTGACCATTTCATTCCGTGCTGTGTCGGGGTTAAACTTCATGCCAACGGGCATCTGCATCCAAGCATTGGCAACCAGTATCCACAGGGCCGAAAGACTTGCTCCAAAAGCCACCAGCCAGGTGGAAAGAAGGTGAAACTTCTTGCTTACTTTGTTCCAGCCGAAGAACATAACGGCAATAAAGGTGGATTCAAGGAAGAAGGCCATAATGCCCTCAATGGCAAGCGGTGCGCCAAAAATATCCCCCACAAACCAGGAGTAATTCGACCAGTTTGTGCCAAATTCAAATTCAAGGATAATGCCAGTGGCTACCCCAATGGCAAAGTTAATACCAAAAATGGTCATCCAGAATTTTGTGATCCGCTTCCATTCTTCATTGCCGGTCTTCACGTAAATAGACTCCATAATGGCAATGATAAAGCCAAGCCCTAGCGTGAGGGGAACGAAAATCCAGTGATACATGGCCGTGAGTGCAAATTGCCCACGCGACCAATCGATCAATGAAAAGTCAAATGTTTCAGTCATAGAATATTTATTTAGGATTTGTTAACTGTTCAATTACGTAATCTCCACGCTGTTCATCGGTTTCAAAATTCGTTTTCAGAAAATTGGGGAAAAAGAATATTTTTAAAACAACAAACATTACAAATAATTTAATCAGGATAATCAACCATAGGGTTCGACCAATCGTCATGCTCCGGAACCCTTCATAATAGAAATTGAAAACGCTAATGAATATGCTCTTTTTTTTCATGTAAGTCTGCCTGCTTTTTTATAATCCTCAAATTTATCTATAAACATTTATAGATTGTAATGCTTTACTTAATTTAGAAGCATTCTAAATTGTTTAATAAGGAAGGATAGTGAAACGTGTACTTAAGGTGGTTATTTGGTTGAATAACAATGATTAAAAATAAAAGTATGGCCAGTAAATATATATGAATATATGAACAATATGTATATTAAATAGATGTCTGTGCAATTTTAATTGAATTAGTGCCGGAGTTTTTGGGGTAAGTTTAAACAAAAAATCCCCAAGCAGGGGATTTTGTTTAAGAGTAATTGGAGAACCGGTGGGACGATTTCTAATTAATTTCTGGTTTTCTTATAAGTCTCGGGTGAAATTATTCCGGTGATTGGGGATTCGCTGCTTTCACTTCACCTTCAACCGCATAGCCCAGTTTGTTAATAGTTTCGCTTATTGCGGCTATGTTGGTGCGGGTAGAGTCAAAACTTACTGTGGCCAGTTCTGCAACGTGTGATGCTTTGCTTTCTGTTACGCCATCTATTTCGTTAACTTTGCTCATGACGGTGTTTTCACAACCTTCGCAGGTCATTCCGGTAACATGGAGTTGAACGGTTTTAACAGCAGCCAGATCGGGTGGGGATTTTGCTTGGGTTTTGGTGCCGGAAGAATTGCAGGCTGTAAAAAGTGCAACTACAAAAAGCAGACTAAAGATTTTTTTCATACAAATGTTTTCAAAGGTTAATCAAAAGGATGAATTAAAAACAAAGGTATGGATTTCCCCTGAAATTCAATAGCAAGCCGGAGCCTGTTCATTAAATTAATATTTGCAGGTTTGGTGTCACTTTATCAGCTTTGTGGTAAATTTGCCTGCCCTTTTCTTAATCAAATTTATATGAAGAAAAACATTGCCTTGCTTACCGGGGGGTATTCCGGAGAATTTGAAATTTCTGCTGAGAGTGGACAAGTGGTTTATAATCACATAGATAAAAATTTATTTAATGTTTATAAAATCGTAATTGGTGTCAAAAACTGGGTTTATCAGGCAACTGACGGTAATGAATATGCAATAAACCTTGATGATTTTTCCATTCTGCTGCCATCTGGTAAAGTAATTTTTGATGCGGCGTTCATTGCCATTCACGGTACCCCCGGTGAAGACGGTAAGCTTCAGGGTTACCTTGATATGATGGGCATTCCTTACAACACCTGCGGAAGGGCAACTTCTGCAATTACTTTCAATAAGTTTTTCAGTGATGGCCTGGCCAGGGCATATAAGGTAAATACTGCCCGGACGGTTTATCTTCACAAACGTGATATCCCTGATGTTGAGGCCATCCTTCAGGTGACTGGTCTTCCATGTTTTGTAAAGCCGAACAGCAATGGCTCAAGCGTGGGTATTTCGAAGGTAAAAACCAGTGAAGAATTGCTAACGGCTATTGCGCTTGCTTTTGAAGCAGATGCTGAAGTGCTTGTTCAGGAATTTATCCCAGGGGTAGAAATAACCTGTGGTATTTATGAAAAAGAAGGTCAGCTTATTTCATTGCCATTAACCGAGATTATTCCGAAGAATGAGTTTTTTGATTACGAAGCCAAATACAAGGGAAAGTCAGAGGAAATAACCCCGGCACGCATCAGTCCTGAACTTGCTAATGAATGTACCGGTTTATCGTTGGACTTGTACCGTAAATTTAATTGCCGGGGCATTGTGCGGTTTGATTATATTCTCACACCGGAAGGTTTTAGTAAGGGTAGCCGTTATTATTTTTTGGAAGTTAACACCATTCCCGGATTGACCGAGGCAAGCATTGTTCCCCAGCAAGCTGCAAACATTGGCATAAGTCTCAGTCAGCTTTTTACGGATGTGCTAAATGAAACCATTAATTTTTATAGAGAAAGCTGAAATTTACTGATTCCGGAAGTTTAATTTCTGTTTTCCGGGATTGGCTTTTAAAGAAATTTTGCCACTTCGGTTGTTCCTGTTTGTCACGCTTTAGCCGCAATACACCTTCTTTTACCTACTTTTGTATCAAATATCATTTGTACATGCACCTGTTTTATACCAATGGCCTTAACCTGCGGCAAAGTTTTGAAGCCGGGGAAGTCCTTCATACCTTGTCGGAAGTGGAATCATCCCACATAAAAGTCATGCGCTTAAAATCAGGTGATAAAGTTAGGCTCACTGATGGGGTAGGTCATTTTGCAGATGCTGTCCTTGAAGATGTTCATCACAAAAAGAGTACTATCAGCCTGGTTAAGGTGTATGTTGAAATTAAAAAGGATTACCATCTGACCATTGCAGTGGCTCCTACCAAAAATATTGCTCGTTACGAGTGGTTTGTTGAAAAGGCTACAGAAATAGGAATAGACCGGATCATTCCCCTTTACTGCGAACATTCCGAACGGGAGCGATTGCGTATCGATCGCCTCGAAAAAGTGACCATCGCTGCCATGAAGCAGTCATTAAAGGCGTGGTTGCCCGAAATTCACGAACCCATTACCTTTGATACGCTGATGAATCGGCCCGATCTGCCGGAGGAATTGTTCATTGCCTGGATTGATGATGCAGTAAAACTTCACCTGAAAGATATCTGTAACCCTAAGGGAAATGTAATGGTATTGATTGGACCTGAAGGCGATTTTAGTCAAGCCGAAGTTGTAAAAGCCAAAGAAAGAGGATTTGTTCCGGTAAGTCTTGGTAAATCACGACTGAGAACAGAAACTGCTGCTCTTGCGGCCTGCATGATGGTGAACCTGATCAATGAATAATATTTGATGAATCTATGAAAAAAACAACATTATATTTATTCTTTATACTCCTTTTAGTGAGCGTGGCCTTGATGCCTTATGCGCCTGTTCAGATTGCACTGCTTAAATATAAGGGTGGTGGAGACTGGTATGCCAACCCTACTTCATTGACCAATCTTATAGCGTTCTGCAACAGCCAGTTAAATACAAATATTGATCCTGATTATGCTACGGTGGATGCCGGAAGTAAGGATATCTATAATTATCCCTTTGTACATATGACTGGTCATGGAAATGTAATTTTTGATGAGCAGGAAGCATCCAATTTACGTAATTATCTGCTTGCCGGTGGTTTTTTGCATATTGACGACAATTATGGCATGGATCCTTACGTGCGGCCGCAGATGAAAAAGGTTTTCCCTGAGCTCGATTTTATAGAATTGTCTTTCTCTCATCCGATTTTCAGCCAGAAATTTCCATTCTCCTCAGGCCTTCCCAAAATCCATGAGCATGATGCTAAACCGCCACAAGCCTTTGGCCTGACCTGGGAAGGCAGATTGGTCTGTCTATACACCTACGAAACCGATTTGGGCGATGGCTGGGAAGATGCCAGTGTGCACAATGATTCCGAAGAAAACCGCACGAAAGCATTGAGAATGGGAGCAAATATTATACAGTACGTGTTTTCGAAATAGCTTTTCAAAATAGCTTGCCAAATAAGAAATCAGTGAATAAAGTGATGCATGATTTATTCCATCAATAAATTGGCATACGATACTTTTTTGCACTTAATAGTTGTCATATAGGTCATGGCTCCAACCACCAATTCAGGCATATTCAACCAATTGCCATGTTTAATGATTGCTAAGCAATAAATATCTTAGTGATTCTTCGTGCCTCAGTGGTTAAAAAGCCACCATTACGTAACTAAGATCAGTGAGTTGTATGCTTGTTATGCATTATGCGTTAATTCTTTACCAATGGATTCCATCTGGTTTCTCTCCACTCTTTTTGTTCTTCCCCTGAAAGAAATGTCCAGGCTACAATCCGGCTGGATTTATTTCCTGTTCCCATGGGAATAGTTTTAACCTGAATGGCTTCATTTGCGTTTAATGCTTTATAAATTCCTTTGAGATTAGATTGTTTGGATACCAGGGTTGAATACCAGTAACAGTTTTTAGCGAACTTTTTACTTTCCCTGACCATATTCTGAATAAATTTATACTCTCCGCCATCACATATAAGTTCATTGCTGATTCCGGCGAAATTGAGTTCAGGTGTTTTTTCAGTTTTCCCTGAAAGATTCCTGACTTTCTTTCGGGCGCTCTCCTGAGCAACCTCAGAAGAAGAATGAAAAGGTGGATTACATACAGATAGATCAATTTTTTCTTCTTTCCCCAATATTCCGAAAAAAACATCGTTTCTGTCTTCTTGCAATCTAAACTCAACCTTATCTTTAAGTAATGGATTAAAATTGACAATGTTCTTTGCTGATTCTAACGATTTTGCATCAATATCAGCTCCAATAAATTTCCAGCCGTATTCTGTCACGCCAATGATTGGGTAAATGCAACTTGCCCCGACTCCAACGTCAAGACAAGTGATTTTATCACCCATTGGGATGGTGCCAAAATTCTCTCCGCCTAAAATATCAGCAATATGATGAAGGTAATCTGCTCTTCCAGGTATGGGCGGGCATAAATTTTCATCCGGGAATTCCCAGTTTTTAATTCCGTAATAATGCTTTAACAGTGCTTTGTTCAGCAGTTTAACCGCAACCGGGTTTGAAAAATCGACCGATTCTTCCCCCAATGTGTTAGGTATTATATGTTTTTTTAATTCAGGAGTCGAAATGACCAATGCACTTAAATCATATTTCCCCCGGTTTTTGTTTCGGGGATGTAGCCTTGCTTTTTCTTGTTGATTTTTCTTTGGATGCATAATTCTTGATTGTTTGGACTGTGAATTTTACATTAATGTGACTGTGCTTAAACAGCGTTTAAACGGGTTTTAATTGCGATATGCATCCATTTGCGCATTGCTGTTAGTTTTTAGATGTCAAAGGTAGCCAATTATCTGGTATTTATCGGGGACAGGCTATTGGTAACGATGTTATAAATCTTATAGTAAGACGTGTGAATTAATAAGTTAATACGGTTTTGAACCAGCTCTATACCCTGCCTTATAAAAGTTAAGCAATGCTTTATAAAGTCAATATCATCCAGTGTATCCGTGTTTTGTAGGGGTTATGGCTAGACATAGGCCATCTTTAACAAGGATGAAAGTCAGGAGTTATACTATTCCATATAGTGGATTAAAACCTATGCTCCTTCAGAATAATAGAACCTTCTTCAACACCAATGTGGTTTGAGATAATCCGGCATTTTGCTTTAAGCATAAAGAAAACCTGCCGCTTACATCCTGACAAACCTTCGAAATTTCCCTGTCCTTTGCTGATGACAAGACCGGCGGTATTGAACATTTCAAGAAATTCAGGGGTGCTCTGATCAAGGATAACACCCGGTGATTTGCATCCTGAATCAACTATTTCTGCGACTTTGTCTATTCCTGAGGCAACCGCATCTTCCCAGGTAACATCGTTAATTATGGGAATGGCGCGTACAGCATATTTTACTTTTCTTTTTAATGCCTTTATCAATATTTTATCGAAAACGGATTCTCCAACATTATCGCCAATATAGAGGACGTTTTCGCTTCGGGCCAGTTGTTCTTTGAAGGCCGGGTAGTCGAAAATAGCAAAATCCTGTGCCAGAATGGTTTTTACATCCGTAACAATGTCAAAGGCTTTATTCACTCCCAGGTCAATAACATTTCCGGCAATGGCTATTTTTATGGCCGTAAGTAGCTGGTCTTCTGAATTATCGATTATTCGCTCAAGTTCGGGATAAATGGCTTTCGTTTCTTTAATGTGTTGCTGTTTGATGTTTTTGTATGGGTCTCTTACTCCGGTAATTTCATTTACAATTTTATAAACTTTTGCGCCTGTTTCAGCAGGCGTCGCTTCCATGGTGATGGTTTTTATTAAATCCCCTGTTTTGTCTAAAATTAATTTTAGCTTTTTTTCATCTGTAGTAGCCATTCGCCCTGCGCGAAGTGCTTGTTGCATAACACAAGGAATACAATCAAGGTAGGTTTTCATTATTTAAGTTTTTTTGATTCACTGTTGGTATATAAAGTCATGCCGACTGATGTGGATATGTGCGGATAGGTTTCTGCAAATACTATCTCAAGCTCATTTTTCGAGCTAACCGGGAGAGGCTTTTAAGGCTTAATAAGTTGTGAGCCTGGCTTTACTTTAACTCAAATCTGCAAAGGATTGAATATTCAATCTTTATTTTTTCAAAATCTACCACTAAAGTTTGTGGGTCAGAAATCGATTGCTCAACACGCTGTGAACCCCTGATTGTTACTCCTGCAACTTTCCCAGAAAGTGTATTAGATAAGTAATTGTTGTTTCTTTCGATTTCTTCAATGAATAATGCTCGTCCAATACTCTGGTCAATAGCCATGGCCAGGTCATTTGCTTTTTCCCTGGCTGCCTTTATCGCATCAATTTTAACTTCTTTTCTGTATTCTCTGATTTTTGAATGGTCTAATTTGTCGATTGTAATCGTAGAAATACCAATTTTCTCCAGTTCAACAAACACTTTTCCTGCTGTAGCGGCATCATGAACCAATAGTTGATATTCTTTTTTTACAAAAATGTCAGATGTTACAAGCCAATAGGATTGAAAATTACTTGCAAAATCTTTGATTGCAAGGTCTTTTTTCACATCAATACCGATTTCCGTGAGTATTTGAATCATTGACTTCTCAATTTCAAGAACTGATTGTTTACTCTTAACTTTTTTTTCGTCCAGATCAATTTTTAAATAAATCTGATCCGGTACGACTTCAATCTCCGCCTTTCCGGTTACTTCAATGTAATTTTGATCAATGAAGTTTTTATCTCCAGTCTGAGCAGAAACAGATGCCGAAAGTAAAATTGTCAACGCGACTATTATTATTCTCATAGGTTTAATTTGGTATAGTTTATAAAGTCAAGGGATTATCCCCACTTTCCAAACAAAAGTATAAAGAAAAGGTCAAAGAGTAATTTCCCGTCAACTATTTTAACTGAGCGGAGCAAAGCAATGGCCTTAAAAAATCTGCCTGGGCAACTTCGCTGGTTTATTGAGGTCTATTATTGTATTGTTCTGGTTTTGTGATGCTCATATATTACAAAACAGCATAACCCTCAATCCAAAATAAAATACTTATTCACCTCCGCAATCTTCCTGGGGCTGCCAAACAGGTAGAGCATATCGTCGGTTTCAATGGTCATGTCGGGCGTAATTTGGGTGAGGTAGCGGTTGTTGCGGCGTATGGCCAGCACGGTAACGTTAAATTTGTTCCGGAGGCCGCTGTCCACAATAGATTTACCAATCATCTTTCCGGCTGCACGCTGTACCGGCAGGGCAACAAATACCATGTCGGGTATTTGGGGCTGAAGATGGGGAGGATAAGGAGAGTCTGGTTTTTTACCACATAGAACCTCGTAATTGTGCGCCCGTATGTGGCTCACCAATGATTGTATTTTATCGTAAGGAACAAGATAACGGCTTAAAACCCGCGTAAAAATCTGAATAGAAGTCTCAAACTCTTCCGGAATCACCTCATCGGCACCGAGTGATAATGTGCTTTCCATTTCATGGATATACCTAAGTCTTACAATCACATGTGCAGTTTCAGTAATCAGTCTCAGGTGAGAAATAATCTGCTTTGTTGCCTGGGGATCAGAAATGGCCACCACCACCACCCTTGCTTCATAGGCATGAACCGTCTGCAGTATAAGGTCATCAGCAGCATCCCCGAAAACAATAGGATAACCTTCTTTTTTGGCTTGATTAAAGATGTCGGGGTCAAGTTCAATAGCTACGAATGGAATGCCTGCCTGTTGAGCTGTCCTGGCCAGATTACGCCCGTTTATCCCGAAGCCAATAATAATAAGGTGGTCTTTTAAATCAGCAATATTTGCTTCAGGGTGCAGTTTCTTACTATTCTGAAACAATATAAGCCGTCGGCGTATGTTTGTGGGCAGGCCCGCGCGAATAATTTTATCAGCTATGGCAGAAGCCCAGGAAGCCAGAAATGGAGTTAGCCCCATGGTTAGTACCGAGATCGCGAGAAAATTCTGGTAAACATCCGGGCTCAGCAGGTTGTTCCTCATACCGATGGTGGACAATAAAAACGCAAATTCTCCTACCTGAAAAAGGGTAAATCCCAATATCAGCGCGGTGCGCAGGGGATATCGCATCAGTATTACTGAAATGATGATAACGATTGATTTCAGCAAAATCACCCCCAGGGTAAAAAGGAGCAGTAAGACTATGTTGTTCAGGAAATAATTGAGGTCAAGCAGCATTCCTACCGATACGAAAAAGAAACTGATAAAGATTTCCCGAAATGGCATAATGTTGGCCGTAGCCTGATGGCTGTAGTCGGATTCTGAAATAATCAGTCCGGCAAAGAAAGCGCCCAGCGCGAGGGAAAGTCCCACCGAAGAGGTAAGCCATGCGGTGGCCAGACATAGTACGACAATCGTAAGTATAAACAATTCACGGCTGCGGGTTTTTACCACGCGGTCGAGCAAAAAAGGCACCAGATAGCGTGCCAGTAACACCAGCAGTCCCACCACCAGGGCGAATTTTCCCATAAGTATCAGTAAGGTTATCCAGATGTTGCCTCCATTGCCGGCAAGCAGCGGCGTAATAAGTATCATGGGGACAACGATAATATCCTGAAAAATAAGTATGGCTAAAGCTATGCGCCCGTGTGGGGATGCCATTTCTCCGCGCTCATGTAGCATTTTCAGCACAATGGCTGTGCTGCTGAGGGAGATGAGGAAGCCCATAAAGACGGCCTGTGGAACAGAAAGCCCAAGTAGCCAGGCAACCAATAAGGTGAGCGCAATGGTTCCTCCAACCTGCATAAGGCCACCGGTAAGCACTGTTCGCTTTACCTGTAAAAGCCCCTTTATTGAAAATTCAATACCAATTATAAACAGCAGGAATATGATACCCATTTCTGAGAGTATCTCTACTTCGTGGGAGGCGGCAATTAGTCCCAGTCCATTAGGCCCTGCAATGATTCCGGTGATTAAGAAGCCAAGGATCGATGGCATTTTCAACCGTTGAAAGGCCAGTATAATCAGTACGGATAAGCCGAGTATAATTACGACTTCTTTTAGTAGCGGAAGTTCCATAAAAATGTCTTTAACGTCCCTAATTTACGCCATTTTTTCGAACAAGGAATGTTTTTGTCATGAGTAATAGAAGATTTAACTCCTGGTTGTTTGAACAAGAGGGTACACTGAACGATGTGTCCGTTTCTGTTTTTCTGTAACGATAGTGTATGGTGATGCTGAATTATAGATTGCCGAAGGCCGGTCAGGTGCTATGAAAAATTAATCTATTTTTCCAATAATGCCAGTGCATCATCAATTAGCGTTGCGTATTTACTGCTGCATTTTTTTAAATACAGAAGTTGATTCATGATGCGGGACCGCAACTCCATTGGAGCATTCCGGAATATTAGGTACTCATAAAGTTCGGTGAGTAAAAGCCATTCATGGGGGAACAAAACGATGGTTTCTTCTGCATAGGATTGAAAATCAAAGGTATCGTCCTCTTTTTCGCGGGCGTCCCGCAGCAATTGATAATAAAAGTGAAGATTTAATGCCTGCGCATCATACTCAATTTTATGGGTGCGTTCAAATGGGGCTTCGAAATGATAGCCAAATGCCTCCGGATCTGCCGGGCCTGGCCACCCCGAAGTAATTGATGCCCCTATGGCCATATCATAAAGTCCCCACTCCGGCTTGAAAAGCGTTTTCTCACCCAATTTAACCATACAATCAGATAGGCCCAATAACAGGTTTTGTCCATTCATGTTCAGAAGGTATTCCACTACACCTTTAACGGTAATTCCACTCTCGAAGTTAAATGTTACCCTGGCGCCTGTGGTGATGTTGTTCGATTCAAGCTCGCCCCGGCTCATTTCTGACAGTTTCCGGCCATCCGCAAGCCACCCTATCGGGCTGCCAAATCCTTGTGAATGATAGGCTTTGTCGTGACCGGGGATTTCTTTGTTCCTGAAGCACAGCTGGCTTGGTCCCTCCGTTTTAAGGTAAATAACCTTGCCGGATTTTACGATTGAGTTGATGAAAGTGCCCGAAATCTGCAAGCCTGAATCCAATTGCAGGGTTGCCGTATTTTCTGATTCCTCAGCTTTCTCCAGCGCATTGATTCCGCCGGTTCTTAAAGCCATGCCATCGGCAAACTGATTCAGTACATTATTCAGGTGCTGGAAGTCGGGCGTTACAAACAGTTGTGGCTGTTGATTGGTGATGTCGAAGCCAAAATCTGCGGCAGCTATGGAATACGGCAGTTTCTTGACAGCAGGTTTGATACAATTCATGCTTTCGCCTATGGAGGATAGTAAGCCGGCGCCATAAATTTTAAAATCGCTCACATCACCAATCAACCCATATTCCACGGTCCACCAGTGGAGATTTCGGATACGCGCCATTTCGCTGGGTTTTCCCATATTTTCATCCAGATGCTTAAGGTGATGTTCAGCTTCTGTAATATCGGCTTTAGTACTATAAGGGTCGGCTTTGAGGATGGAAAGGTGTCGGATGGCTTCATACAACTGATAATCGCGTGCTGAGGAAAAGGCTTTGGCTCCAATTTCGCCAAAAAATTTCAGGTAAGCAGCATAATCAGGGTCGGCAATAATGGGTGCATGTCCGGCAGCTTCGTGAATTATGTCCGGGGCAGGCGTGTAGGCTATCTGATCAATAGGTCTTATATCCGCTGCAATTACCAATACATTATAGGCCTGAAATTCCATGAATGCGGAAGGAGGAATAAATCCATCCACCGCAACTGCTGCCCATCCAATTTCCTTTAATATGCGGTTCATGCCATACATATGCGGAATGGTTTCTATGCTGATGCCGGTCTTTTTCAGGCCATCGGTGTAGGAACCATGAGCATAGCGCCCCAGAAACTTTACATTCTGGCGCATCACGTAGCGCCACACCGCATGATCACGCGAAGTGTATGAATTATAAGGCTGGTCAATAATCAGTCCCATCAAATGACGGGGGAGTTTATCAATGACTTCATTCGATTGCATACGCAGGTTGATTACATTTGCATTTATTATTCAACATCAGGGCAAACAGGTATAATGCATGCAAAACAATAAATTTAAAGGAATTAACAAAAGTAAACCGCCTAAAGTTTACGCCACCCTGCCGGTTTTGAATGAATCTGCGTACATTGAGGCGTTATTGGCCGGTGTTGAGGCGCAGGATTATCATCATTGGATATTGGTGGTTTGTGTAAATCAGCCCGATGAATGGTGGGAACTACCTGAAAAGAGGCCATTGTGCGAAGACAATGCGAAAACCCTCCAACTGCTGAAGCAACACGACAGTGATCGTTTGTTGGTGATCGATTGTAGTAGTAAGGGGAATGGTTGGCAGGGTAAGCGTCATGGTGTGGGTTGGGCGAGAAAAACGGCCATGGATTTTGCCGCAAATCTTGCCGCAGATGAGGATATTATTTTAAGTATTGATGCCGATACTCATTATCCTGCCGGATATTTCGGTTCGGTGGTGGGCCAAATTGAACATTTTCCCCAAGCCAAAGGCTTCTCTGCACCTTATTATCATAAACTTACCGGTGATGATATTGCAGATTATTGTATTTTGCGGTATGAAATTTACATGCGAAATTATGCCCTTCAGATGATGAAAATTCAAAACCCATATTGCTTTTCAGCAATTGGTTCGGGGATGGGCTGCACGGCGAAGCATTACAAAAAATCCGGAGGACTTACTCCAAAACTGAGCGGCGAAGATTTTTATTTTATTCAGAAACTCAGGAAGTCAGGAAATATAATAATTGATAATGAGGTTGTTATATCTCCGGCGGCAAGGTTTTCAGATCGTGTGTATTTTGGAACCGGTCCGGCCATGATAAGGGGCAGGGGAGGAGACTGGAACAGTTATCCCATTTATTGTTCCGACAGTTTTGGCAAAGTAGAAGAAACCTTTTCTGCTTTTCATGCGCTATACGAGAGAGATGTTTCGGTGCCCATGGATGCATTTCTGCATCAGCTTTGTGAAGGGGAATCCTTTTGGGAAAACCTGAGAAAGAATGCTTCTACCCGCGAGGCCTTTGTAAAAGCATGTATGCAGCGGCTGGATGGATTGAGGGTGCTTCAGTTCCTGAAATCCGACAATGAGAATTATGCATTGAGCAATGAGGAAAAGCTTTTTAATTTTTTACATAGTGATTTCTTCTCCCTTGAAGAAATTAACGGTTTGCCTTGTTTTGATGATTTTTCAGGCTGTGAAGTTCATTGCCTGAGCAAAATTCGGGATATTTTATTTACTAAAGAACGCAGTTTACAGCGCAAAATCCAACTGGCATGAAAGAAAAAAACATGATTGTAATACTTGGTCCCACGGCTTCCGGGAAAACAAGGATCGCTGCATTAGTAGCCAATCAGCTTGGTGGCGAAATTATCTCGGCAGACTCACGTCAGATATACCGGGGTATGGATCTGGGTACCGGGAAAGATATTATTGATTACACAGTTGATGGCAAGGTGGTTCCTCATCATTTAATTGACATCAGGAATGCCGGTGAACGGTACAGTATTTTTGATTTTAACAGAGATTTCGAAGCGGCTCGGGTACAAATTCAGCAGCGCGAAAAACAAGTGGTTGTTTGCGGCGGTAGTGGCATGTACCTCGAAACAACACTTGGCCTGTACACGCTAAAGGAAGCACCGGAAGATGCTGCCTTTAGGGAAGAAGCGGCAAGCATGGCAGATGCAGACCTTATCGCGTTGCTTCAGTCTATCAGCAAGACGCACAATACTTCTGATCTCACCGACCGGAGCCGGTTAATACGGGCCATTGAGGTTGCCCGCGTGGAAGCGTCAGAGGATCAAAAGATCAAAACATCTGAAGGCATCATCTCTGCTAATCTACATCACATTTTTGGCATTTCATTTCCACGTGATGAAACACGACAAAGAATAACCCAACGATTGGAGGAGCGGTTAAAAAACAGCATGTTAAACGAAGTAGAAAAATTATTAAACAGTGGTATAGCTGCAGAGGATCTGATCTATTACGGACTTGAATACAAATACCTGACTTTGTATCTCACCGGGAAAATTAGCTATTCCGATATGTTTCGAATGCTTAATACCGCCATTCATCAGTTCGCTAAAAGGCAAATGACCTGGTTCAGGCGTATGGAAAAGAAGGGATTGAATATCAGGTGGTTGGATGGCAGATTGGGTCATGAAAAGTGTGTTGAGGCTATATTGAGTGAATCTCAAGAATAAATTTTATTGAAAATAGTTGAGACAATTGAACCAATATTGTTTACTTATGTTTATGTTTAAAGTTATAAAAGTTAAACAAACCTGAATTAAAGGCTGTCAATGAAAAAGTTTATTTTACCATTTCTGTTCCTATGCTCTGTTCTGTTTGTCCATGCACAGAATGGAACGATTAAAGGCCGTGTTTTCAATGAGAAAAGCAACGAACCCTTGCCTTTTACCAATATTATTATTTTTGGGACCAATATTGGCTCCACTTCCGATCTGGATGGTAATTTTATTTTTACCGGCGTAGAGCCCGGTTTTGTGAAACTGGCGGCTACTTCTGTGGGATTTGAGCAATACATCAGTGAGGAATTTCAGGTAACCAATGCAAAAACCAGCTTTGTAAATGTGCCCATGCGTGAAACGTCCATTCAATTGGATCAGGTGGTGGTGAAGGCGTCGCCATTTCGCAAAACGGAGGAAAGCCCCGTGTCCATGCGCACACTCGGTATTGGTGATATTGAGAAAAACCCCGGAGCCAACCGCGATATCAGCAAGGTTATTCAGGCATTACCTGGGGTGGCCTCGACGGTTTCGTTCAGGAATGATATTATTGTAAGGGGTGGAGGACCAAGTGAAAACCGTTTTTACCTTGATGGGATGGAAATTCCCAACCTCAACCATTTTGCCACACAGGGCGCATCCGGGGGGCCGGTTGGTATTATTAATGTGGATTTTATTCGTGAAGTGGATTTTTATTCCGGGGCTTTCCCTGCCAATCGGGGAAATGCACTCAGCTCTGTTTTGGAGATGAAGCAAATTGATGGTAACCCGGAACGGTTAATCGTGAAGGGCGCCTTTGGAGCATCGGATCTGGCACTCACGCTAAACGGACCATTGAGCGACAATACCACTTTCCTGTTTTCAGCCCGGCGGTCATATCTTCAATTCCTTTTCGGATTGATTGGGCTGCCTTTCTTACCCACCTACAACGATTTTCAGTTTAAAGTAAAAACCCGTTTTGATCAAAAAAACGAATTAACCCTATTGGGTATTGGCGCCATTGATCAGTTCAGCCTGAACACCGATCTTGAGAACCCAACCGAAGACCAGCGCTACATACTTAACTATCTGCCTGTGAATGAACAGTGGAATTATGCCATTGGTGCGGTTTATAAGCATTTTAGAACAAATTCATTTGATACCTGGGTGTTTAGCCGGAATATGCTGAACAATGTGGCCTATAAATATGTCAACAACGATGAGAATCTTCCAAAAACACTCGACTATTCTTCTCAGGAGATTGAAAATAAAGTGAGATATGAGTATTCCTCCAGAATGGGTGAATACAAGATTATTTCCGGAGCAGGCGGAGAATATGCAAAATACAATACAAATACTTTCCAGAAGGTTTTTATTCCTTCTGCCGAGGATACGATTCGATCCATCGATTATGGGTCGTCTTTTGATATGTTCAAATATCATGTATTTGCGCAGGTTAGTCGTAATTTTATGAACGACCGCTTAATTTTATCGGCAGGCTTACGAACCGATGGAAACAATTATTCAGAGAATATGTCAAACCTATTTAATCAATTGTCGCCACGTTTCTCTTCAGCCCTGGCCATCACTGATAAATTCTTTTTTAATTTTAATACAGGTAGGTATTATCAACAACCGGCATATACCACTCTTGGCTTTCGCGATAATGCCGGCAGGCTTGTAAATAAAGACAATAACCTCAAATATATCGCCTCAAATCATTTGGTAGCAGGCTTTGAGTTCCGACGGACCGATGCTACAAAGTTGACCCTTGAAGGATTTTATAAAACATATGGTAATTATCCTGTTTCTGTGGCTGATTCAATTTCACTGGCTAACAAAGGGGGCGATTTTGGAATATATGGAAACGAGGAAGTTACCTCCACCGGTGAAGGCCGGGCTTATGGTTTTGAAGTCTATATGCGTGATAAAATTCTGGACAAGTTTGATATAATCCTTTCCTATACTTTTGTGCGTAGCGAGTTTAAAGACAATCTGGATAAGTATGTTCCTTCATCCTGGGATAACCGGCATCTGCTTAATCTAACCCTGAGCAGGGAATTCAAAAGAAATTGGAATGCTGGCGCAAAATGGCGATTTGTTGGAGGAAGTCCATATACTCCATGGGATTTGGATCGATCATCTCTCATTGAAGCCTGGGATGCGCGCCGGCAGGGTTATCTGGATTATTCACAGTTTAATACACAGCGTATTGGTAACTTTCATCAGTTGGATGTGAGGGTGGACAAGCAATACTTTTTTGAAAAATGGTCACTCAATGTTTATGTTGATATTCAAAATTTGTATAATTTTAAGCAGGATGGCGCTCCCAATCTCATTACCGAGACCGACGATTTTGGTAACGATCTTGTAGATCCCCTTCAGTCCGATCGTTATCTTGTCAAGCAGATTGTTAGTGAATCGGGAACTGTTTTGCCGACCATTGGCATTATTGTTGAATTTTAAAAACTTTCTCAGGAGGATAAACCATGGATAAAAATAAAATCATCCGGAATTTTTCAATTCTTGTATTTTCATTGCTGCTGTTGGGATTTTTTGCTAACGATGCATTGGCTCAAAAAAGAAAAAAAACAAAACCCGTTGAGTGCCTTAGTTTCTCTACTAACCTACAAGGCGAAGGCATGGAGATGCGCATTGAATTTGTTAAAGGACCAGGGCACAACCATCCGCTTATGGCCATTTGGGTTGAGGATATGGATGGCAAATATCTGCAAACACTTTATGTGGCTGAATCCATTGCCAAGGGAGTTTTCGATTATGGCGACAAGCACACCGGAAAATGGATGGCAGGTGAGATTTCACGTCCTGCAGCCTTGCCTTACTGGGCTCATAAACGCAATGTTTTAAACGATATCGGGAATTATATGCCAAAGCCAGGTTTTGAAGTTCCTGATGCGTATTCAGGGGCTACCCCAAAAGCTGACTTTACCCTTGAAACCCGCACGGATAAGCCCATGCCAGCCAAATTCAGGGTTTTAATGGAAATAAACCAAACCTGGGACTGGAATAAGTATTGGACCAATAGCCTCTATCCTGACGAAGCTGAGTATAAAACTTCTGCACAACCTGCGGTGGTTTATGCTGCAGTGGTGGATGCAACTTCATCGCAAAAGGAATATAAGCTTAGACCAATAGGTCATAGTCATTACGCTGGCGCTGACGGGAAACTATATGAGGATCTTGGCACCCTTACCTCCGCCCTGAAAATTGTGGAAGAGGTGAAACTTATTTTGAAATAGAAAAATTCTATAACCGCCCAGGGATACAACATTCTGGTTATTCATGTGCTTTGTCGCCCAGCAGTGGAACGAATCTGAACCTGCCGTGTTGATCGGTTTTTATGATTCCATCATGTTGTTTGGTTAAGGTGGTCATAACCTGTTCATCGCCATCGTCCACCGGAATAACCAGTATTCCTCCGGGCTTTAGTTGATGTGTGAGATTTTCGGGAATAAATGGTGCACCTGCGGTTACAATAATCTTATCAAAGGGAGCAAATGCCGGCAGTCCTTTGTATCCATCGCCAAAAAAAACCTTTACCATAAATCCTGCAGCCGGGAGCATTGCTTTGGTTTTTGTATAGAGCGTTCGCTGGCGTTCTACTGAGAATATTTTAGCACCCATCTGATACAGTATGCTTGCCTGATAACCTGATCCAGTGCCGACCTCGAGAATCTTATCACCGCGTTTCACCTGTAGCAATTGGGTTTGAAAAGCCACCGTAAAAGGTTGTGAAATGGTTTGTCCTGCACCAATAGGGAAAGCCTTGTCCTCGTAAGCAAATTCGAGAAACCCTGAATCGAAAAACCAATGTCGGGGCACTTCTTCCATGGCTTTCAGTACATTTTTATCAGCAATGCCTTTTTGCCTGACAATTTCTACCAGTTTCTTTCTCAATCCTTTATGCCGAAATGTATCGGTAAATGTATTATCAGTCATCAATTTGGCCTGCGATTTAATAATTGTGGCCAAATTTACTAATTTCGCAGGGTTTTACTATTCAACCATCATTGCAAAACCATACTATGTTAAAAATCGGAGTTCTCGGAGCGGGCCATCTTGGTAAAATTCATCTTAAATGCATCAAACAAATTGCTAAATATCAGCTTGTTGGATTTTATGATGCTGATCAGGAAAATGCAAAAAAAGTTGCAGAAGAATTATCAATTCCTGCCTTTAATGGTATTGACGAGTTGATTGATGCGGTGGATGTAGTTGATATTGTAACCCCAACACTATCGCATTTCGACTGTGCCGCTCGCTCATTGAAGAAATTCCGGCATGTATTTATCGAAAAGCCGGTGGTTACCACGCCGGCGGAAGCACGCGATTTGATTGAACTGGCCTCCGAGGCAGGTGTTAAGGTGCAGGTTGGACATGTGGAACGGTTTAATCCGGCATTCATTGCTGCTGCACCATTCATTGAGCATCCAATGTTTATAGAGACCCATCGCCTGGCCCAGTTTAATCCTCGTGGTACTGATGTTCCTGTAATTCTCGATTTGATGATACACGATCTGGATATTGTGTTGAGTATTGTTAAGTCAGCTATCCGTAAAGTGAGTGCAAGCGGGGTTTCAGTGGTTAGTGATACCCCTGACATTGCCAATGCCAGGGTTGAGTTTGACAATGGATGTGTGGCCAATTTGACAGCCAGCCGGATTTCAATGAAAAATATGCGGAAATCCCGCTTTTTCCAGAGGGATGCCTATATTTCCGTAGATTTTCTTGAAAAATCTACCGAAATTATCCGAATGCGTGGAATAGATCCCGAAATGGCCGGTCCACTTGACATGGTGCTTGACCTTGGCCCTGGAAAGCAACCCAAACAAATTCTTTTTGATAAGCCATCCATTATCCCTATAAATGCTATTCTGACTGAGCTTGAGAGCTTTGCCGATGCGATTATCAACAATACCCAACCGCCGGTTACCATCAACGATGGATATGCAGCCCTTGATCTGGCTTACCGTATTATGGACAAAATGAACCATTCATCTAACCTTTCTTAATCAAGGCCAGCATCAGATATTTTTATTTTTGAAAAAAACAATTTTCAAGCAATATTTATGTCTGGTCAGCGTTCAAGTTGCAGCATTGTGGTTAAGTGAATAAATTGGTTTTATGAAGGGATTTTTACGTACGATTGTTTTTTTTCTATTCTTGCCTTTTGTCGCATCCTTAACCTCGTGTGAAGTTGATGATTCCTCTTTGGTGCCTTCATATGTCAGTGTTGATTCCTTTGCGCTTACCTCGGATTATGAGCAGGGAACCGCTTCGCATAAAATTACCGATGTCTGGGTCTATCTCGATGAAACCCTGATTGGTGCCTATGAACTACCTGCGCGGGTACCCATCCTTTCCGAAGGCGCACAAAACATTACCCTCCGTCCCGGTATAAAAATCAATGGGATTTCAAGTACACGTGCCATTTATCCCTACCTAAATCCGGTAACCAGTTCGGTCAATCTTTCAAAAGACAGCATTTCTGCATTTTCAACGGTCAACACACGCTACCGTACCAACGTAATTTTTCCCTGGCTCGAAAGTTTTGAACATAGCTCCTTTTCAATAGATACAACATCTAAAAGTACCGTGGCATTGCAACGCACCCAGGATCCGCAACTGGTTTTTTCATTTCCGGGAGAATCAGGGTCCTATTCCGGGATGATACAGTTACCTTCTGATACCTCTGTTTTTGAAGTTGTTACCAACGAAACCTTTGATTTTCCATCTGCTGGATCTGAAGTTTTTATGGAGATGAATTATAAGACTGATAATACTTTCGTGGTAGGTGTTTTTTATAAATCCTCTGGAATTCAGGTGCAACGGCCCCTGCTTGTAATAAATAAAAGTGATGAATGGAACAAGGTCTACATTAACCTTACTGTTCCCAAATACGATACCCCCAATGCTACTGATTTTCAAATTTTTATTGGTGCAACGACGGATGAAGGGAATAATGAGGCAACCATTCTTTTGGATAATTTAAAATTGGTTCATTTTAATACCACAAAATGAATAGAAAACTACAGGTAGCACGTTATGTAATTGCCGATTTAATTGCAGCCATTCTTGCATGGGGGGTGTTTTTTGTCTATCGGAAATTTTCCATCGACCCCAATGTTTTTGAATATCCTGAAGTAATCTATAAAGACCCTAACCTTATTTATGGGCTAATCTTTATTCCTGTTTTTTGGTTGTGCCTGTACATTATGATGGGTACCTACCGCAGGATTTTCCGCAAATCCCGTCTCAGGGAACTGGGGCAAACCCTTCAAATAACCATCCTTGGCGTAATTATCCTCTTTTTTGCCCTTATCCTCGACGATACCATTGTTTCCTATAAAAATTATTATAAATCAGTCCTCGTGCTTTTTGGACTGCATTTTATACCAACATATCTTTTCCGGCTTATTCTCACTTCCATCACTGCTTATAAAATTCATCACAAAACCATAGGGTTTAATACCATTATTGTAGGGAGTAACGGTAATGCCATCTCCATTTTTAATGAGATTGAAAATCAGGAGAAATCTAGTGGCAATAAATTTATTGGATTTGTGAACGCAGTTCCTTACAAAGACTATAAGCTTGAAAAATTTCTTAAACATCTTGGGCAGATAAGTGATTTAAAACAGATAATAAAGGAGAACAATGTGGAAGAAGTCGTTATAGCAATAGAAAGGTCGGAAGTTAAGACCATAGAGCAAATTATTACCGAAGTTGAGGATACAAATGTTGTGATTAAGATTATTCCTGATATGCAGGATTACCTTTTGGGAACCATAAAATCAACTTCGATTTTTCATGCACCTTTGCTCCAGATCTCTCCTGATCTTATGCCAGCCTGGCAAAAGTCGTTCAAGCGGATCATGGATGTGATTGTCTCTATTCTTGCAATGATTATTCTTATACCCGCCTACCTTGTTGTGGCCATCATCATTAAACTTACCTCAAAAGGACCTGTGCTTTATCGTCAGCCCAGAATGGGTATTCATGGTAAGCCTTTCAGTATGATTAAGTTCAGAAGTATGTATGTGGATGCTGAAAAAGAGGGCGTTCCCCAATTGTCCTCCAAAGAAGATCCCCGCATTACGCCCTTTGGAAAATTTTTACGCAAAGTACGGTTAGACGAAATTCCTCAGTTCTGGTCGGTATTGTTGGGTGATATGTCTTTGGTCGGTCCCAGGCCTGAACGTCAGTTTTTTATTGATCAGATTGTTCAACGGGCGCCTCACTACCGGCTTCTGCAGAAAGTTAAGCCTGGTATCACTTCGTGGGGACAAGTCAAATATGGCTATGCCGAGAATGTTGATGAAATGATTGAACGACTTAAATTCGATATCCTTTATATTGAGAACATGTCGCTGGCCATGGATTTTAAAATTCTTATTTACACCGTCCTTATTGTACTTCAAGGGCGTGGGAAATGAATGGCCTATAGTGATTCAGTGGTTAAACTGGCCGGATTTTGTTTTATTAAAGGTTAGGTTGAATTTACAGCCAGGTAGATGGTTTCGGTGATTTTAACTGATTGAAAAGGGAGAAATGCGATTTATTCACCTTTTTTATCGTTCATCCAGAGTTAAATTAATCCATTCTCGATCATTTGTACAATGGCTTCAATGTCGCGGTCCTTCCCCTCGGGATCGTATTTCTCCTTGAGGTTATAACCAAATAACCGGCTTAGGTTTTGCCAGAAGAAGGCGACAAAACTTCCTCTCAGTTCTTTTACGATATGATAAGTAGGATTGCCGGTCTGGCGGTCAACCAATTTAAGTAGAATTTTACCCTGGGTAAAATTCAGGGCTTTCAGTTCGTCGCCAAATTCCGCTTTCAGCTCATCTTCTGCTCTTTTTAGCAGCTTCCGTTGCTCTTTTTCAGGAAGTCCGGCCATCATAGCGTCGTATTCATTCAGTTTTATGCCTGCAAGCATGGCATATGGATACACCTTCTTTACATTCCTTACCAATCGCTCAAACCGCCTTTGATCACTAGGGCTCCTGAAAATAATAAAGCCACGAATGTTTACCTGGGGAAGGTCAATCAACGGTATGGTGTCACCTTCAACAATCTTGGCTTTGACCACCACAATGTCAAAGTTTTGAGATTTAGCTGGAAAGCAGGCAAAATAGAAAAAAATAATGAATATAAAAAGGCGTTTCATGCCCTGAGTTTGTTAAGATTTACAGTCAGGTATCAAATACAATGCCGAAACCTTTAAACGTTATTTTGTCCAAAATGTTGTACATTACCCGGGTGTTGTAATTGAAGAAAGATCCGGGAAAATCAAGCGACCCTTAATCGGGACATATTGGTTTTGTTGAGTTTTTTCTCAGCATACTCACGAGTGATTGCCAATGTTTTAGCGGATTCATCGGAAGGCATCTCGAACATATCATCCATTAAAATGGCTTCCATCATGGAGCGTAGTCCACGGGCACCCAGTTTGAATTCAATGGCTTTGTCAACAATGTACTCGAAGGTGTCGGGCTTAAAACTGAGTTTCACACCGTCCATTTCAAAAAGCTTGGTAAATTGTTTAACCAGGGAGTTTTTGGGTTCGGTAAGAATTTTAATCAGCACCTCACGGCTAAGGGGGCTGAGGTAAGTAACCACAGGTAAACGGCCAACAAGTTCAGGAATAAGGCCGAAACTCTTGAGATCCTGTGGTGCAACATACTGCAGCAGGTTGTTCCGGTCTATGTCTTCGGTGTCTTTGCCTGCTGCATATCCGATCATGTTGGTGCGCATACGTGAGGCAATTTTTTTCTCAATGCCGTCAAAAGCACCTCCGGCCACAAACAATACGTTTTGGGTATTGATCTGAATCATTCTTTGCTCCGGATGTTTTCTTCCGCCCTGTGGTGGAACATTCACAATGGTGCCTTCCAGCAATTTTAGCATAGCCTGCTGCACACCTTCACCGGAAACATCACGCGTGATGCTTGGATTGTCACTTTTACGGGCAATTTTATCAATCTCGTCAATAAAAACAATTCCCCTTTCAGCGGCAGCCACATCGTAATCGGCGGCTTGCAGTAATCGGGTCAATATGCTTTCTACATCTTCGCCAACATAACCGGCTTCGGTAAGCACAGTAGCATCGGCAATACAGAAAGGAACATGTAAAAATTTAGCGATGGTGCGTGCCAGGAGCGTTTTTCCGGTTCCGGTTTCGCCAACCATAATGATGTTTGACTTTTCAATTTCAATGTCTTCGCGTGAAGCCGGTTGATCAATTCTTTTATAGTGATTATAAACAGCAACCGACAGAACCCGTTTTGCATCATCCTGTCCTATGATATATTGATCAAGATATTGCTTGATTTCTGCAGGTTTGTGTAACTTAACTTCTGGGAATGTCTTCTTTTTGCCTGACCGGGCTTCTTCCTGCAGTATCTCCTGTGCCTGCTCAACGCAGTAATCACAAATATGGGCATCAATTCCCGAAATAAGCATGTTGGTTTCACTTCGGGGCCGGCCACAGAATGAACACTTTTCTTCTTTTTTTGGCATGGATTGTATTGAAATTATCGCATCAAAAAACGTAATGTGTATCTCTTGATATTTTCTGCAAAGTTAATATAAACCATTTAAGATTGTTGCATTTACAGTACGCAAAAAAGCAAGGCTGGCAAAAATACCGGCCTTGCTTAAAGATTTGCCCTTATTCTAGAGGGTTAACGAAGATTTGTTTATTTCTTTTCCCTGAGAAGCACCTCGTCAATCATGCCGTATTCTTTGGCTTCCTGAGCTGTCATCCAGTAATCGCGGTCGGAATCCTTTTCGATTTTTTTGAATGACTGTCCTGAGTGCTCTGCAATAATTTCATAGAGTTCTTTTTTAAGTTTCAGGATTTCTCGTGCCGTAATTTCTATGTCTGAGGCTTGGCCCTGTGCTCCACCCATTGGCTGATGGATAAGGATGCGGGAATGTTTAAGTGCGGTGCGTTTTCCCTTTTCACCGGCACAAAGCAGCACTGCGCCCATAGAGGCAGCCATGCCTGTGCATATGGTTGCTACATCAGGGGCAATATATTGCATGGTGTCATAAATTCCAAGTCCGGCATATACTGAGCCACCAGGGGTATTCAGGTAAATCTGTATGTCCTTTTTTGAATCTACTGACTCCAGGAAAAGTAACTGGGCCTGAATAATGTTGGCTACATAATCGTCAACCGGAACCCCCAGGAAGATGATCCGGTCCATCATAAGGCGCGAAAAAACATCCATGGTGGCAATGTTTAACTGCCTTTCTTCGATAATGGTGGGGGATATGTAACCCGATACCTGTGAAGTGTAGCGGTCGAGTGATAAACTACTTATGCCACGATGCATGGTAGCATACTTTCTGAATTCGTTTTGCATATTAATTGATTTTATTCTGTCAAAATTACATGAATTATTTGGGAAATCTTACAAACTGCTTCAATTTCCAGGTATTCTTTTTTATGCCCAATATCGTGCCGGAATTTATTTATTTGATTTAGTTTGTATTATGCCATAAAAAAAGACGCCTTAGCGTCCTTTATTACAGATTCAAATACAAATGACTTATAAGGCTTTTAATGCAGCATCGTAATCTGGCTCCTGAACAATTTCAGGCACTTGCTCCGTATAAGTAACCATTCCATCTTCATTGAGAATAACGACCGCACGGGAATGTAAACCTGCCAATGGACCATCAGCGATATCTACGCCATAATCCCTGCCAAAATTTCCTCCCCTGAAATCAGAGGCCGTTACCACATTTTTTAACCCTTCAGCGGTGCAAAATCTACCATGTGCAAAAGGAAGGTCTTTAGAAACGCATACGACTACTGTATTGTCAAGTTTTCCGGCATCTTCGTTGAAATGTCTTACTGAGGCTGCACAAACACCCGTGTCGAGGCTTGGGAAAATATTCAGCACTACTTTTTTGCCTTTTAAATCACTTAGCGACAGTTCACTGAGGTCGGATTTTACGAGTTTGAAATCAGGTGCTTTACTTCCTTTTGCAGGAAGGTTTCCTTCTGTTTTGATGGGATTGCCATGAAAGTTAATTGATGCCATTGGTTTTAATTTTTACGTTTTTTAATATGAATGTCTTTTGTACCTACACTAACAAAGGAAATTTGAGTAGGTTCATTGGAGATGGAAATAAATGAGGGAAAATGTTGGATGCGAGAGGGCGAATTACGGGAAGGGTGGACGGGCGAAATTGTAAGTATCCGCGGCGGTATAGGTAGGTGCAGTAGTTAAATCTGGAAGGTGTTCACGTTCAATTACCAAATGAAGTCTGGAAGTGGGGAGCATAAAAAGTTGGCCATAGAATGCTCCTGACAGATTTTCTATCCTTCAGGTAAGTCAGTCATGAGGACTCTCTTTCATTCCGTATTCGGGTTTGGTTAATGGCCTGAACTTGAAATTCTGTCAGTCACTTGAAGGACAAACCATACTTTGTATTTTACAGTGTGTCTGGTAGTCAGGAAGTTATGTAATTTGATTGCCATGATCAGCAACCCAAAAAATCTTGAACTTTTGCTTATTTGTTTATGGCCTGGTAAATTGCTTCCTGTATTCGGGTGCGGATATCCAATTGAACAAGTTTTTTATTTTCGGCATCGGGGTAAATCCGGTTGCTTAGAAATACATAAACCAGGTTATTCTTAGGATCCGCCCAGGTGTATGTTCCTGTAAATCCACTGTGTCCGAAACTTGCAGGTGAAGCAGAGGCACAGGTTGGCGAAGGATCACCTTTAATGATGGCAGGTTTGTCAAAGCCAGCTCCTCTGCGGTTGTTTTCCAGGGCAAATTGTATACGGGTGAAATCATTGATTACTTCGGCATCCAGCAGGGTATCACCTCCATAGACACCTTTATTTAACAGCATTTGCATAATGATGGCGACATCCATAGCATCAGAAAACAAACCGGCATGTCCGGCTACACCACCCAGTAAAGCGGCTGTGGGATCGTGTACATCACCATGGATGACTTGTTTCCTGAACAAGATGTCATTTTCGGTAGGAACCAAACGATCCAGATCAAAACTTTCGCGCGGATGAAATCCCATGGTGGTTAATCCCAGTTTACTATAAAAATTATGACGTAGATAGCTGTTGAGTGGTTGTTGGGTGATTTCCTCAATGGCTTGTCCCATCAAAATGAATCCTAAATCACTGTATTTGTATTCTGTTTTTGAAAGTAGGGGCGATTTTATGATGGAGTCAATGATTTTTCCGGGATAATCCTTTTGAAGGTATATCCCATCAGCTACCCGGTGTGGATACTTAATGCTGAAGTGTGCCCCGAAAAGTTCCGGATTCAGTTTGCCGTTTGATAATACCGGTTTCCAGAATGAAATATACGGCTGGAACTTAGCCTTATGCGCCAGAATGTCCCTGATTACAATGTGGCTTTTGGATGTGTGTTTTAAAGGGGTAAAGTAACTGCTCAGTTTACGGTCGGGGTCCAGTTTTTTTTCGCCGGTGAGCTTCATCGTGGCAAGGGTTGTGCCGAGCACCTTGGTTAGGGATGCAAGATCATAAATATCATCGGTACGTAACGGTATTTCTGATTCGTAGGTCTGTTTGCCGAATGCCTTCCGGTAAATCAGTTTATTGTCCTTAATGATTACGATTTGTGCGCCGGGATAGGCCTGCTCCTCCATGCCTTCCAGAACGATTTTATCTACTTCCTTTAATTTTGCCGAAGAAACACCTGCGAGTTCAGGCGAGGTAAATGCAATGCGTGTTTGCCTGTTTCTTTCAATGCCTGTGCCTGCCGGCCATGATTTTCCAGCAGAAACCGGTAATTTGCCGGTGATTGGAATTCCTCCAAAGATAGCCTGGGCTGTTAGTTCCTGCATGACTGGATTGTCCTGATAAGCTACTATTATTGCAGCCGGGTTGCTGATATTCCGCAATAGTTCCATGCTGTATGGACTGGTAAAAAGACAGATGATGGTATTTTGCCTCAGTGCAATAGAATCTACCATGTTTATGGTTGACTGACTTAAGCCAAAATTCTTTTGCGGCAGGTCGCTGGTTTCAACAAAACCTGTAATTACAAGGTTAAAATGTTTCAGCATTTTCATTACTGAATCCATTTCGGTTTTGTTCGGGTTTTTGCTTAGGTTGAAATGTGTAACCGGGGCATAATCACCAAGTCTGCGCTGAAAAGGGGTTGTGTTGCTGCCGCCAAAAATCAGACTGGCAATTTTAAGGGTATCAAGTGATTGCAGTGGAAGCACGTTCCATTTGTCAGTTACAAGTGTGATGGCTGCGGCATTGGCTTTGTAGGTGATTTCTTTTGCCAGAGGTGTATTCAGGTCAGCATAAATATTGTCCAACGAAACAGGCTTCATCTTTGAAAGTCCCGATTCATATTTCCATTGCAGAATCCGCTTACATTTGGCATCAATGGCTTCCTGACTGATGAGTCCACTGTCAATTGCCTTGCGGATATTGACGATGGCATTCCGAGGGTCAACAGGCAACAGAACTATATCATTCCCTGCCTCAAGTGCCAGGAGTTCAACCGTGGCAGGGTCAGTAAAATCAACCACACCCTTCATATCAACCCCATCCGTGATGACCATGCCATCAAAGCCAAGTTTGGTTCGTAAAAGATCCGTAATGATTGGCCTTGACAATGAAGAAATGGATTTTTGAGCGGTGTCCATAGCCGGAATTTTTAAATGGGCAACCATCATGCCTTTTAACCCTCGCTTTATTAGATATCTGAATGGATAGAGTTCAAGAGAATCAATATCATGCATTGATTTGTTGATTACCGGAAGGGTATAGTGGCTGTCATTGCCTGTGTCGCCGTGACCCGGGAAATGCTTGGCAACGGCAATAATGCCGGCATCCTGCATGCCTTTCATATACCAGTATGATTTCTCTGCTACCAATTGTTTGTTTTCGCCAAATGAGCGCGCGTTTATTACCGGATTCAGTGGGTTGTTGTTGATATCGGCAACCGGCGCAAAATTTATGTGAATGCCCAGGCGCTTAAGCTGGTGCGCAATTTCAGTTCCCATTTGATAAATGGTACTGTTGTTTTGCATTGCTCCCAGGGTCATTTGTTTCGGGAAATTATTTATGCTGTCCAGACGCATGCCCAGACCCCATTCTGCATCAATGGCGACAAATACAGGGGTTGGAGTTGCTTGCTGCAGTCGATTTATTATGACAGACTGTCGTGATGGCCCACCTTGAAAAAAGCACACCCCACCAATATTCAGTTCACGTATGAGGCCGACGAGTTCCTGGTTGTATGTTTCATCCTTGTTTGAGTAAGCCCTGATCATAAGGAGTTGGGCCACCCTTTGGTCGGGTGTGAGGCTTTTATAAACGGAATCAACCCATGCCGTCTTTGATAGATGTGAGATTGTTTGCGAGCGGCTGCCTGGTAAAAGGAAGAAAAAACATGCAACTAAGAGGAGTAGGGATTTTGATCCTGAATTCATAACAGTCATAAAGAAAGCGTTAATGATTATATTTCCTCCAAAAGTACAGGATATCTCAATATTTAACTGACCTTTTTTTTAAATTGTAGTCATGCCAAACTCAAAAAGGACTATTTTCGCATTTATGTGTTTTATGAATGATATTTTGTACAATATTTTTCAACCTGAAACGCTTAGTATTGAGGTAGCAGGAAATTTATGATCAAAAAAGTATTGCTCATTTTGGTATTTCTGCCATTGTTTGTAATGGCCCAGAAATCAGGGGGAAAGCCTCATGAGGAACCATTGAGCAGGGTGCTATTTGTATTTGATGCTTCACAGAGCATGTATGCACGATGGCAGAGCGATATGCGGATAACCATTGCTAAAAAATTAATGGTCAATTTGTTGGATAGCCTTTCGGGATATAAAAACCTGGAACTTGCGCTGCGCGTGTATGGTCATCAGAAAAATTATCCGCCACCCGATTGCTACGACACGCGCCTGGAAGTTCCTTTTGCCCCGGGCAATATACCTTTAATCAAACAAAAAATTCTTGACCTGGTTCCTAAAGGCACAACTCCAATTGCCTATGCACTGGAACAGGTAGCCAATGATTTCCCTCCTTGTGATAATTGCCGGAATATTATTATCTTAATTACTGATGGTATTGAAGAATGCGGTGGCGATCCATGTAATTCATCGGCGGTACTTCAGCGCCAGGGTATTGCCATGAAACCCTTTATTATTGGTATAGGCCGTAATTTTAAGGAGGCTTTTGACTGCGTGGGGACCTACTTTGATGCATCCAGCGAACTTGCGTTTCAAAAAGCGCTGGATGCGGTAATTGTACGTGCATTAAACTCAACTACCATGCAGATTAATCTGTTGGATGTCAACAATAAGCCCACCGAAACCAATGTAAATATGACTTTTTATGATCATGTTTCAGGTAAAATAAAATACAATTTTATTCACACACTTAACCATCGGGGGCTGCCCGATACATTGGTGCTGGATCCCATGCTTACCTATGATCTGGTAGTACATACCTTGCCGCCTGTGCATCTCGACAGTATTACCCTTATGCCGGGAGAGCATCTTACTGCAAGCTTGAAATCGCCTCAGGGATATCTTGACCTTAGGGTCGGTTCTAACGATCGCATCGTGAAAAATATGTTTGCCGTGGTAAGAAAGCATGGTGATGAAAAAACCTTGAATGTACAGAATTTTGGCGACAACAAAAAGTACATCTGCGGAAGCTATGATCTTGAAATCCTCACACTACCGCGCATTTACATGAATGATGTAATAATCAGCCAGAATAAAACCACCACCATCGACATCCCTTTGCCGGGAATTGTTGTAATACGCAAAAGTGTAAATGGTTTTGGAAGTTTATATGTTGAAAGAGGGGGTAGATTGGATTGGATCTATGATTTGCGCGAGAATATCCTGCAGGAAACTCTTATCCTGCAACCTGGTAACTACAGGGTGGTGTATCGTTCGAAAAATACAGAACGTTCCATGTATACCATTGAAAATGAATTCTCAGTGATGCCAGGCGGAACCAGCAATGTTAACTTGTTTTCATACTAGATGCTGATTGCCATATACTCACATTAGGTTCAGAAAGGTAAAGTTAAGCTTGACAAACGGATTTAGTATCGAACAGCAGTCCATTTTCCCAGAAGCCTGATTGTGCAATAAAATTTTAGCAACAAAATGATATCGAATGATCTATGTCATTATTATCCGGCATAATATCAGTCTGATTCTTTGATTATTTCATTATTGTAACCCTGCTTTATATTAGTATTTTATGTAATTTGGTTGCCCTAAGTGAAAGTATCGTTTCAATTACTGCACAAATAATTACCTTTGATTTTTATGAAACAACCTCCCATGAGATTGCTGGATTACACCAAACTAATGGCGCAGGCAGAAAGTTATAAGGCGCTCTCTTTGCTGTTTGGCAAACCTGTTGAAGGAATACATAACAGTGGTGATATTTATAATGTGCTGGTTGGCAATGCTACACTCCTGGATGCGAAAATGCTTGAATTGACAAAAAAGCTGAAGCATTCTTCTGAACAACTGAGTCTTGCTGAACTGAACACTGAGTATAAGCGCCTCTTTATAGTAGGAGATGGTGGACTTTTGGTGTGCCCATTTAGCAGCGCATACGAAAATATGAAATTGGTTGACAGACTTGCTCAATGGATGGATGCTGAATATAAAAAAGCAGATTTTGTGCCTGAAAACACCAAAATCCCCTGTGATCATATTGTTACCGAATTGGAATTTGTTTACAAGGTTATCGAAAAGGCTGCTGATAAACTGCAGAACAATGAAGAGGCTGAAGCCAATTATTTTAGTCAGCTACGCTGCAACTTTATAGCAGATCATGCGTTGCAATGGGTGCCCGACTTCACACGAGCTATTATTTTTAACAGCACATCACCCTTTTACCTTCAGTTGGCCATTTTGGCGCGTACTATGCTGGTAAATTGCGTAAAGGAGTTGAGAAGTCAATAATTATAACAATTCCGGACATAGCGCCATTAGTAAATTTTAACCATTTTTACTGATGCTTTCAAGACGGTTCAGATCAGTAATTTCTATTTCATTCCCATCTATTCTGATTACACCTTCATCTTTAAACACTTTTAGAATTCTTATGGCACTTTCCTTTGTCATGCCCGAAAGATTGGCGATATCCTGGCGCGAAAGGTTGCTGTTGAACGGGTTGGATTCATAAACTTTGGTCGAAAGCTTAATCAGCGTGTCGGCCATGCGACCAGGTACCTGTTTTTGGGTAAGGCTTGTAATTTGTTCAAACAATTCAATAGCCTGTCCACTTATTTTGCGGATAAAGCTATTTGCGAAAGTTGGATTGGTTTTAACCAATTCCTGAATTACTTCTGCTTCAACCAGGCAGGCTGTGGTTTCCTCACAGGCAACTGCACTGAAATGATGGCGCTTGTCATCATATGCTCCAGGAACAAATATGTAATCGACCGGTTTCGCAAATCCGATAATGATGCGATGCTCCTGTGCACCTTCGATATATAACTTAACCAATCCTGAAGTTATACATACAAAATCATAGCATGGGGAACCTTGCTTAAAAATCATTTCACCTACATTGTAGTGCATACTCACCCGGCACATCTCAACATGGTTGAGTTCTTCAGCTTTTAATGACTCAAATATGCCCGAGCGCTTCATGCAATGCAGACAACTGTTTGTTATGGATTTGCCCATTCGCATTTATTTAAGAAAGATGACTTATTCAAAGTCACCTTGCTCGTTGCTAAAATTGATGCTATCGTTTTAACCGATGATATATATCACTTTAAAACAAGATTTAATCATGTTTTGTTCCACAAATGTATCAATAATAAGTATGGCTATCATATTTAAGTATTTAGTTTCTTTATTGTGTCTTAAGAAAGCGACCAAAATGAAACAAAAATCAAGATTCACTATTGCTGCAATAAGCCTCTTGCTGATTGCATTCGTCCTTCTTTTTACCGGTTGTGAATATGAATATGTTGAGCCGGATAATGTACCTATTCTCACAAATGTCAGTTTCTCGGGCGATGTTGTGCCGATTTTCAATAGCAGTTGTAGTTTTTCAGGATGCCATTCTGTTGGCGCGGTTCTTCCTGATCTGACTCCTGACAATGCTTATGAAAGCTTGTTTACCAATAATATGGTTGATGCAGAGGACCCGGCAGGCAGCATACTTTATACCACCATGAACAATGGAAGTATGAAAAGGTATGCTTCCACTGAAAAAACAAAAATCATCTTGGCCTGGATTGAGCAAGGCGGCCTGAATAATTAAAGGATATATAACCTCAACGCACTAAGGATGAAAAATATACATATTATTTTTAAAAACAATCTGATACTTTCTGCCCTGATTTTGGTTTCGTTCCATGGGTTTGCACAGGAAGAAATTATCGATGAAAAACCTGTGGCTCGTCCGGAACGTCCGGCTTTTGAAAGTGGTTTACTGTTTGACCAGGCAACTACTACACTTCAGCCTTCAAAAACACTTGAGATGATCATACAGCACAGGTTTGGTACTATGGACAATGGTATCACCGATTTGTATGGCCTTTGGGCACCCTCAAACATTCGGTTGGGATTGAATTATAGCATTGTGGACAACCTTATGGTGGGTGTCGGGGCAACCAAATTTAACAAAATGCAGGATGTCCGGCTCAAATACAATTTGCTGCAACAAACCCGTTCAAACTCAATTCCTGTCACGGTTTCCCTGCATGAGGTAATTGGCATCGATGGTAGTGCTGAATCAAAGTTTGGTAAGAATTATGCATTCAGCAATCGGTTCTCTTTTTATACCGAAGTTATTGTTTCGCATCGGTTTAACAATATGTTCTCGTTGCAACTTGCCCCGTCCTTTACCCATTACAACTCAATGGATTCAATATATGATCACGACCGGTTTGCTATTTCATTTGCCGGTCGGGTTAAGTTTTCTCCTCAGAGCTCTTTGATTGTATCAGGAGATTTCCCTTTGAACATTCAGGGTATTTCGGAGCATACTGAGAAAGTGAACGATGCCAATGATATTCTTGCAAAACCCAATATCTGCATAGGTCTTGAAGTTTCAACCAGTACCCATGCTTTTCACATTTATCTTGGAACTTCGCAAGGAATATTGCCACAAGAAAATATAATGTTTAACAGAAATGATTTTTTTGATGGAAATATAATCCTTGGGCTCAACATTACCCGCTTGTGGAATTTCTAAATCAATTCATTTAACCTTTTAAAAATTTTAATGACCATGAAAAAATCAATTCAACTTATTTCGATCCTTTTTATAACCATTGCCTTTGTAACCATTAATATGGCCATGGTTCAGAAGCCTGGAGCCCCCTGGGTTGTTCCGGAAAAATATAAATCCATGAAAAGCACCATTAAGGCTGGCGATCCTTCCATTAATTCCATTGGCAAGGAATTGTACAATAAGCACTGCAAATCATGTCATGGCAGTAAAGGCCTGGGTGATGGACCCAAAGCGGCCAAACTGGAAACCGATTGCGGTGATTTTTCAAGTAAAGCTTTTCAGGATCAGTCCGATGGTGTTATTTATTATCAGTCCATTGTTGGAAGGGACGATATGCCCAATTTTGAGAAAAAAATCCTGGATGAAGGCGATCGTTGGGCAGTTATTTATTACCTGCGGTCGATGAAAAAATAATTTATGACAGAGGAATCCGGAGACTGATATCTACGGGCTTCCTTCCTTATAAATTTTAATTGTGTTTGATTATTTCGGGAAGCATTTATTTAAGGCGACAATTCATGAAGAAATGGTTTAAAAGAAGTTTGATTGGAAAATTTCTCCTCCTCGCGGGCTTTTTATACTTGTTTTTCACTTTTATCCTGACAACTGCATCTGAAGTACCTGATGTGCAGCTTGACGAAGAAACCCGTCAATGCCTTGCCTGCCACGGCTCCGATAGGTATGAAGCTGTTGATACCGCTACGGGAGAAAAGATAATGCTCAGGATGTACAAGGAGGCAAGGATTGATCTTCCTACATACCAGGATGGCACGCACGGACAGTTTAAATGCACCGATTGCCATTCCACCGATTTTGAAATTACGCCTCATCCGTTTAGTGCAAGAGCTGAAGCCAACTATACTTGTCTTGATTGCCACGGGGATGATGAAGAGTATGCCTCTTTTCACTTTGAGACCATTGAAGAAGAGTTTAAGAAAAGCATTCATGCTACAGATGAAGATAGTGATGTTAACTGCTGGAATTGTCACAATCCTCATAGCTATAAACTGTCGAGTAAGGAACCGGAAAACCTGACAAATCGTATTACGGTAAACAATATGGTGTGCCTTGATTGTCATGGCGAAGTCAATTATAGTTTCCTGATTGGTAAGGATGCACCTGATTTGATTAAAAGCCATGATTGGTTGCCTAATCAAACGCTTCATTTTAGCAGGGTTCGGTGTATCGATTGTCATGCGGCCACCAATGATAGTATCCTTGTAGCGCACATGGTGCTTCCAGCTGAGGATGCGGTGAAAAAATGTGTTGAATGTCATTCCACAAACTCCATATTAATGGGTTCTTTGTATAAACATCAATCTAAAACTGCCCGGAATAAATACGGTTTTTTTAATGGGGTTATTGCAAATGAATCCTATCTGGTTGGTGCCAACAGAAACTATTACCTGAACATAGCAAGCTTGTCAATTTTCATTATGGTGTTGATTGGAATAGCAATCCATGCCACGCTCAGGTTCATTTTCAAACACAAAAAACAGGGCAAATGAAAAGAGTATATTTATACCCCGTATGGCTCCGCTTTTGGCATGTGCTTAATGCCCTGGTAATGATTGTGCTAATCTTAACTGGTGTCAGCATGCAGTATTCAAGTAGGGAGTTTTCACTCATTCGGTTTGATATTGCGGTAAAGCTTCATAATATCTCAGGAATATCACTAACTGTTCTGTTTTTGGTTTTTCTTTTTGGTGTTTTGTTTACCTGGGCAGGTAAATTTTACTGGATGGAATACAAAGGCTTTTGGAAGAGAATGTATTTGCAGTTCAGGTATTATGTTTATGGGATATTCAGGGGTGAGACTGCACCTATTCCGGTGAGTGAAGACCGGAAATTTAATCCCATTCAACACCTTTCCTATAACCTTATTCAGTTTATTGCCGTGCCTCTGGTTATAATCACCGGTTGGGCTCTGCTTTTCCCTGAAACAATTATACTGAATGTGTTCGGCTATAGCGGCATATTGCTAACCAGCCTTTTGCATGTAATAATGGGGTTTGTGATTTCCATTTTTCTTCTCATACATCTGTACTTTATTACATTCGGGCATACATTGACAAGTAGTATGAAGAGTATGCTGAATGGGTATCATTCTGTTCCTGATGAACACGATAAAGAGGTTCCCAAAGAATAATCTGAATCATTTCACCATTACAATTTAACATAACTAAAAAAAACGTACACCAATAAAACACATCCATATGAAGACAAAATCCTTTTTTTTAACAATTTGCACCCTTGTTCTAATGGCTATGAGCAGTATGTTCATCAGTAGCTGTACCAAGGAAGGCCCAGCCGGCCCTGCCGGTGAAGATGGTATTGATGGCGATAATGCAGATGCTACCTGTGTTACTTGCCATGACTTTTCTGACGATTTGCTGACCAAAACATACCAATACGCAAACTCAACACATGCCAGCGGCCACAATGTTGACCGTAGCGGGGAAGGTTGTGCCCAGTGCCATACCAGTCAGGGTTTTCGTATGAATGTTGATAGTGGTGTCCTCGTTGCTATAGCTTCACCTGCACCCATTAACTGCCGCACTTGTCACAAAATCCATGAAACCTATACTACTGCCGACTATGCTTTAAGAACAAGCACGGCTGTGGAAATGATCATGGGTGGGCCTGCTGCTACCTATGATTATGGTACTTCAAATATATGTGCCGAGTGCCATCAGGGTAGGTCTGTTTCACCATTCCCGGTAGCTGGTGGCGAACCAGTTACATTGACTGCAGCCAATGCACGTTTTGGCCCACACCATGCTACTCAGGCCAATATGCTTATAGGTAAAGGCGCCTATGAAATTGCAGGCTCCTTGCCTTATTTCAATTCCCCTCATACTGAAGCAGTAACCAACGGTTGTGTTACCTGCCACATGCAAGGCAACCCCATGGGATTAACTGCAGGAGGTCATCAAATGGGGATTACTTATAGCGCTTCCGGTACCAATGCTCAGTTGCTGAGCGGATGCACCGTTTCAGGTTGTCATGATGATGCGGCGGCTGTAAAATCCATGCTGGATGAAAATCGTGCAGAAATTATGGATATGTACGCCCAATTAGATGAAGAACTGAAAACCCTGGGCTGGATTAATGCCACAAGTGGTTTGGTAGTTCCAGGAACTTATACTCAGGATCAACTCGGCATTATCCTCAATTTAAAATACATTGAGGCTGATTATAGTAATGGTGCACATAACTATCGTTATACCAAAGCTCTTTTGCGAAATTCTCTGGACGCGCTGACTCCCAGGAAAGGTGTTTAAAATTGATTGGTGAATTGCAAAAATGCCGCTGCATGTTTTATGTAGCGGCATTTTTGTATTTTGTGTTTTGTGTTTTGTTTTTGTTGCCTTTCGACGGGTTCGACAAAAAGCTTTCCACTCAGCATAGAATGAAATTGGTTGATTTGGTTTGATGGTTTATCCACAAGCCGCATAATCGCGAATATCGCTAAGCTTGCCAGTTTCCCTTTCACCAATTCGTAAGCTTTGTTACCCGATAGCTTCGTTCGCCTAATCGCCTCAGCAGCTCAGGTCGCACAAGCTGGTATTTCCCTTTTGTCTCGTTTTATGTCGCGAGCCCCCAAGTCACCTCGTCCACACAATGGTTCTCAATAAAAAAAGCCCTGCATTGCTGCAAGGCTTTTATAGAAAGTTGGATGTTTATATTTATCCATTCATCGAAATAAGGAATTCTTCATTGGAATTGGTATATTTCATTCTGTCCTTCAAAAATTCCATGGCTTCGAGTGGATTCATATCTGCAAGGTGGTTGCGGAGCACCCAAATGCGTTGCAGGGTCTCTTTGTCCATAAGCAGATCTTCGCGGCGGGTGCTTGAGGCAACAATATCAACAGCTGGATAAATCCGTTTGTTTGATAATTTCCGATCAAGTTGTAGCTCCATATTTCCGGTGCCTTTGAATTCTTCAAAGATTACCTCATCCATTTTTGAGCCGGTTTCGGTAAGTGCCGTTGCGATAATGGTGAGTGATCCACCGTTTTCAATTTGCCGGGCTGCCCCGAAAAAGCGTTTGGGTTTTTGAAGTGCATTTGCTTCCACTCCCCCCGAAAGAACCTTGCCCGAAGCAGGGGAAACGGTGTTGTAAGCTCTTGCCAACCGGGTAATTGAGTCGAGAAGAATTACCACATCGTGGCCACATTCGGTCATTCGCTTGGCTTTTTCAAGCACAATGTTAGCAATTTTTACATGTCTGTCGGCAGGTTCGTCAAAAGTGGAGGCAATCACCTCGGCATTTACACTACGTGCCATATCGGTAACTTCTTCAGGCCGCTCGTCAATGAGCAACACGATGAGGTAGGCTTCAGGGTGATTGGCTGCAATGGCATTGGCGATTTCTTTGAGCAGTACAGTTTTACCTGTTTTTGGTTGGGCCACGATTAATCCGCGTTGCCCTTTGCCTATCGGTGCAAAAAGATCGATGATCCTTGAGCTTATGCTTGCTCCGGGGTGACCGGTAAGTTTAAATTTCTTTTCAGGAAACAATGGGGTAAGGTAATCAAACGGAATACGGTCGCGTACTTCATCGGGTGTGCGGCCGTTAATTAACTCCACCTTGATTAATGGGAAATACTTTTCACCTTCTTTGGGCGGACGAATGGTTCCTTTAACAGTATCCCCAGTTTTGAGCCCAAAAAGTTTGATTTGCGATTGAGATACATATACATCATCAGGTGAGTTCAGGTAATTGTAGTCGGATGACCTCAGAAACCCATAACCATCCGGCATAATTTCCAATACGCCATCGGTTGAAATAAATCCGTCAAATTCCCAACTGTATTCTTCACGTCGACGTTCGGGATACCTTTGTTGCCTTGGGTTAAAATCACGTGAATAGCGGTCAGTTCCCTGGCGGACAGGCTGGTCTACATCCGACATGCGCTCAACCGGTGGGGGAGGTGGAGGGAGGATGGCCGGCATTCCACGCCTGTTGTCCGGTTTTGGCTCTGCTTCGGTTTCCGGTGTTACCTGGGGAGTTGTTTCTGAAATTGTTTCAGGTACCTCCTTGTTTATTACTTCCGGTTCTTCGATGGGATCTTCAAAAATAGGCTCATTGCTTAAGCGCAGGGCTTCTTCGTCAATGTGATCTGATTTAGACTCTGAAACCGGCACCGGCTTTTTGTCAGTGCTTGTGCTTTTGGGCCTGCCCCTTTTCTTTTTCGCAGGCTGTTCTGGTTTTGAAGGTCTGGAATCTACAGCTGGTTTTGAGCTGCTGGGCTTTTCTTCGGCTGGCACTGTGGCAGCCGTTTTGCCGCTAGGTTCAGGAGTTATAGCAGGTTGTTCCTTGGGTTTATCCTTATTGGAAGATGCAATGGGGTTTCCTTTTATGGGCTTTTTGTCATGTGAGCCATTCCTGGCCGGGCCTTCATTTGGCAGCCTTTGACGTTTGAATTTGTTATCCCTTATCGCTTTTTCTTTGTCAAGCATCTCCTTTGTTGGATTTAATGCCTGATAATCAAGGATGGTGTAAATGAGTTCCTGTTTGCCCATGGAGTCAATCTTAGGAACATTTAATTTTTTTGCGATCTCTTTTAATTCTTCGAGAAGCTTGCTGTTAAGCGCAATAATATCGTACATAAAAAATGGATAGATTTTTAATACTGCATCCTTTTGGAGGAGGTGGAATTAAAGTGTGGAGTTAAGAATTGTGATGATTTTAGAAGAACACACCGGATTGGTCCGAAATTATCTGTCAAACTTTAGAAAGAAATGATAGAGAAAAGTGTGCCTGATTGAATTGTTTTTGAGTATGCAAAGATATATCAAATTTTTCATAATCATATAATTGAGACAATATTTTATTTTCCTGCTTTTTGTCGCCTTAAACAACGGAAAATTCCAAAAATACCAGTAGGTTTGCATCAAAATTACATAAACCTTATCATTATGAAATATACTGCATTTACCGCGATGCATGAGGCCGCGGGTGCCAAAATGGTTGAATTTGCCGGTTATTATATGCCGGTGCAATACGAAGGTGTGAATGCCGAACATGAAACGGTGCGCAAAACATTGGGCGTTTTTGATGTTTCCCATATGGGCGAATTTTGGGTAAAAGGTCCCAAAGCATTAGAGTTTGTTCAGTGGGTTACTTCCAATGATGCTTCAAAACTAATTGACGGTAAAATTCAGTATAGCTGCTTTCCCAACGATAAAGGTGGGATAGTTGACGATCTGCTTGTTTATCGTATTGATGCCGAAACTTTTCTCTTGGTTGTGAATGCTGCCAATATCGATAAGGATTGGGCATGGGTGAACAGTCAGAATAAAGTGGGTGCAATCTTGTACAATGCTTCTGATGAAATTTCTCAATTGGCGATTCAGGGACCACTGGCGCTCAAAGCCATGCAAAAGCTTACCAATACATCCATTGAGGATATGGAGTATTATACTTTTAAAAAATTAAACTTCGCTGGTGTAGCGGATGTGATTCTGTCCACAACCGGATATACCGGTTCAGGTGGGTGTGAAATCTATTTTGCGAATGCCGATGCTCCTGTTATCTGGAAAGCCGTTTTTGAAGCCGGTGCCGAGTTTGGGATTAAACCCATTGGCCTCGGTGCACGCGATACCCTTCGTCTTGAAATGGGATTTTGTCTTTATGGTAATGATATCAACGATACCACATCTCCCATTGAGGCAGGCCTGGGCTGGATTACCAAATTTACCGATGCAAAGGAATTTATCAATAAAGCGGCCTTGCTGAATCAAAAGACTGAAGGTGTTACCCGCAAACTGGTTGGTTTTGAAATGATTGATAAGGGCATCCCCCGGCAGCATTATCCCATTGTAAATGAGCAGGGGGAGGTGATTGGTGAAGTTACTTCAGGAACACAATCGCCTTCGCTCAAAAAGGCCATTGGAATGGGCTATGTGCCTGCCGCCCTGGCCAAAGTTGATACTGAAATACTGATCAGTATCAGGGATAAGTCTCTGAAGGCTAAAGTCGTAAAGTTCCCTTTTTATAAAGGGTAATTTATTATACAATATTGTGAACCCGCATACCTTCCCGGCGTGCGGGTTTTTAAATTTTTTAATATGACCAAAACCCTCGAAGTTAGTTTTAGCCCGGCATTGTACCCCTTCCGCATTACATCGGGGAATCACATCACCGTGGTGATGGATGTGCTACGCTTTACCACTTCCCTGATCTCGGCTTTTGAAAACGGGGTAAATAAAGTAATTCCTGTTTCAACGCTTGATGAGGCTGAAAGGTTGAAAAATGAGGGCTATCCGGTTGCGGCAGAGCGCAATGGACTAAGGTTGCCCTTTGCCGATTATGGGAATTCAGCTGCAGATTTCGAAACGCCTCAAATAAAGGGTAAAACATTGGTTTATTCCACAACCAATGGAACGGTGGCTATGAAACTGGCTTCGGCCAATGGGCCGGTGGTGGCGGCAGCATTTACTAACCTCAACGCGGTGGCACAATGGCTTATGAGTCAAAATTTGCCCGTGGTTATCCTTTGTTCCGGTTGGAAAAATCTGTTCAGTAATGAAGATGCCCTATGTGCCGGTGCTTTGGTGGAAATGCTGAATCAGAAAAATCATTTTTTTAATGAGGGTGATGAAGTTGATGCAGTGCTTTCACTGTGGATGAGTTCAAAAAATAATTTAAAAATGGCCGTGATGAATGGTTCCCACTACCAGCGGCTGATTAAACTGGGTGTAAATCCATTGCCGGATTATACTGTGAATATAGGTATGTCAAAAGTGGTTCCGGTTTTTGAAGATGGTTTGATTAGGGATGCTGCAACAGGTTAAATCTATTTTATGCCTGATATTTATCTGCTATTAAAATCACCTAAACCTCTTGCCGCAACGAAATTGCCTTCAACGGCAAACTGATGCAAGATGAAATGCAATTGAATTGGGTGGATTATGGGGCCAGGTTTTATCCTACGGTGCTGAGACTTTGGAAAAATTTCAATGGGTTGGGAATTTGTTGCTTAATGTTCGTTAAAGCGATTAAAAAAATCGCTTAATAGTTTTAGATTAATCCAGAATAATCCTATATTTACCATTCTTACCGGTGTAATCGTATTAAAAGGTTTTGATAGAACCTTAAAAGCCTGCTTCTTGGAACACATTTGTGTTTCGTTAACCACAAAGTATTATGATACAATCCATTATCCGTGCAAGCCTTCAAAATAAACTTATGGTGTTGCTGGCAACAGCAACTATGGTCGGTTTTGGGTTATATGCCTTAATGAATATTCCCATTGGAGCGGTTCCTGATGTTACCAACAATCAGGTACAGGTAATTACCACTTCACGCAACCTCTCTACCCTTGACGTAGAGCGTTTTATTACTTATCCGGTTGAACTGGAAATGGCCAATTTGCCGGGACTGGTTGAAATCCGGTCCATTTCTAAGTTTGGTCTTTCTGTTGTAACCATTGTTTTTGAGGACAATGAAGGCACCTACTTACCCCGTCAACTGATTGCTGAGCGCATAAAGTCGGCCACCGAAAGCATTCCCGATGGATTTGGCACCCCCTTTATGGGGCCGATTTCCACTGGATTGGGCGAAATTTATCAATATATCCTGGAAGTTGATTCGGCTCATAAAGACCAATATCCTATTACAGACTTGCGTACCATACAGGATTGGCAGGTTAAGCGGCAGCTTTCTGGCATTCCCGGTGTTGTGGAAGTAAATACCTGGGGAGGTTTCCTTAAGCAATACGAAGTTGCCTTAAATCCCAATCGCCTGAAAGCTATGGACGTTTCCATTGATCAGGTTTATACGGCACTCGAAAACAACAACAGCCTTGTGGGTGGTGGTTACATCGAAAAAACAAACCAGAGTTATTTTATTCGTAGTGAAGGTCTGGTTGGATCGGTTGAAGAACTGGAAAATATTGTGGTGGCCAACCGAAAAGGTGCCATACTCAGGGTGAGTGATGTTGCCACAGTTCAAATCGGCAGCGCCACGCGTTTTGGTGCCATTACTGCCAATGGCGAGGGTGAAAAAGTGCTGGGGCAGGTAATGATGTTGAAGGATGCGAATTCCAGTGAGGTTATCAACAGCGTGAAAGAAAGGGTTGCAGAGATTTCGAAGAATTTGCCGCCGGGCATCCATATTAATGGCTTCCTTGAAAGAAGTGCCCTGATTAAAAAGACCACCTTTACCATAGCTGAGAACCTTATTCTGGGCTGTCTGATTGTAATCTTCGTTGTGGTTTTGCTGCTCGGCAACCTGCGGTCAGGTTTAGTTATAGCTTCTGTTATTCCACTGAGCCTTCTTTTCGCACTTTCGCTGATGTATGTTTTTGGTGTGGATGCTAACCTGATGAGCCTCGGCGCCATTGACTTCGGGATTATCATTGATGGTGCGGTGATTATTGTCGAGTTTATCGCGTATCAGATTACCCGAAAAAGAAGCGATATAATGGAATTACACGGTGAGGAGCGTCAACAGATGGTTGACAGCATTACCCTCGCCGGAACGGCAAAGCTGACCCGTTCAGCGGTCTTCGGACAATTAATCATCATCATAGTTTTTATCCCCATTTTATCACTTTCGGGCATTGAAGGTAAAATGTTTAAGCCGATGGCACAGGTTTTTGTCTTTGCCTTGCTGGGAACCATGATTCTGGGATTTACTTATGTGCCGGTGATTTCGTCTCTATTCCTTAAACCTGCTAAAGACAAAGAGAATATTTCGAGCCGCTTGCTGGCATGGCTCAATAAGGCCTATGAACCATCCATTACCTGGGCATTAAATTATAAGAAATTGGTACTTTCAATGGCTGTATTGTTATTGGCAGTCAGTGTTTTCATATTCTCACGCATGGGCGGTGAGTTTGTGCCAACGCTTGATGAAGGCGACTTTGTGATTCAACCTGTATTTAAAACGGGTACTTCGTTGAGCAAAACCATTGAATTGACCACACGCATTGAACAAATCCTCAGAACCTTTCCCGATGTTGACCAGGTGGTTAGCCGAATTGGCGCGGCTGAGGTGCCAACGGATCCCATGTCGATGGAAGAAAGTGATGTCATCATAACCCTGAAACCCCGAAAAGAATGGATCACGGCTGGCAGCAAAGATGAACTGGCCGATGCTTTCAAGGAGGCTTTACTGGTGATTCCGGGGATTGACTACGAGTTTACTCAGCCCATAGAAATGCGTTTCAATGAATTGATTACCGGCACCCGGGCCGATTTAGCCATCAAAATATTTGGTGAGGATATGGACTATCTGAACACCACGGCATTAAAGATTAAATCGCTTATTGCCCCTGTGGATGGTGCTTCGGACGTGATTGTAGAGAAAACGGCCGGTTTGCCCGAAATGAGTGTTTCATACAACCGGACAAAATTAGCCATGTATGGTTTAAGCGTGGATGATGCAAACAAAGTGATTTCCATGGCTTTTGCCGGCTTGAAGGCAGGAGAAATCTTTGAAGGTGAAAAGCGTTTTGATCTGGTAATCCGATACGAAAAGGATTTCCGGAACAATATTGAACAGCTGCGCAATACTTCCGTTCCCTTGCCTTCGGGTGGGCAGGTGCCATTAAGTGAAATTGCTGAAGTTTCCCTTTCGCGGGGCCCGGCCAAAATTTCGCGCGATGACACCCGGCGAAGGGTGGTGGTTGGCGTAAACGTACGTAACCGCGACCTGGAATCAGTGGTAAAAGATGTTCAAAAAATAATTGATACTGAAATTACTTTACGTCCCGGGTATTTTATTGAATATGGTGGTCAATTTGAAAACCTGCGTAGTGCCCGCACCCGACTGATGATTGCTGTACCTATTGCGCTCATTTTAATTTTCACTTTGTTGCATCTTGCATTCGGGTCGCTTCGGGAAGCACTGATGGTTTATACGGCCATTCCATTATCTGCGGTGGGTGGTATATTGTTGCTGTGGATCAGGGGATTACCGTTTAGTATTTCGGCAGGTGTTGGATTTATTGCTCTTTTTGGGATAGCAGTGTTGAATGGAATTGTATTGATTGAACACTTTAAGGAACTTAGAAAGCAAGGCGTGAAGGATACCCGCGAATTGATCATAAGGGGTACCCGGGAACGTTTACGGCCGGTATTGCTCACTGCAGCTGCTGCCGCAATGGGTTTTCTACCCATGGCTATCTCATCATCGGCTGGTGCCGAGGTGCAACGCCCGTTGGCTACAGTTGTGATTGGTGGATTGATTACCGCTACCCTTTTGACAATGATTGTATTGCCAGTGCTTTATTGTATGTTTGAAACTTCATGGAGCAGGAAGAAAAAAGGTAAGGGACCCAAACCCGCTACCCTGATTATAATATTATTGCTGATTCTTCCTTCGGCCAGTTTATTTGCACAGAACACTTCTCTGAGTATGGATGATGCCATTCGCATCGCTGTAAATAACAATCCCGGAATCAAGGCTGCCACATATGAAATGGAAAGCGCCAGACAATTGGTTAGGGCATCTTTTGATCCCGAAAAAACTACCGTTTATTACAATTTTGATGAAAATAACCTTGCTGAAAATAATCTTCCGCTGAAAGTGTGGGGAATTCAGCAATCCATCGCCTTTCCGGCTACCTACGTATGGCAACACCGTGAAGCCAGACAGCTCCTTGGTATTAAGGAATGGGAGCTCAACCGGATTAAATCTATTCTTATCAGGGAGGTGAAAATGGGATATCTGGAGCTTTTGTATCAAGAGCATATGGCTGCAAAAGTCCGGTTGCTCGATACAAACTATTCCAGGATTGCCGAGGCTGCCCGGAGAAATTTCGAATTGGGTGAAACCGGTAAATTGGAGTATCTCACCCTTAAAGCCAAAAAGCAGGAGATCGCGTTGCAGTTGGAAAAAATCCGCAGCGATAGGGCAGCCGCCAGCATCAGGTTAAAAACGCTGATGAAATCTGAGGAATCATTTGAAATCGCAGATGCGGAGTACCTACCCATTACACTTGAGGAAAATAATGATTTGATGGGCGAAGCAGGCGATCTCTTCATATTGAACCATGCAGCAGCCACTGCCGCTGCACGGATAGAACGTTACCGCAGTTTCCCTGATATACAATTGGAATATTTTCTTGGCCTGAATAATGGCACTGAATTTAATCGCTACAATGGCTTTCAGGTTGGTTTGGGCATTCCGCTTTGGTTTCCGGGCCGACAAGCAGCCGTAAAGTCAAAGCTATTGATGGCTGAAGCGATACAACAGAAGTCTGAAAATCAAATGCTTGACCTGAAGTCAAGGCGTGATCAATTGAAGCTTGAATTGGGCGTAAAACAATCGCGGCTTGAGTATTATTCCTCCGAAGGCAATCAGTTGGCTCAGGAAATCAGAAGCACTGCTCAGCTTTCTTACGAATCGGGCGGCATCGACCTCTTTCAATACTTACTGGCATTGGAAAATGCCGTAAATATTGAACTGGATTACCTCATTGTGCTGCATGAGTATAATGCCATCGTGCTTGAAATAAATTATCTTGGTCTTTGATTTTAATACATAGATGATATGAAACATTTGATTATTAGTAACATAAAAAGCAAAAACGCAATCAACTGCTTCACCGCAAGTATCTGTAAAGCACCCTCAATATTTTTTACAGGAATTTTTTTCTTGCTGTTTTTGTTTTCCTGCTCATCGGGCGGTGATGTGGCTGCAGTGGTAGATAATGATGCCTCCCCCGCGGATATTGTGCTGAGCAAACAGCAGTTTGATGGCGCCGGGATGGACTTTTCCACGCTAAAGGATACCCTCTTCCATCGTTTTGTTGCGGCCAATGGTTTTGTTGATGTTCCGGCCAAAAATAAGATGGTGATGGGAAGTTATTACGGTGGAAAGGTTTCTGAAATGTTGGTCTTGTCAGGGCAGCGGGTGAGTAAAGGAGAGCCCCTATACATCATTGACAATCCTGAGTTTCTTGATATGCAGCAGGCTTACCTTGAAACCGCCAGTCTTCTCCGGAACCTCGCTTCATTGTACGGACGGCAGAAAAAGTTGATGGAAGAGCAGGTGGCTTCTCAAAAAGATTTTCTTCAGGCCGAAGCTGATTATCAGATGGCTTCCGCGAAGCTAAATGCACTTGGGCAGAAGCTTAAGCTTATGCAAATTAATCCTGAAACACTCAGTGCAGAAAGTTTAAGTTCGCGTCTGGTGATTCGTGCACCATTTGCTTCTTCTGTTTCCAGGATAATGGTTACCCGTGGGCAGTGGCTTACGCCTGAAACAGAAGCGGTTGAGTTGATAAATTCTGACATTCTCTGGGCACGGTTAAGCGTTTATGAAAAGGATTTGCCGAACCTCCGGAAAGGTCAGGAAGTTCAATTGAAATTGGTTGAAAATTCATCTCAAACTTATGAAGGGGTTGTTGAAAGTATTGGCCGCACCATTGATAAGGAAAAGCGGGCTGCAGAAGTAATTGTTCCGGTTAAATCAGACAATGCCGGATTGTTGATTCCCGGTATGTTCCTGGCCGGCAATATCGCAGTGACTGATTACAATGTGCGCTGCCTCACCGAAAATGCAGTGGTTGAACTGGATGGACAATATTACGGCTTGTTGCTCCTGAGCGAAGGACAGGATGGTTATCACTTTAAAAAGGTTGAACTCTTTCCTGGGCAAACCATGTTCGGGCTTACTGAACTTAGACGTCCCGAGCAATTTCCTGCCGATACGCGATTTCTTTCAAAAGGCGCTTTCCAATTGGTACAGGAGGAGGAGTAATCTATAGACACGGAGAAAAGGGGAGTTGGAGATGGGGATACAGGACCAGGACATCTGCCAATTGGGAGTCAGGGAGACTTTTGTTTATAATGTCTTGAAAACAAGTAATACGATACGTTTTCCCTTTATTGGATGGTGGGTTAATCTCTAACATTTGAATCTGTTGTTTGTTCCTTTTTTATGGATAGGGAACGACTTGTATTTTCTTAACGGGATAAATTGCTTCCTTTATCTGCCTTGGTCATTATTACAAAATCGCAAATATCATTATTATGGCAGATTTAAAACAAAAAAATTCCATCGATCGTTCGCGTGAGCATTTTGCCAATGAGCGTACCTTTTTAGCCTGGATAAGAACCAGTATTGCGCTTATGGGTTTTGGTTTTGTTATTGTAAAATTTGCCCTTTTCCTGAAACAGCTCTCATTGCTGCTTGAAAAAGGGGTGGAAGTTTCACACGGATTTTCGGCAATGGTCGGGGTTGTTATGGTTGCCGTAGGAGTTATATTGGCTGTTTTTGCCTTTATTCAGTATAAAATCAATAACAAACACTTGCAAAACAATTATTACGCGCCCCGTTCCGTGCTCTCAATCGTTATAACGCTATTCATGATTGTTGGTGGTATTGTAATGATTGTGTACTTATTGTCAGCACTTTAAGCGCAGGTCATTATGCCATGGAGTTGGCGCATGGAAGTCAGGTTGAGAAAAAGCTTAAAATTCTAAAGCAATAAGCTAATTCTTGAAAAGGGGCAGTGCATATTCCCAAAAAATATAAAACAAGCTGAATGCCGAAAGGAAAACTATGCCCAGCCAGGCATAGATTATCAGCCATTTTTCAGGCTTTGCTTCGGCAGGAACATGCTTGTGTGTAATTACTCTGAAATTGAGAATGGCAAGAACGGGTGCAGTTACAAAAGAAATGGTGGTGGCAAGGTCAACCATAAAGCCCATTGTTCCTGATAAATAGCCCAGTAAGAGCAGCGTTCCCACAACCACCAATAGTCCCCAGAACCAATACAATTTTTTCGAATAATTTTTAATTTGCTTTGCTTTCGGAAACAGCAGAACAGTGGAGCGGCTTAATACCCGTGGATAGGCATCCAGGCAGGTAATGGTGGTGCTGAACATGGTGGTAAGTGCTGCAATTGCAATCACGGGATAAGCCCAGTTGCCAATGCTCTTCGTGTAAAGGTGGATTAATTGCTCTGAAAACACCAATCCTGCCGAAGATAATTGCTCTCCTGATCCAAACATGATCAAAGCACCCAGCGATAGAAATCCTATGCCCAGCAGAGCAGCGCCAATGTAGCCAATGTTGAAATCCAATAAAACCTGTTTCATTGGAGGGCGCTTGCCGAGTTGATCTTCCTTGGCCAGCGACCAGAGTGAATGCCAAACAGAAACATCAATAGGTGCGGGCATCCATCCCACGAAGGCGATTAAGAATAGAATATCTGCATGTTTTGTCCAGCTAAAATTACCTGAGAGGGATGCTTTATTGAAGAATCCGGCTCCAAAAGCATAAATAACTGCCAAAAAAGTTGATAGGGCCAATGCAATAATCACCCATTTGATAATAATATCAAGTGTTTTATAACGTCCCAAAATCAGCACAACCATTACAAGAACCAGGATGAAGGCAGTAATGACCTGCATGGGCAGGTGAATGTTGAAAATACTGGCGAATAGACCTGCCGTAACTACGCTAACCGCAGCTTGTATGGCAAACATGCTTGCTACGGTGAGAACTACATATAATATCAGTGCAAACTTGCCGATACGTGCATAACCTTCAACCAGCGATTGGCCGGTGGAGTTGGCATAGCGTGGTGCAAATTCCATAAATGGGTATTTGAGCGCATTGGCAATAATCAGCACCCAAACCAGCTCAAAACCATAGCTTGCTCCGGCGCGGGTGGACTGAACAAGATGTGAAACTCCAACCGCAGCTCCTGCAAAAAGCAGACCCGGCCCAAGTGTTCTTAAAAAGCGGATTGCACGCAGCATAAAGGTATTTTTGGCAAATGTATTGTTTCCTTTTTTTTAAACCAGAGGTAAAAGCTGTTTTTCTTGATTTTTTAGCCATTTTAAAAACAAAATCCGATAATCAAAGCCCGGCATTCCATTATTTAACGAAATTTGCCCTTCATTTGTCTGTTGTCCTCACTAACCAAACCCAATTATAACTGTTAATATGAAACATTTTGTTTTTTTTATCCTAACGATGATGCTAATAACTTCTAACGCTTACAATCAGGAGATTTCCAAAGAATCCCAACCGGAAGAGTTCAAATTCCTGAACGAACAATTTGCTGATCTGAAAATCATGCGCTATCAGGTGCCTGGATTCGATGCACTTTCCTTAAAGCAAAAAGAATTGGTGTATTACCTCAGTCAGGCAGCCTTGTGCGGTCGCGATATTTTGTTTGATCAAAACTACAAATACAATCTCGCCATTCGCCGCACACTGGAGCAAATTGTTGAAAATTATAAAGGTGACCGGGAATCAGAAGAATTCGGGAAGTTTATGGTTTATACCAAGCGGGTATGGTTCAGCAATGGCATTCATCACCATTATTCCAAGGATAAATTCTATCCTGAAGTTTCACAGGATTATTTTGCGAAACTCATCCGGGAAACTTCAGCCGACGGTTTTCCCTTGTACAAAGGACAGAATTTGGAAGGCTTTATTGCCGAAATTGTCCCGATAATATTCGATCATAACTTTGCACCCAAGGCTGTTAGCCAGGAAGCCGGGAAAGATTTGTTGCTCAATTCAGCTTGTAACTTTTATGAGGGCGTTACCGAAAAAGAAGCCGAAGAATTTTATAAAAATTTAAAGACCATTGCTGTACAGTCTGGTGCGGATACATTGGTTTCTTTTGGAATAAACAGCAAACTCGTCAAGCAGGATGGAGTGATACGAGAAGAAGTCTATAAAGTAGGAGGCTTGTATGCTGAAGCCATTGAACAGATTGTTTACTGGTTGAAAAAAGCGGTCCCAGTGGCCGAAAACGATCATCAGCAAAAGGTAATTGAGTCGCTGATAAGCTATTATGAAACGGGTGATCTCACCACATGGGATGAATACAATGTGTTGTGGGTGAGCGATCTGGAGGCTCAGGTAGATTTTGTAAATGGGTTTATCGAAAACTATGGTGATCCAATGGGGCTGAAAGCTACCTGGGAGAGTATTGTTAATTTTAAGGATATGGAAGCCACCAAAAGAGCCGAAATAATCAGTTCAAACGCACAGTGGTTTGAAGATCACTCGCCGGTACTACCGAAATTTAAGAAAGTAAAAGTTAAAGGCGTATCTGCCAAAGTGATTACAGTTGCTCAACTTGGCGGCGATTGTTATCCCTCTACACCTATTGGCATCAACCTGCCTAATGCCGACTGGATTCGGAAAGAGCATGGTTCCAAATCAGTAACCATTGAAAACATTACCTACGCTTACGATCAGGCCTCGTTGGGAAATGGCATGATTGAAGCTTTCGCTGCAAGTCCTGAGGAGGTTGAGCGCTACAAAAAGCATGGCAGCTTAGCCAGCAACCTGCATACCGATTTACATGAATGTCTGGGACACGGCTCTGGTCAATTGCTTCCCGGTACCCGAGGTGATGAACTGAAAAACTATGGATCTCCCCTGGAGGAAGCACGTGCCGATTTGTTCGCCTTGTATTACCTTGCCGATGCGCAAATGCTTACCCTGGGTTTGTATGATGATGATGAAGTCTACAAGGCTGAATACGATGGATACATCAGGAATGGCCTCATTACTCAACTCACCCGCATCGAACCGGGTAAGAACATCGAGCAGGCGCACATGCGTAACCGTCAATTGATTGCTGCCTGGAGCTATGATCTTGGTAAGGCTGATAACGTGATCGAAAAGTTTCAGAAAGATGGGAAATCCTTTGTAAAAGTGAATGATTACAACGCTTTACGCGAATTATTCGGACAGATGCTGGCCGAAATTCAACGCATTAAATCGGAAGGTGATTATGCTGCCGGCCGCGATCTGATAGAGAAATATGCCGTTCAGGTGGATCAGGATTTGCATCGGGAGGTTTTGTCCCGCTTCAAAGTGCTGAACATTGCACCCTACGGTGGATTTATGAACCCGGTATTTATCCCCGTGATGAAAGATGGCAAGATGGTAGATGTTACCGTAGAATATCCCGATAATTACTCTGAGCAAATGATGGGTTATTCGAAGAATTTCTCTTTTTTACCAACGCACAACTAAAAAGGCGAAGCGGCGAACGAAGCGGCTATGTTCTAGGAAATAGGCAACACCTAACACGTTTTTTTACTTGTTAGGTGTTGCTTACAATTTTATAGCCCTGACGGGTAATCTCTTATTATTCTGATTGTTCCCCAATCCGAAAAAAAACACCGAGCGAGTCTCCCGGTATATCGTGTAAGGCAAACTGACTAATGACCAACTGACAAACGACTATCCAACCATCAGTGTTTGTGCCCGGAATGATTAAACTTTCTGTCTTCGGGCTTTTTGCAACAATCTGAAAGATTTTCGTATGATTTGGGATTAGCTGCAACATCATCCGCATCATAACCAGCGTCCGAAATAGCTTTTCTGATTTTATCGGGAGTGGTTTTATTGGGCTTGTAAGTTACTTTCACCGAGTTGGTTTCCAGATCAACGTTTGATTTGGTGATTCCTTTTTCAAAAGCCAGCGTCTTTTCAATGGTTTCCTTGCATTCATTGCATTGCGAAGATACCTTGATTTCAACTACATCCGTTTTAGATGACTGGGCATGAAGGCTTGTCAGGGTGAAACTGGCAATAATAAGCAGCGTAATTGTTTTCAGTGTTTTCATGAGGTTATTGTTTTAAGTTTTTTATCCATTGAGAGGTTACTTTTATTTTATTTGAGGGCATAACGTATGCCTACATAAAACATTCTGCCCATCAGTGGGCCCCAGATCATTCCTGCATCAAAACCGCTTTCAAAAGGACTTTCTGGCAGCAAAACAGGGTGGTGTTGTGTGAAATTGGTAAGGTTCTCCACGCCGGCATAAGCATCCCACTTCTTGAATTTGCGGGTAATCTGGGTGTGAACGGTAAAATAATCAGGAGAGAATTCGCCATAACCTGCAGCTTCAAGCAAAGGGACACCAAGTGGCAGGCGGGTTTTGCCATTGTATTGTCCGGTCAAGTCAAACTTCCACTTTTCGAAGCGTGTGGCGTATGACATGGCCAGCAAGCCTTTATGTCGGCTCACCAGAGGGCGTTCGCGCAATTGTCCGGCGGTGGTTACGCGCACATCGTTTAAACGGTAGGCAGCGGTAACATCAAATCCTTCAAAAAGCGCCATTTCAGCATTAAACTGTAAGCTATTTGAATAAGACTTGCCCTCGAGGTTGTAAATTTCGATGCGGTCGAAGGCCTGATCAAGGTCAATAATTATCTGATTGATAAAGTCGGTGCGATAGTAATCAGCAGAAAGAACAATGCTGCGTTCTTCTGTTATGGGAATGGTTTGGGTGAGGTTTATTCCGTAATTCCAGGCTTCCTCCATGTCAAAATCTTCGCGGAAGACCAATTGCCTGGCACTCACCAGCATCCCGGTGTTTTCGGCAAGCACCGATGCGCTGCGATAACCTTTCCCGGCTGATCCCCTCATAACCATGTGCTCAAAAATATTTACCTTGAAATGGATTCGTGGCGTCACAATGGTGCCATATTTATTGTGATGATCTGCCCTGATACCAACAATAATGCTGAGTTTTTCACTGGGATTGAAGGTGTATTGCCCAAAAACACCAGGAACCGATTCTACGCGGTTAAAAGTGGTGTCTCCATATGCTTCCTCGTAATCATCGTACATCATGCTTGTCCCGACGTTGTATGTATGCGCTTCGCTGCCAATTTGCGACTGAAAAATCGCATTTCCATAAAAGCCCAGTTGACGGGCATTGTAGTCTGTGCGTCCAAAAACGGATTCCTGCTCATGGTACAAACCACTGAAAATTAATCCAAGGCTGGTGTTCTCAAATTTGTTAAAGATAAAACCTGTTTTGTCATAAGCCTGGGCCCTACGGGTCTTTAGCTTCATTACATAGTTGCCGTTGTTGATGGCATCATTGGCGTTAAGGTTGGTTAATTGTCCGCCTTCGCGTTCATCCATCAAAAAGTTGATTCCAAACTTTGATTCGGTAACACCATGCTTTTCATAACTCCAGCGGTTTGAAACATTGATTTGTCGCGTAAGCGGCTGATCCAGAAACCCATCCCCGTTTACATCCACTTTTTTTACCTGTGTGGAAGCGTGGGCCAATACCATGGTGCTCAACACATCTTCTTTAATCACGTGGGAGGCATGGGAATTTAGCTCCATGCGGCCTTCGAGGTTACCATAAAGATTCAGGAAAAACTTGTCTGTATTGAAAGGTTTCCTGAATTCGGCATTGATCTGGCCCGTAGTGGATTCATAGCCATTGATTACCGAAGAAGTGCCTTTAGATACCTGAATAGATTCCATCCAGGTGCCCGGAATATAGGTTAGCCCGAAAGCAGAACCCAGGCCGCGGGTAAAGGGGATATTTTCAACCATTAACTGGCTGTAAATACCTGCCAGCCCCAACATTTGAATTTGTCGTGCACCGGTTACGGCATCCGAAAAGCCAACATCAACCGTGGCGTTGTTTTCGAAACTTTCCGAAAGGTTGCAACAGGCTAATTTCTGCAGGCCGGCGGTGGTAATTACTTCCGTTTTAATGGGTTTAATCGACGAGATAAAATTGCCGGCCATGCGTTGTTTAATCTCTACTGCATCCAATTCAGCACCGGTTCTCAGGGTAACATCTACACGGGATTGACCTGGAGACACGGAAATGGTATCATTCAGATAACCCACAAAGCTCACCACCAATTGGGTGCTTCGATCGCTGATGCGATTTAATATAAATTGCCCGGCCTCATTGGCCACCGTACCTTCCTGGGTTCCAAGCCAGTGAATGTTGGCGTAGGGCAGGGGCTGAAGTTTGCCGTTTTTGTCTTTTTCGGTGATCTTGCCGTTCAGTGTGTTTTGCGCCCAAACCATAGACACAGCGGAAAGCATGAAGAAACATGCCAGAAGATATTTTAGTTTCATGAGTAGTGAAGACTTCGTTTGTTTTTAGTATGTGCAGTCGTATTATACCTGCACAGGCAAAGAGTCAACCTGTACAGCCTTTTTCAGGAGATGCACATCATAAACGAAGCGAGGAAACAAGCAGCCAGGTGTCCCGGCCAGGTGGGGCGAAATAGTGGTCGGTGTTTTCGGAAATTAATCCATTTAGAAAAATGGGAGAGGGCGTCTGGTGATCAAAAAGATCAATGGCTGTAAAGAAAGGTTGTATGATTTGTGAAAAAGTAGCCAGATATTCATTGCTGATCTTTACGAATGTATGTCCATCCTCACAGCAGGATTCATTCTTAAAAAAGGTATGATCGGTGCAGTTGTCCGGATGTTCAATGGAGCAATCATTGTGTTCAACGGATCGGAATAATTTGACCGGATTTGCACAACAGGAGTTTGTTCCATCTAATGACACTTCCATGGTTTCCATTGACTGGCAATGGTGCCAAAACAACATAAGCCCGGATGCCGGAAGCATAAAAGCAACCAGAAGCAACAGTACGGCTATGTTCTTAAGCATTTTCATGGATAACGCTGACTTTTTGCAAAAGTAAACAATGAAATGATTAGGGCGGAGACTTTAATAAAAATTTAACAAATGGAAGGGTGGGAAGTTCAGATGATCGTTTGATGATTCTGACAGGTTGCTTTCGGTTTGGTTCGACTCCGCTCACCAACTGCTACTCAGGTAACAGAAAATCTGTTAGGTCAAGGAAATATCCTAACAGGTCTTCATCTGACCTGTTTGGTTTGAAAAAGATTTAAATTATTATAGGTGATAGATATAAAACCTAACAAGTCAGACTTCGATGGTTTGACGAAAAGCTCACCAACCGGATCAGCCACCAGACTTGGTAGGATATTCGGGGCAGTTTTCGAAGGATAGTAATTTAAGGTTGTTATAATCTTTCGTCAACCAAAGATTTGTCGAACAAACCCTTAATGTCATAAACAACAACATGCTCATTGCCCAGTGCACGCATATTCAGTTTTTTAAATTCGTCGTGCGAAACGGCAAGCACCACTGCGTCGTAATCTTTTCCAGGCTTTTCTACCAGGTCGATGCCATATTCATGTTTTACTTCGGCAGGATCCGCCCAGGGATCATACACATCCACTTTGCATGAATAATCATTAAATTCTGCGACCACGTCAATGGCCCGCGAATTGCGGATATCGGGGCAATTTTCCTTGAAGGTTATTCCCAGCATCAGCACACGGCTTCCGGCAATGGTTTGGCCTTTTTTGATCATAAGCTTGATTACCCGGTTGGCAACATAAAAGCCCATATTGTCATTCAGGCGTCGTCCGGCAAGAATAATTTCAGGGTTATATCCCAATTCCTGCGCTTTGTGGGTGAGGTAGTATGGGTCAACACCTATGCAATGCCCGCCCACCAGTCCGGGGGTGAATTTCAGAAAGTTCCATTTGGTTCCGGCGGCTGCCAATACTTCGTGGGTGTCAATGCCTATTTTGTTAAAAATCAGTGCCAGCTCATTCACAAAAGCAATATTTATGTCGCGTTGTGAGTTCTCAATCACTTTTGCTGCTTCAGCTACTTTGATGCTTGAAGCCATATATGTTCCGGCAACGATAATGCTTTTGTACAAATCATCCACCTTTTTAGCCACTTCTGGTGTTGAACCAGAGGTAACTTTCAGAATTTTGGTAACGGTATGCACCTTATCGCCCGGGTTGATGCGTTCGGGAGAGTAACCACAATAAAAATCCTGATTGTATTTCAATCCACTGAATTTTTCAAGTACGGGCACACAATCTTCTTCGGTAGCTCCTGGATAAACCGTTGATTCATAGATAACGATATCTCCCTTTTTGAGCACCTTGCCCACCGATTCCGATGCTTTGATGAGTGGGGTGAGATCGGGACGTTTGTGCTGGTCAATGGGCGTGGGAACGCTCACAATGTAGTAATTGCATGACCGTACATCTTCCAGATTCGTTGTGTATTTCAGGTATTTGGCAGCAGCAAGTTCTTCATCCGAAGTTTCCAGGGTGCGATCGTGGCCGGCCATTAGTTCATTTACACGTTGTTGATGTATATCGAAACCGGTAACATAGTGCTTTTTGCCAAATTCAACTGCCAACGGAAGCCCAACGTAACCGAGGCCAATAACGCCAATATGGATTTGTTCAGTCATATTCAGAGCCTTATATTTTTATGATTAAATGATGTTTTTGAGATATGGATGATAGTCTCCTGTAAGCCCTACTGGTGCCTGATTGCGAATAGCATGCGCAGTAATGATGCTTTGCCGTGCATCGTTCAGGCCGAAGCCTTTTCCCGAAAGCAGGTGTTGATAGGAAACGGTGTGCAGATCAGTAAATCCTTCGCTGAATTCAAATTCTTCACCTTCGATGGTAAGTGATCGATAGGTTCTCTTGCCTGACTGCCTGGCTGCTGCAGGAAGGTATTGTTCATTAATGCTGAGGAACCATCGCACCCTTGCCTGTTTGAGTTGCAGAAATCCGGCGGCCATATCTGCGGTCATTACATTGACTGTATTTGAAGTAACATCGCCAAAAATCCAGGAAAGCATATCAAAAAAGTGAATGCCAATATTGGTGGCAATGCCTCCCGATTTTGCCTGATCACCTTTCCATGAAATAAAATACCATTTCCCTCGGCTGGTAATGTAGCTGAGGTCGATGTCGTAAATTTTATCCTTCGGGCCGTGCTCAATTTTCTTCTTCAATTCCATAATGGCCGGGTGCAGCCTCAGCTGAAGAATGGTAAATATATTTTTTCCCGATTCTTTTTCAATTTCCTGAAGTGCATCCACATTCCACGGGTTGAGTACCAGAGGCTTTTCGCAGATGGCGTCCGCATCGTTGCGCAACGCCAGGCGAATGTGTGCATCGTGCAGGTAATTGGGAGAGCAAATGCTCACATAATCAATTTTTTGCTCCTTGCCCCGGCGCAGCTTATCGAGATGGCGGTCAAAGCGTTCGGGTTCGGTAAAAAAATCTGCGGTAGGAAAAAAACTGTCAATTATGCCGACACCATCGTACTTGTCGAGGGCGGTAATCAGGTTGTTGCCGGTTTCCTTAATGGCTTTCATGTGGCGCGGGGCAATATAGCCGGCCGCACCTATCATGGCAAATTTTACAGGTTCCTTTTGCTGGTCGTCTGACATGGGAGTTGTTGCAGTTGGTAAAATCAGTATTTTGTTGGTTTCCTTCGCAAAGGAGATTTGCAAAAGTAATAAACATTGGTAAAGGAGAAGGTTATGCGATTGAATAATATTTGATGATAGTATTTTCCAGGAAAAATCAAGAGATGCTGAAAAACAAATTAATGGTGAGGTTTGATTATTTACTAACCTTAAAACGGTATAAAAAACATAATCTCAACTTCTCTTTGCCAGATAAAGAGTGAATATGCAAGTATTCTTCGTAAATTTGATCAGTAGAGCTATTCTGGTGCTTAAAATTCCATTATGAAAAAGAGAAGTACATGCCTGACGATAATGCTTTTGGTAGGATCATATAGTTTGTCCTACGCCCAGCAAGCAGACACCCTTCTTTTAAAAAAAATTGTTATAAACACTTCGGCCTTAGAATATATTCCCGACAGGTTAAATGCAGGCAACTTCAATCTTGGTGCTGAAATGTTTGTTGCAAACAACAAAACCATCTATGCAAATGTGGGCATATTACAATCTTATGGCCAGTCAGACAGAAATTGGTTTCAGCTTTCATCCCAGGGCACTACGGGATTTAAAATACAATTGGAAGGGAGGCATTACCTGAACCGGCACAAAATTTTTGATCCGGTAGTGCTGCTTTTCTGGCCCCATGTTTTTCAGTATAAGTCGCAATCCTTAAAAAACTCGGGATATTATTTCGCGCTGCATTGGGCATTTCAACACACCAATACGAAAAGGGTAGAAACCATTCCTGGTCTTTCAACGGGTTATCCCTTCCCTGATTATGATTCTCATTCCATACAAAATGGTTATACGGTCAAGCGCTCTGCCACCAGAATGCATGTTAAATTTGGTTACCAAAGTATTAAAAGCTACGGCCTTGTCATTGATTATTCCGTGGGACTGGGTGGGCAATACATCAGCAGTAGTTCAAAGGATAAACTTGGTTCAAATAATGACAAAGACTGGCCATGGAACAAAAATTATGATGAGGGTTCGGGCATTTATCCCAGTTTTGTTTAGCAGATAAGGATTGGATGGGGGTTTTGATAGTTAATTAGTCTGCGAGTCGGTTAGTCATTAGTCCCTTCGAGATGGTTCGACGAAGAGCTCACCAACCAGCTCACCAACCACTCAGGGCAAGTGTTAGTCAGTTCCCGAATAGATGAGCTCTCAGGATTTCGCTACATTCAATAAGGCCATTGCTGAAAATGCTTTCGTTTGTCCCCTTTCCCCCCAGTCGACCGGTCACCTTGTCATCTCTCAGTCTCTTGGTCGCTTAGTCGCTTAAGTTGTCCTATCGCTATTGCTACCTATTTTTCTACCTATCAATCTGTATCTTTCTCATGCTTATTAGTTCCCTGGTTTTTTGAATTTGATGTTGCAAGATATTGTAATATATTCATTGGTAGTGCATTAAGTATGCCAGAAGATTCTTATCCTCAAAATTCCGGGTAATTGAAAAGATGCTACGGATTAAAGTCAGTATTTGTAGGTATATATTTCATTCTTTAATGGACCTAATTTAGCTGTACAAAACAGTATATTTTCAACCCCATGAAACAACTCCTTTTAATGACCCTGATAATGGTGAGTTTATGCACCTACGGGCAGAAAATTTCCCAGGCTGAGGCAAATGGAGATTTTGTTGATATGGCGAAAGCCGAGCTCAATTCAGCGTTATCGTCACCAAATAGTGAGTTATTTAAAAAAATATCAGAATCAGGAATTACCGGGCATTTTGTATTTGATATCAGCCTTCGTGGAAAGGGAGTGGTTGCCACCGTTTTTGTGGTTAACGCAGGTGAGCAGTCCATCTCAATGCAGAACCGGCTCAAAGATATCATTAAAGCTTACCGTTTTTCACTCAAAGTCCCTAAAAAGAAAATTTATAAATTTCAGTACACCTTTGACCTTTAAACCAAAAATCAAATTAAACACATGAAAAAGCAATTTTTTTTAAGCCTTGCCCTGATTTGCATTGCATTTATTGCCAATGCCCAGGATGATATGCCAGTGTTGTGGGAATCCAGAATGGACCATAAGATTCAATATTCGGGCACAGGCACCGAAGAGCGTGGCTACAGCTACGCCGCATCCGATAAGGAAATCACGTTTTTTGACAATGCGACCGGCAAAGTTAAATGGACTAAAAAATTCAAGGAAATTGCACCTAAACTGGGCAAAATTGATGAACTGATCCCGGCATGGGAATCGAACCTATTGTTTCTATTCGACCGGAAATTAGGCAAGGACCAGATTGCTTGTGTGGATATGGAAACCGGCAATTTTCTGTGGAACACTGATAAATATCAGGACGTTTCTGACGACAATGTGGTTTATATTGAGGAGGAAGAGGCATTTGCCATCTCGCTGAAAGCAAAGCTTGTATTTATAAAGGCCCGCACAGGTGAGGAGCTGTGGACTACCTCCAAGTTCAAAGGGGTAGTTGGAAAATACATCTACTTAGAGGGCCGTCATTTGGTTTGTGTGAACTTTGTTCCCAGCGCACTTGGGGCATTATTTACGGGCTTTAAGAATCAGATTGCTAAAATTAACCTAAAAAATGGCGACATCGAATGGGAAAATAATTACATCGGCCGGGCTGAAAGAAAGGTAATTTCACGCGACTTCGTGTATGATCTTGATGTGGATGAAGATAAAGTCATTCTAAAAATGAATGGCTACCAGGTGTATGATTACAATACAGGTCAAAAACTTTGGTCTGCCGCTTTTGATTATTCTCCTGATGGCCTGGCAAAAAGTCCGGTGAATGCCAAAAAGTTTGGTGTTTATGGCGGTGTAGCTGAACCTGTTCGGGTTGGGAATGACCTTTACATACTCGACATGTCGAACAAGCGCAGTCAGTATGTGAAAAAATATGATGCCACTACAGGAGCATTGATCTGGACTTCGCCCGAAATAAAGGATGCACGCGCCATCCCCAATATGTATGTGATGGGTGATGAGGTTGTACTTCAGATTGGAGGAACGGTTGAAGCTCAGGCCTATATCTATAAACGAACCAACAATCCCGATGGCTCAACCACCATTGAGGAAGAATGGAAAATATGGTATCCAAATGTAAAACCCAATGGCGTTCAGGCGTTTAATACAAGTAATGGTAAGTTGGTTTGGGAATCGGAACGTTTCCGTAAAGGCATCACCAATATGATTGAATCCGGCGATTTTGTAGTAGTTTGTAGTGGAAAAGCACTTTACAAAATGGATGTGAAATCAGGCAAGGAAATGTATGAAGTTCCTGTTGCCAAGGGCGGCGTGGGGAATGCAGAAAGCATTACTACCCATAACAATATGATTGTGGTTGTTGGTGAAAAAGGGATTTCTACCTTCAATCCTGATAATGGCGATTTGATTGCCAGTGGCAAATACAAAACATCCATGCCAGAGGATAGATTCGATAACATTTTGATTATGAAAACCGAAGGTGCCGATATTGCCGCGTTTGATCTGAATACCTGCAAATACCTGGAGTTTAAAGCCAGGAAAGGGTCAACAACCACACTTTCGACCGAAGGTGAATTTGTGTATGTTTATGAAAACAAGACAGTTACAAAGGTAAAAACGTCAAAATAATTGTGTGTTTTTTGGTTGGTGTTACAAGGCTGTCTTTGGGGGCAGCCTTTTTTTTATTCTGATCTTCATGATCAGAATAAGAACTAAAGTATTCTCAAAAAACTAGCTACCTCGCTGTACATCATTTCATGAAACTGATTTCTTACTTGAAAAGTTTTTTATTCTACATTTACATCCAAAATGAATTGTCTTAATACCTATGGCACATAAAAATATCGCTATTTATGGCGCACTGGCCGCCAATATTGCCATAGCCATCATGAAATTTGTTGCGGCCACATTTACCCGCAGTTCAGCCATGCTTTCTGAAGGTATCCACTCTTCGGTGGATTCGGTGAACCAATTGTTATTGCTGCTGGGTATTCACCGCAGTGCAAAACCTGCCAACAGAAGTCACCCGTTTGGGCACGGCAAGGAAATTTATTTTTGGTCACTCATCGTTTCTATTCTCATTTTTGGATTGGGCGGTGGTATGTCTATTTATGAAGGGATTAAGCACATTCAACATCCTGAAAAGCTGACAAATATTGTCTGGAATTATGCCGTACTTGGTGGCGCTTTTTTGTTTGAAGGCGTTTCCTTTATTATAGCCATAAGAAGTTTAAACAAAGAAAAGCGCATTAAAGGGAATTTTTTCAAACGGCTTCACATCAGCAAAGACCCCAGTCACTTTGTGGTTATTTATGAAGATGGTGCTGCCCTGGCCGGGTTGCTGGTTGCAGCTATTGGCGTGTTTGTTGGCAGCCACTTTGATCTACCGGTTGCAGATGGAGTTGCCTCCATTGTTATCGGATTAATACTAGCTTTTGTTGCGGTATTACTGACCATCGAAAGCCGCGATTTGTTGTTGGGTGAAAGTATGCAAGGTTATGAAGTGGATGATATTATCCGTATGGTAAAGCAGGATAAGAATGTTGAAAGGATGCGCCGCCCATTGACCATGCACATGGCACCCAATGATGTTTTACTGGCGTTGGATGTGCAATTTAATCAAAATTTAAGCAGCTCCGAATTATTGGCAACCATCAAACGACTCGAAAACTCCATTCGCGAAGCACATCCCGTAATCAAACAGATTTACATTGAAGCTGCAAATCTGACGGAAGAGAAGTGAGCGCTAAATGATTTTGGATTAGCCCATAGAAGTTTCAAAAATTTACCCTAACTAATTTCCCGTCTTCAAAAATATAAACTCAGGCTAATTTCGTCTTGGCCAGGTCTTTCTGTGTGTATATCTTAATGATTGAATTGGTTCCGTTTTAGCTTTTTGTATGAATGATGTACATATTTTTTAGAATTGTGTAACACTTTACCACTCGTAGGTGCTGACCTTTGTTCTTCTAAAATGAGTTCATAACAAAATTGACAACCATGAAAAAAACTTTGGGTATTGTGCTTATTGCCGTTGGAATATTAATGATGGTGTACACCGGATTTGACTATATAACGAAAGAAAAAGTGGTTGATTTAGGTCCCATTGAAATAAATGCAGAAAAAACGCACACCGTTCAATGGCCTCCTATTGTTGGTATCGTGCTGATTGTAGGTGGAATAGTTGTATTTGTACTCGACAAAAGGGCTCGCATTTAGCAGCCACAAAACCATGCTTAATTGCCAAATGTGTGAATGATGCAACTATTATTCAGAATTGTGTAATGCTTTTTATTCCAAAAAGTGCGGACTTTGTCGTGTAGATTTCCGGGAGAACAGGTTGTGTAAACTGCTGAAAGATTTTCAGTAAAATAGACTTAAATGTTCCTTAGAAGTAAGTTTAACTTTAAAACCTCAAACAATGAAAAAAGCAATGCCAATTTTAATGACAACTTTGTTATTGTTGTTCTTTATCCCATTCCAACTTACTGCTGCTGAAGACAATGATCCAGGAAAAGCTTCTGTGACGGCTGATGCTCAATCGGCCCGAGTAAATGTTTTGGTAGATCGCTTGTATGAGATTAATGACATGGATATTCCTGCTATGAGTTTTACAGAGAAGAAGGCGTTAAGAAAAGAGGTGCGCTCTATAAAGCGCGAGCTGGAATCAATCAGCGATAACGCTTCCAATCCGCCAGTAAACGTCCCGCCACTTCCTCCTCCCGCCCAGGGGATTTACCTTTCTGCAGGTGCGGTAATCATAATTGTTTTACTTCTAATTCTTTTGCTTTAAGATTTGAATTGAGCAATACTTTTTGTAGTTATGTGCCTGCATTTTGTACGATAAAATTTATTCACCAATTAAAACCTGTTGTTATGCCTGTTTTAACCATTCTTATTGTCATCCTGGTTGTTGGAGTTATTCTTTGGCTTATCAACAGCTATATTCCAATGCAACGCACTGTTAAAAACATCTTGAATGCTGTTGTGGTGATTATTCTTGTGATCTGGCTGCTGAAAGTATTTGGGCTTCTGGAAAGTTTACAGAATCTCACCGTTTAGTTTCAGTTTTGTTTTTGGGCGAAAAAGGTTTTTCCTTTTTAAGTTCAGTGAAGCTGTGATGTTGTTTTCAAAATCATTTGATCGGGCTGATTCAGAATCTAAGGCAATAGTTCGCCTGGGTTTTTAACCTGCTTGCTCAACGGGGTAGGATTTACTACATCCTAAAACGCGAAATGTCAAAATTCGATTGAGATAACAATTGAGAAGTTTTCTTTAAGAAAGCTATTGACAATTCAACATGAAAAAACAAAGAACCATAAAAACGAAAGGTATTTTGCGTCAGAAAGCAGAAGAGTTGCTCAATGAAAAAGACGGAGTATCTGAAGTATCTTTCCACGATCCTGATAATCTAAAGCTCATTCACGAGCTTAAAGTGCATCAGATCGAACTGGAATTGCAAAATGAGGAATTGATGCTGGCAAAGGAAAAAGCTGAAATTGCTGAAAGTAAATACAGGGAATTGTATGATTTTGCCCCTGCAGGGCACCTTTCACTTTCAAAAACAGGTAAAATAATCAATTTGAACAGGAGTACCGAACTTTTACTGGGAAAGGAACGTTCAGCCCTGATTAAAAGCAGTTTTGGTTTTTTTGTTTCCCTTGAAATGAGGGCAGCCTATAATGAATTTCTTAAGGATATATTCAAAACCGGCTTAAAACAAACCTGTGAGCTAAAACTGGAAATAGGTGAAAATCCTGTATAATATGTCCTTGTTAATGGCATCAGCAGTAACATTGAAGAAAAATGCCTGGTCACCCTCACCGACATTACCCAAAGCAAACTCCTTGAGCACCAATTGATTCAGGCCAGGGATAAAGCAGAAGAAAACGACAGGCTTAAATCAGCTTTTCTGGCCAATATGAGCCACGAAATAAGAACACCCATGAACGGGATACTGGGTTTTACCGAACTGCTTAAAACAATGAAATTAAACGGCAAGGAGAAGCAACACTATATTCAGATTATTGAGAAAAGCGGTAACCGTATGCTCAATATTATAAACGACATTATCAGTATCTCAAGGATAGAAGCAAAACAAGCTGAAATACTAATTTCAAACACAAATATAAATGAGCAGGTAGAATACATTTATAATTTTTTTAAGCCGGAAGCAAAACAAAAAAAGCTGCACCTTTCCATTAAAAAAGCACTACCGGCAAACAAAGTATTTATCAGTACCGATCGTGAAAAATTATATGCAATTTTAACCAAACTGGTTAAAAATGCAATCAAGTTTACCCCCGCTGGCTTTATTGAAGTGGGCTACGAAGTAAAGAGCAAATTCGTTGAGTTTTTTGTAAAAGATAGTGGCTTCGGCATTCCATCAGAACAAAAAAACAACATATTTGAACGCTTCAGGCAGGGAGACGAATCGTTACACCGGGATTATGAAGGGTCGGGCCTGGGTTTGGCAATTTCCAAAGCTTATGTTGAGATGCTGGGAGGTAAAATTTGGGTGGAGAGTGAACCCGGACAAGGTTCAACCTTTCGTTTTACCCTTCCTGATCTTGGTGAGATTGAAGAAACAGAACACCTTCAAACTGATGAAGTGCAGGAGATTATTCCAAACCAAAAGTTGAAAATCATGGTGGTTGATGATGATGAAGACTCACGCGTATTACTAAGTCAGATGCTCAGGGTATTTGAAAGTCAAATAATCCAGGTCACAAGCGGCCTTGAAGCCGTTTTAACTTGTCGGTATAACCCGGATATTGACCTGATATTGATGGATATCCAGATGCGGGGAATGGATGGCCTTGAAGCTACCCGCCAAATCCGTGAGTTTAACAAAGAGGTTATAATCATAGCACAAACGGCTTTGGCATTGAATGGCGATCGCGAACTGGCAATTGATGCAGGTTGTAATGATTATATTTCAAAACCCATCCGGCACACAATATTGAAGGATTTAGTTCATCACCATGTAAGTGTTTTGTAAAAAGTGTGAATGATGCAATATATTTTTAAAATTGTGTAATAGTTCCCGGAGTAAAGAAAAATACATTTGCATTATGAATTGGAACGTATTTGCCGATTTTACGGTAAGCGATACAAATAAAATAAGAAACAATTAAAACAGAAAATCATGGGAAATTTACTTTACATTATTGCAGTCATCCTTATAATTGGATGGGCAATTGGATTTATTGGGTACAGTGCCGGTGGACTTATTCATATTCTGCTTGTGATTGCAGTAATTGCAATTTTAATCAGGGTGATTCAGGGAAGAAAAGCGCTTTGAACGTAGCTGGAAGTCTGTGAATTTAAGTATTGAACAGGGTTGCTCATCGTTTAGTTTTTAAAATTGCGGGGAAACTCCCGCTTTTTCATTTAAAAATTTAAAAAAATGAAAAAGACTTTAATTTTATTGGTAATTGCCTGTTCTTTAAGCGGATGTGTACTCAACCTTGTAACAGGTCGTAAACAATTGAGTCTGGTTCCGGAATCGGAGTTGCAGTTGATGGCTACAAGTCAGTACAGGACATTTCTGGATGAAAATAAGGTATTGAACCCCGCCGGCAGTAATGATGCTGCAATGGTTGACCGGGTAGGTGCGCGCATATCAAGTGCCATAACCAGGTATTATCAGGGACTGGGCAAGCAATCGGTAATAGACGGATATACCTGGGAGTTTAACACCATCGACAGCAAAGAGGCCAACGCATGGTGTATGCCCGGTGGGAAAGTGGTGGTTTATTCCGGATTGTTACCGATAACCCAAAACGAAACTGCTTTGGCTATTGTCGTAGGCCACGAAATTGCCCATGCCATTGCCAAACACGGCAGCGAAAGGATGAGCCAGGGTCTTGTTCAACAATTGGGTGGGGTGGCCTTGCAGGTTGCGTTATCAAAAGAACCACAGCAAACACAAAATTTATTTATGCAGGCTTATGGTATTGGTAGTACAGTTGGTGCTGTATTACCCTGGTCACGGCAACAGGAGACAGAAGCCGACAAGTATGGGTTGATATTTGCAGCCATGGCCGGCTATGATCCTCAGGAAGCAATTCCATTCTGGCAACGTATGTCCTCTGCCGGTGGTGCAAAACCCCCTGAATTTCTGAGTACCCACCCATCGGATCAGACAAGGATGAAAAAGCTACAGCAATTTATGCCTGAAGCCATGAAATACTACAATCAGAGTAAATAATAAGTAGTTGGATATTTTCAGTACCTGGCTTTTTTAGCTATTGGATAAGAACAAGGGGTTGCAACCCCTTGTTTCAGTTGATACCGACAGTATTCTCTGTCATAAACCTGAAATCATTATTTCGGTATAAAATTTCACGCATTTAAACCAATGTTTGCCAATAAAGAAAGCCCGCAGCTTCAAAGGTATGAATGATGTAAATCTTATTTGAAATTATGTAACGTGCAAGAGCTAATTGTAGCTGAACTTTGCAATTATTCAATTAAATCAACTAAAAATCAAAGAATCATGAATTCTGGAAAAGTTTTTCTAAGTATACTGGCTGGCGCAGCCGCCGGTGCATTGGCAGGAATTTTATTTGCTCCTGCAAAAGGTAAGAATACAAGAAAAAAGATTTTAAAGAAAGGCGAGGACTACGTTGGCTCACTAAAGGAAAAAACTGACCAGTTGTTTGATTCCTTTTCTGAAAAATTTGAAAAGTTAAAGGGAGAGGTTGCCGACTTTACCAAAAAAGTGAAAAAAGAAACTCCCGATTACACAGAAGAGAAAATGTCATAATCAGAATAAGCTGAGCAACACTCAAAATGATTGAAGATTAGAAAAACAATAGATCATGCCCGAAACTATAGACGACATTACGGATTCACTCGAAACGCTGTTGGAAAGTGCTACCGATTATGGTAAAACAAGTTACGAGCTTGTAAGACTCAGGACCATTGATAAAGTTGCAGATGTGGTTTCCTCTTTAATACCGCAGGCTATTGTTTTTCTAATACTAATGTCCTGCCTGCTATTCCTCAATCTGGGTGTGGCTTTTTACCTGGGTGAAATATTCGGGAATATTTTTTATGGTTTTTTTGTTGTTGCGCTGTTTTATGGAATTATTGGACTTATAGTGCATTTCTTTATGCGCAATCAGGTCAAAAGGAAGATTTCCAATAATATCATACAACAGGCACTTAAATAGAGAACCATGAGCAAAAGATCATACGCCACAGAACTACAGGAAGCCATCCAATTTTTGGAAGAAGAGCAGGCTTTTAAACTGCAACTGCTGAAGGAAGATTTTCAACAGGCCTATGAAAGTTTAAAACCAGCAAACCTGATTAAAAATACACTGAAAGAAGTTTCCGCTTCTCCTTACCTTATTAATAACCTTTTAATCGCAACCGTTGGACTTGCAGCAGGATATGTTTCCAAGAAAGCCATTACAGGCCGGTCGCACAATATCCTCATCAGGTCGCTGGGAGTTATGTTGCAATTTGGCATCACCAACTTAATCGCTTTTAACCCAAAAGTAATTAAGTCATTCGGCAATTTTATCTCTCATCATATTTCGCCAAAAATGGAATAAAATTATGCCAGCCATGACAGATAGAATAATTAAACTCCCCTTAAGTGTAAAAGCGCCCCTTGTTTTCATGGGGTTGTTTGCATTGTTGGCATTTTTGTATATTGCCAAAAGCATTATTCTTCCGCTTGTTTTTGCAACCATAATTTCCATTGTTTTACATCCTGTTGTGAATATGTTTGTCCACATAAGGATAAACCGGATTTTGGCCATTATCATTACTTTGTTATTGACATTAGTGATTATTGCTTCATTTGGCCTCCTAATATATTCACAGGCAAGCCGGTTTACCCAATCATTGCCACTGCTGGTGGAGAGATTTACCGAAATTCTCAATCAGACCATCATCTGGATATCGGGGAATTTTAATTTAAGCAACAGGGAAATTACGACCTGGATTACCCAAACTAAAAATGAAATCCTCGGCAATCTGGCAATAGGTCAAACCATAGCCAGCGTAGGTAGTTCGCTGGCAATATTTTTCCTGATTCCCGTGTATGTATTTATGATGTTATTTTACCAGCCCCTGCTCATTGAATTTTTTCGCAGGGTTTTTGGTAAAGACAATCGCAGCAGGGTAAGCGAAGTAATCAATCTGATAAAGACGCTCATTCAGCGCTACCTCATCGGGCTGCTTTTACAAGTGGCCATAATTGCTGCCATGTACTCCGTGGGACTTTTGATATTAGGTATAGAATATGCCATAATCCTTGGCATATTGGGTGCTTTTCTCAACCTTATCCCATATCTTGGGTCCATCATTGCAGCTTCATTGCCGATGATTATTGCCGTCGCAACAAAATCGTCACCCTGGTTTGCTTTGTTGGTTCTGGCACTCTATGTGGTCACACAATTCATCGACAACAATTTCATTACCCCCAAAATTGTGGGCTCAAAAGTAATGCTTAATGCGCTTGCTTCGATCATTGCAGTAATTGTGTTTGCCGCCTTGTGGGGGATTCCGGGCATGTTAATTGCCATCCCGCTTACCGCTATTGCCAAACTCATATTCGACCATGTAACGCCCCTTGAACCCCTGGGATTTTTATTGGGCGATACCATGCCTGTAATATTTAAAATTAAACCGATACTGAAAAAGTTAACCAGAAAATGATTTGCTATACAATGTGTGTCAGTTTTGCGAAGTTAACTTTTATCAAAACTCAGGTAATGATGCTTCTAACAATGAAAAATCTTGAATGTAAAAGGGCTTACTTATGAAAAAATTCACTCCGGTCGTCAAAGTTAAAGGGTTTGCCACTCAGCAATCCAGGAGGCTGAGTGAAAAAACCTTGGAGAAAACACAAATTGTAAGCATTTTTCTTGCAGATGTTGCGGCTGTTTTCATCTTTATTACTTTGCTGGTAAAAGAAACATTCTCGCGCGATTTTGAATTCAAAGAGTTTTTACGCCAGTGTTTTCAAGTCGGTTATAAAACCTTGCCGCTGATATCAGTTACCGGAGCCATCATGGGTCTGGTGCTAACCATTCAATCGCGCCCCGTATTGGCTGATTTTGGAGCAGTTTCCCTGCTTCCCGGAATGGTTGCTGTGTCGCTTATCCGGGAAATGGGGCCGGTAATTACTGCGTTGATATGTGCCGGTAAAATTGGATCAGGCATGGGTGCCGAGCTGGGCTCAATGAAGGTTACAGAACAAATTGAGGCAATGGAAGTTTCCTCCATCAATCCGATGCGGTATTTGGTGGTTACCCGCGTGCTTGCAGCAACCCTGATGATTCCATTGCTCATTTTATACGCCGATGGCCTCGGTATTTTGGGAAGTTGGGCTGGTGCCAATTTAAAAGGCAGTGTAAGTTTTGTACTGTTTTTTTCGCAGGCATTCAGTGCGGTAAGTTTTAGTGATTTGTTTCCTGCCGTAATAAAGTCATTTTTCTTCGGCGCTGCCATAGGACTGGTGGGATGTTATCAGGGCTATAACGCCGGACGTGGAACGGCAAGTGTTGGTATTGCTGCCAATTCAGCGGTAGTAATTGCTTCTTTGCTGGTAATCTTAATCGATTTAATTGCAGTTCAAATAACTGATTTGATGGTATAATGGAATCAAAAACTACAAATATAACTTCGTTCTCTCCTGATAAAACCAATGGAGACGAATCTGTAATTGAAATAGCCAATCTCAGCAAATCATTTGGTAATCAGGAAGTTTTAAAAGATGTTTCCTTAAAACTTATCAAAGGAGAAAACCTGGTGGTACTTGGAAAATCGGGCAGCGGAAAATCTGTATTAATAAAATGTATTGTCCGGTTATTAAATTTAGATGGAGGAACAATCAATGTGTTCGGGCAGGATGTAATGGATTTAGACCGAAGTGAATTGAACGAACTCAGAAAGAAAATCGGCTTCTTGTTTCAAAGCGGGGCATTGTATGATTCAATGACAGTGAAACAAAATCTGGAATTTCATTTAAAACGAATAAAAAAAGGCCTTTCCAGCAAAGAAATGGATGAGAAGATTACTGAAGTGCTGGAAAATGTTGGATTGCCCGATGCATTGAATAAAATGCCTTCACAACTTTCGGGAGGCATGCGAAAAAGAATAAGTCTGGCACGAACCATTGTTATTGACCCGGAAATAATGCTGTACGATGAACCTACCACCGGGCTCGATCCGGTAACCTCTGATGAAATAAGTTTGCTCATCAACGAGGTTCAGGAAAAATACAATACATCGTCCATCATTATTACGCATGATATAGCTTGTGCACGTACGAATGCAGACCGGGTAATCATGTTAATGGACGGCAAAATTTATCAGGAAGGGAGCTTTGAAATGTTTGAAAATTCGGAAGATCCTATCTTAAAACCGTTCTTTAAGTAATAAAACGAAAAAATCAAAAATCATGGACACACATACTGAGAAATACAAAGTACGGTTAGGCTTGTTTATCATTGGTGGGCTGGCTTTGTTTGTACTTGCCATCTTTATCATCGGGAAACAGCAAAATTTATTTAACCCTGTTTTTAAGCTTTCTGCTACTTTCCGAAATGTAAGTGGCTTGCAGGTGGGGAATAATGTCCGCTTTACCGGAATAAACGTAGGAACCGTTGACAATATTCAAATAATCAACGACTCCACAGTTCGGGTTGATATGCTGATAAAAAAGAGTGTGCAACCCTTTATTAAATCAGACTGCCAGGTAGCCATTGGCTCGGAAGGACTTATTGGCGACCGCTTGTTAACCATTTCATATGGAAGCCCCGATGCGCCCATGGCGAAGGACGGGCAAAAACTTGTTTCCAAAGAGCCGATTGAAACCGATGCCATTATTGCGAGTTTAGAAACAACATCGGAAAGTGTCGAGGTTGTAGCAATACAACTTGCTGAAATAATGACGAAGATTAATAGTGGAAAAGGCACACTGGGCAGATTAATACAAGATTCTGTGATTGCAGAAAATATCAATGAAACCATTGAGAATTTCAAAACCAGTTCAGAAGGACTGGATCAAACCATTGCCTCTACCAAAGAAAATGTATTTGCCTTTATGGAGAGCTTACAAAAAACCGCCGCCAAAACAGAAGTTGCTTCAAACCAGCTCGGAGAAATTATGGTAAAAGTTAACAGCGGACAGGGCACACTTGGCATGTTAATCCAGGATTCAACTACTGCAGTGCACCTGACAGAAACCATTCTGAACCTCAAAGAAAGTTCAAACGGACTGAATGAAAATATGGAAGCACTCAAGCATAATATTTTCTTCAGAGGCTATTTTAAAAAGAAGGCAAGAGAAGAGGAGAAGCTGAAGAATGATGCAAAAATGAAGAATACAGATAAAAACGGATTAATGAATTGAAGCTGACGCGTAAGAAATAAGAATGGGAATTGCACCTAATTAAACAAGGGGTTGCAACCCCTTGTTGCAATGGTGAAGTACAAAAAATACAACATTATTCAGACCAACGGCTTGAAACAAATCAAGCCATATTTAGTGCCCGACAAGCGATTAACTCAATCATCTGACTAATCAAATACCTGATAAATTCATTAAAAAACAGAAGCCTAAACGGTTGAAATTAGAAAGCGAAAATGTGTTTCAGGAATGTGGTCATATTGGTATTAATTTTCTCACTGGTAAATGATGCATTTGCGCAGGAAACGCCAATTTCCAAAGATTCAACACATCTTTATGAAAATATAGAAAACTATTCCGAACAGAGTAAGTTTACCAAATACCTGTACCGCTTGTTTTTTAAACCGGTTGCACCCGTTCTGGCGAAAATAAAGAAAAGCAAAAGACGGATACAAAAGCCCTATTCCACCTTCGAAGGTAAAACCATCAGGAATATCAACATCGTAACCCTGGACCCTTTTGGGAACTCAATTGGTGATACGATAGTTTCATCACTAAACTTTTTAACCAGGGCGGGAAATAAATTTCACTTACAATCTCGGGCCAGTGCCATTCGGAATTTGTTACTGATTAAAAAAAATCAACCATTCGATGCATTGCTTGTTACAGAATCCGAGCGCCTGGTCCGCAGCATGAATTATATAACCGATGTTTCATTTTATGTTGAGGCGGTGCGGAAAAGTCCTGATTCTGTTGATGTTTTTATTCGCGAACTGGATAAATGGAGCCTTATTCCCGGCGGTTCGATTTCTGCTTCCCGCCTTACTTTTGACCTGAGGGAAAATAATTTTCTGGGATTGGGGCATGAATTCCAAAACAATTTTGTATGGAACCATTCCAACAGTGACTTTGCCAACAGAACCAGATACTTCATTCCGAATTACCGGAACACCTATATTAACTCAACCCTGGAATATGGTACCGATGAAAATGGAAATTTCATAAAAAGCATAGCTTTCGACAGGCCGTTCTTTTCCCCTTTTGCCAAATGGGCAGCAGGCATAAACATTTCGCAACAGCTTAATATAGGACCGTTCGGACAGGTCAATTTTATGCGCTTTAAATACAACCGACAAGACTATTGGGCAGGAAATGCTGTTCGTATTTTTAAAGGAATTACAGATTATGAGCGAACAACCAATTTTATTTCAAGTGCCCGGTTTATCCGAACCCGTTTTCTCGAAAAACCATCTGAAACGGTTGATACACTGCATTTTTATACCGATGAGAATTTCTATATTGTAAGCATTGGCGTTTCATCGCGTTTGTATGTGAAAGATAAATATATTTTTAAATTCGGGATAGCAGAAGATGTTCCGGTAGGGAAAGTCATCAGTTTAACCGGGGGTTACCAGGTAAAGAATAACATAGAGCGTGTTTATTTAGGTACACGTTTCTCTGCCGGAAATTACTATTCATGGGGTTACCTGAGTTCCAATTTCGAGTACGGTACATTTCTGCGTTCCTCAAAAGCAGAGCAGGGTGTTTTTAGCGCAGGCATAAATTATTTCACCAATCTGATTGAAATCGGGCCATGGAAACTCAGGCAATTTATTAAACCTCAGTTTATTGCAGGCATTAACCGAATAGATTATGATAGCTTAACCATTAACAACGAATATGGCCTGAGGGGATTTAACAGTCCCCTATTGTCGGGCAACAGCCGAATACTGCTTACTTCACAAACACAACTATACGCTCCCTGGGATTTTGTCGGATTCCACTTTGGCCCGTATTTCACTTTTTCGCTGGGCATGCTGGGCGATGTGGAAAAAGGTTTCCGGGATAGTGATTTATATGCTCATATTGGCCTTGGTGTATTGATAAAAAACGAAAACCTGGTAATGAGTACTTTTCAACTAACTCTATCTTTCTATCCTGAAATTCCGGGTAAAGGCTTCAATGTTTTTAAATTTAACTCCTTTCAAACCAGCGATTTTGGCTTTCGTGATTTTGAAATAGGAAAACCGGCAACGGTAGTGTTCCGATGAGCCATTTATAACTATAAATGTGTGAATTAAATAATTCTGGTGGAAGCTTGATTAATCCTTTAACTGTTTTGATGTTGTGCATCAATATATTACGGTGCGTTGCACATTTAATCAATTTTGGCCATTACTGCTACAAATAGTACGTTGCTTTAAACCTAAAAATATCCACAGAGTGGTGAATTATTTGCACTAAATATTATTAATGAATAATGTACGGTGCAGCCTCCACGTGAGTCAGAATCACCAACTGTCGCCCGACCACAAAAACAAGGCAGGTGCTCATCGTTTAACCATAGCCCTCAGCTCATTATCGAAATCGTTATCGCTTCGCGCTCCCGAAACCAGCACCCTTGGCACTTTGTCTTCCTTCTACCCTATCCCATTGCTGGTCCACGTCTTATGGCTGTATGGAGCATAATTTCAGTTGGCTTTATGGCAAGAGCTGAAAAGCACGTTTTAGCGCTTTGGCTTCATTCTTGCATTGGTATAATTTCAATAAACTTAATACAAGCTGAATGATACTGAAAATTAAGAATATGGAAAGTAGCAGATGCAAAACTATGGTGATGCACGAAATGAATAAGCTGGGTCTTCAGAACATTACTGTGGAACTGGGCGAAGTTGAGTTTAACGGGAATATTTCAAATGAGAACTTAAAGCTTTTTGATTCAGCCCTCAAAGATGTGGGTTTGGAATTGTTGGTGGATAAGAGGAGTCTGCTTATTGCTGAAATTAAAGAGGCTGTTTACCAATTGGTATATCACACTGACGATCTCCCAAAGCCAAATTACTCCGATTATATCAGTGAAAAATTAAATGTTAGTTACATCTCGCTCTTCAATATTTTTTCTGCCCGGGAAAATAACACCATTGAAAAGTATATCATTGCACAACGAATTGAACGTGTGAAAGAGTTACTTCTCTATTCTGATATCAACCTAAACGATATTGCTTTTAAAATGCATTATAGCAGCGTGAATCATTTATCAAATCAGTTTAAAAAAGTTACCGGCTTAACACCTGCATTTTATAGGAATAACAGAAATATCCAGAATTAAATTATAGCGAATTGAAAAGGCCGTCTTTGTTTAACAAAGGCGGCCTTTTTTGTGGGTTTATAAATTGCATTCTACTAAAATCTGTATCCAAGCGAAAGCCCGAATCCAGTATTTTTAATTGCCAACTTATTATCGGGCAAACGTTTGTCATCAGGGTTAATGTTAATCAAACCAAGTTGTGCGTCAAGTTGGGCGAATATTCCACTTGCCAGCTCGTATCCAAAGAATATATTAGCGCCTGCATCGAGTGGTTTAAAATAGGAGGTCGTTAACGGATCGCCTGTTTCCACTTCTTTCTTAAATTCAATATCTGATTCCAGCGTTACAGCACCGCCTTCAATGGTGGCTTTGCCGCCTATACCATAAGCTACATAAGGTCCAAATCCTAACAGAACATAACCATTGCTAAGCTCGCCTTTATAAACGAGGTTCAGGGGTAGTTCAATGTAGGAAAGCTTGTAAGTACTGGTTATTGTAGTGCCTAATAAAGTCGTACTGTTTTCACCTCCTTTGGTGCTAAACATAAATCCAGGCTGGAAGTAAAACTGTGGGGCAATCGGCAACTGAACATTTATCCCCGCATGGAACCCAACAATCATGTCGTTTTCAAGTTTATCGCCGTCCATATCCTTCCCGTTCAAATTTTGAAAGTTAACACCCCCGATAATGCCAAATGAGGCTTTTGAATCTCCTTGTGCAAATGCCGCCAGGGAAACTACGAGTGTGAAAATCATTGTTAAAGAAAATAATTTAGTTTTCATTTTTTTGTTTTTAGTTTAGTTAGTGTAATCATCCTTAATTATTGCTGGGCCTCAGCTTTCATTTTTTCATTGGCCGTAATTAAAAATTCCACCCTGCGGTTTTGTGCCTGGCCCGATTTGGTATCGTTTGAATATTTTGGTGCATTCTCACCATAACCTTTAATTGTCATACGATTAGAGGCAATTCCTCTACCCGTCAGATAGTTTGAAACAGTCCTTGCCCGTTGTTTTGACAAGTTTTCGTTATACGAAACACTTCCTTTACTGTCTGTATGCCCCTGGATTTCAATATCGGTATCGGGATAGCCATTGAGCACAACAACCAGTTTGTCCAGGTTTGTTCGTGCATCGTCTGAAAGGTTGGACTGATCGAAACCAAACAGCACGTTGCTGCTGAATTCCACCACAATACCTTCGCCAACGCGTTCAACTTTTGCATCGGGAACTGTTTTTTGAATTTCCTCCGCCTGTTTATCCATCTGTCGGCCAATGATAGCGCCCCCGGCACCACCAACGGCTGCTCCAATTATTGCCCCCAGAGCTGTGTTGCCTGAAGCCCGGCCAATTACAGCACCGGTTGCTCCACCAGCAGCAGTTCCAACAACCGCGCCTTTCTGTGTTTTGTTCCATGTAGAACAACCCGTAAAAATAAAGGCAGCGCTTAATGCCACCAAAAAACTCATTTTCAATTTATTCATGATTGATGTATTTAATTGTTAAAACATTTTTTATATTTACTGTTTCATACAAGTAACAGTAATTTTCATCCAACAAAAATAGGCCTTTGCAAGCGTTGTGATGTTACACAACTCTTGAAAAGAATTACATCATTCACATATTATGGAGGTATTTTGATTTGTATATTACACTAATTACCAGGCGATTAGTCAAAATGTGGGAATTATGTAAAAATTCAACTGGTTTTTGTAAACAAGTCATAGATCAGATTCGCTATTTTAGTACCCTGTTAAAAATAACCTACAACCTTGAAAATCAGGAAAGCAAAAACGACTTCACCATCCATTAAAAAGGATTCTGCTACAAAGAGAAGCCTTTTCCCAATTGTTGGGATAGGGGCATCGGCCGGTGGTTTGGAAGCACTGGAACAGCTGCTGGGGAATGTGCCCGATAACACAGGAATGGCCTATGTGGTTATTCAACATTTAGATCCTACACAAAAAGGGATGCTTCCCGAGCTGCTTCAGCGAATTTCAAAAATGAAAGTTTTTCAGGCAGAAGACAGAATGAAGGTGCAGCCCAACTGCGTATATGTAATTCCGCCCAACAAAAGCATGTCCATTTTAAAGGGAATGCTTTATTTGTTTGAACCTGTTGAAGCAAGAGGAATGCGCCTTCCCATTGATTTTTTCCTACGTTCGCTGGCCGATGATCAAAAGGAGTTTGCCGTTGGTATTATTCTTTCAGGTATGGGCTCAGATGGTAGTATTGGAGTTGCTGCAATTAAAGAAAAGAACGGAATTGTAATGGTGCAGGAACCCGATTCTGCAAAATTCGATAGCATGCCGCGCAATGCCATTAACTCGGGTTTTGTTGATGTAGTAGCTCCTCCGCAGGAAATCCATATAAAATTGACTCAATTTCTTGCACATCTACCGATAGTTAAAGCAGATTTAACGGTTGGGAACGACAATAAAAGTGCGTTGGGAAAAATTATTATCCTTTTGCGCACACAAACCGGAAACGATTTTTCGCTCTACAAGAAAAATACAATTTACCGCCGCATCGAAAGGCGAATGAGTGTGCACAAAATTGATGCGATCAATTCTTATGTCCACTTTTTGCAGAAAAATCCCAAAGAGTTAGATATCCTGTTCAAGGAGTTGTTGATTGGCGTTACCAATTTCTTTCGTGATCCCCAGGTATGGGATAAATTAATAGAAACAATCATTCCTGAAAAAGTTGAGAAGCAACAGACAGGAACAACAATCAGGGCATGGATACCCGGCTGTTCTACCGGTGAAGAAGCTTATTCTCTGGCCATTGTATTTAGGGAAGTAATGGAACAAATGAACCCGCATAGAGGGTTGACCTTGCAGATATTTGCAACCGATCTGGACCACGAGGCCATTGAAACAGCCAGAAAAGGAATTTTTCCCGTAAATATTGCAGCCGATGTATCACCAAAACGTTTGAGTCGTTTTTTTACCAAAACCGACGAGGGATATCGCATAAATACTGAAATAAGGGAGACCATTGTGTTTGCACAACACAACATCATTATGCATCCTCCTTTTACAAACATCGATTTTATTTCGTGCCGGAACCTGCTTATTTATTTAGATCCCGAATTACAGAAAAAACTGCTTGGATTGTTTTTCTATAGTCTCAATCCTGAAGGAACTTTGCTGTTGGGCACTTCAGAAACATTGGGATCGCAAAGTCATCTTTTTACATCCGAAAGTACCGGCCTTAAAATTTACAAACGTGGCAATTCCAGCCTGGATCCAGGACTATTTGATTTTCCTTCATCCTTCACACGGGCAAAACTAAGCAACTACGAAAATATAGTACCTGACAAACCCATAATGAATATTCAAACACTTGTTGATCAATTGTTGATTCAACAGTTTTCACCTGCCGGTGTTTTGGTAAATGAAAATGGTGACATCCTTTATATCAGCGGTCGTACAGGAAAATACTTAGAACCTGCCGTAGGAAAAGCAAACCTGAATATTTTTGCGATGTTGCGTCCAGGTTTTCAAAACGATTTTGCCATTGCCTTTCGCAGAGTGGTTATGAAAAAAGAATCCGTTATTTTGCATAACGTCAAAATTGGCTCCAACGGAAACGCGATTACGTTAGACGTTTCTATTCAATGGATCAATAAACCCGATGCTTTACTTGGGAAGGTGCTGATCGTTTTTGCAGACATTGCTCAAATTGTTGAAGACAAAGATCCTTTGAAAAGCAGCAAACGATCTCTTCCCAGCGTAAGGGAAAAAGAACTTGAGGAGGAGTTGCATCACTCACGTGAGGAAGTTCAGAACATCATGGAGGAAATGCAAACTTCGCAGGAGGAGCTGAAATCAACCAATGAAGAATTACAATCGACCAACGAAGAACTGCAATCAACCAACGAGGAACTTACCACCTCAAAAGAGGAAATGCAAAGCCTGAATGAAGAACTTCAAACGGTAAATGCGGAGCTGCAGTCGAAAGTTGACGACTACTCACGGGTGAACAACGACATGAAAAACCTGCTGAACAGCACCGATATTGCCACTTTATTTCTCGATAAAGAACTCAACATCCGCCGATATACCAACCAGGCAACCAAAATTTTCAAACTCATAAAAAGTGACATCGGGCGGCCTTTTACCGATCAGGTTTCCCATCTCATTTACCCTGAATTGTCAGAAGATGCAGTTGAAGTATTGAGAACACTTATATTTACTGAAAAACAAATTCCAGCCAGGGACGGCAGGTGGTTTTCAACCCGCATTATGCCCTACCGCACTTTCGATGACAGGATTGACGGTCTTGTAATCACGTTTATCAATATAACGGATTCAAAGCAAATTGAAGAGAGTGTAAATGAAACCAGCCAGATGTTTCGCCTGCTCCTGAAATCAACCAGCCATGTGATTTTGAGATTATCCACCAATTGGGAAATACTGGAGTTTAATTCAGCGGCTGAAAATTTATTTGGAATAAAACACGACAAGGTAATCAATCAAAATTTTATTGGATTGTTTGTACCAAAACCATTGAGGAATAAAACGGAACAACAACTGAACCAACTGTTGACGAAGGCAGATAGGCATAAAGTTAAAATGAAAGTAGTTGGAGCCGGGGGAATAGAATTGGACATTGAAATGATGGTAAATGTCTTTTTCAATAGTCAAAAGTTACCATCAGGAGTACTAATTACAGCAAAAACTTAAAGTCATGAACACAGAAGAAATGGATTATATGAATGCTCAGCTTTTACGCGAAAAAGCAGAAGAACAACTTAAGGCCAAACAAGTGCAGGATGGCATAGCGGAGGAAGTAACAGATTTGAAAAAACTCCTACATGAATTGCAAGTACATCAAATAGAGTTCGAAATGCAAAATGAAGCGTTGCGTCAGGCGAATGAAACGGCAGAATTGGCCCTGAAAAATTACACTATGTTGTTTGACCTGACTCCCATTGGCTATTTTACCCTTGATTCAACTGGAGCAATTTTAGAATTGAATTTCACAGGTGCCGAAATGCTTGGAGAAAGACGATTTAGTTTAATAAATAGCAACTTCAAGCTATTTATAACGGATGATTCACAGCAGGTTTTCAATAACTTTTTCAAAAAAATATTTACCAGTAATGCAAAAGAATCTTGTGATGTAACACTAGGTTATAACAAGAAGCCCTTATGCTCTGTATATATAGAAGGAGTTGTTGCCGAAGATGATCAAAAATGTCTTTTATCGGTAGTGGATATCTCCAGATTCCATCATCCTAAATAAAATAAACTCATTGTGGAATCTAAAGATAAAACAAAAGATTTTCCCATCGTTTGTGTGGGCGGTTCGGCCGGTGGGCTCGACGCCTATATCCGGTTGCTAAAGCATTTGCCTGCTGATATGGGTGTTGCGGTTGTCATCGTTAACCACCTGCGACAGGTAGCAACGTTTCTCCACGAAATTCTACCCCAACACACGGAGATGCCGGTTAAACTGATTACAGAAAAATTAGACATTAAACCCAACCATGTCTTCATTATCCCCGAAAAACGCGATTTGCACGTTGTAAATGGGGAATTTCGCTTAAAGCCTATTTCAAAGCCCTGGGGATGGCCCGACGTAATTACTGTTTTTATGAAATCCCTGACAAAAAACTGGGAAGGCAAGCTGATCGCTGTCATTGTTTCCGGTTATGATGGTGACGGGGCAGCAGCGCTTTGCGGTATAAAAAAAGTTGGTGGCATCACCATTGCACAATTGCCTGAAACCGCCAATGAACCGGATATGCCTGAGAGTGCAATAGCAAGCGGATGTGTAGATTTCGTTCTTTCACCTGAAGATATTGCCAAAGAAATTATAAAAATTGCCCACGCAGAATTCCGCCTGTAAGTGCCTGTAAGTCAGGGTTCGACTGAAGGTTGCGCCCATAAGTCGGAGTGCAGCCCAAAGTCGCGCCCTGACTTCCGGCCCACAATGTGTGAATCATGTAACTCTTATCCTGAATTGTGTAATAACTACCATTCTTATCTTAAGTAATTTTGCTCATCTGATTGAATCTCAATATAGTGAGATTTGTTAATGAATAAAGTCTTGAAAAATTAGCTTAAACCCTTTTGGTTCATCCCATTCCGGTATATTGATACTCTTCTTCCAATTGCAGGACTTATTTTACTTTTCAGACATCTCTTTAGTAAAGTGTTACAATCAATTAAAAATCAATAAACTAAAAACAAACAAACCTAATGAAAAAACAATTTTTACTTTTCGCTTTACTGATTTCAGCCACTGTAATCTTTGCACAACCTATTTCGAAAGGTCAGTCGCAAATTAATTTAGGGGTTGGGTTTTCTTCGTGGGGTGTTCCCGTTTATTTGGGATTTGATCATGGTGTAAGCAATGATTTTACTTTGGGGTTAGAAATGTCCTACCGCGGATATGATGACAACTGGGATCATTATAAATACCATCACTCAATCATAGGTTTTTCAGGGAATGCCAATTATCACTTTAATCGGGTATTGAGTATTCCTTCTCCATGGGACTTTTACGCCGGATTAAATGTTGGGTTCTACAGCTGGAACTCACCAGACGATTATCATGGATCCTATAATTCGCGGCTTGGACTTGGTGGGCAGATTGGCGGCCGTTATTATTTCAGCAATAAAGTTGGGATAAACCTGGAGTTTGGCGGCGGAAATGCATTTAGCGGCGGAAAAATCGGATTGACTTTTAAATTGTAACCGCATCCATTAACCACTTTTAAAATTTTATCCCGCTTATGGCGGGATTTTTTTATGCACTATTGTCTATGTAAATTTTGCAGATTACTTTCTCTTGTCATTCCGGAAATTTAGCCAATGAAGTGGTGATGACAAATAAGCCGGATGAACTGGTATATAGGAGTGAGATCCCTCACGGCTTTACCAATGACATCTTTTTAACTGTCTGATTACCAGGATGTGCTTACGAGCATCCTTTCATTTTGTCATTGGTAAAGCAGTGAAGCGGAATGAGGAATCTCTAACCATAGTCTAAAAACCCTGTCATACCAAAGCAAAAACCCGGAAAAGGATCATAAAACGAATGTTTTTTACTCTATTGTCGAATCCGATTTATGAAACTCTTCGTAGGCCTGCAAAACCGTTAAATGAGAAATCAAATAAGCCAATGAACTTTCCGCGCCCTGGTTCCGGTTCACACCCTCACTTTCAAAACCATCGCAGCAACCTTTGGTTTCAAAGTCATACAAACTCATCCGCAAATCATTTTCACCAAGAAACCACAAAAATGAAGTATAAAGTTTATTCAGACAATTCTTGTCTTTGGTAACAAAATAGGCCTGATGGTACATCAATACCATTGCCATTGCATCAATGGGCTGCTGGGCAAAAATCGAACGCTCCCCTTCTTTTTTATACCATTTTTCATTCCCAATGATTGACAGGTAGTTGTCCTTTAATGTATGGCTGGTCAAAAAATTCATTGATTCTATGGCCGTTTCCGTTATTCTTTGATCGTTCAGTAGTTCCGCTGAATGCAAAAGGGCCAACGGTAAAATTCCGTTATTGTACGCCAGTAAAGACTCAAACCAGTTCCAACCCGGTGATTGGTTTTCTTCATAATGTTTAACCAACACGTTGGCAAGGTTCCGTAGCCTTTCCGTCATGGAATCGTCGGATGGGTTACTTCTCAGGTAATAACTGATTCCAATCATGGTGTTGGCAATGCCACGGATGGAAGTTAATTTCTCAAAATTGGGTGAGGCATTAAAAAATACCAGCTTACCCATTTGATAATAAGCATCATTGGGGGCATTTGCCAAGAGATAACCCAATGCCCATATTGTTCTTCCATACGAATCTTCTGAGCCTACTTCATCCAGGAAATTCCGGTTAAAACTGAGGAAGTTCCTGAAAGTCCCATCCGGATTTTGCAGATAATGGATATAACTTAAATAGATGGGGGATAATTCCAGCGCACGCATGTTCTTGTTTTGCCGATAGGCCATCAGAACCATCAGTAAAGCACGTGCATTGTCATCTAAGCAATAGCCTTCTTTTAAATTGGGAATGCCAAACTTGGCATGTTGAATGATGCCGGTATCATCGGTCAACCGATTGATATGTGCAAGGGAAAAAGGCGGAAGGAGCTGAAGATCAGGTTCGGGTTCTTTTTTCATCACTACCGGAAGTTCATCCTTCACCACTTTTTCAGCAAGGGCTACATACTTTTCACCTGTTTTTGGCCAGGTAATATTTTTCCCATATTCAGCAGCTTTAAATTTTAGGCTCCTAAGCTCTATGGGATCATCAATGAGATAATTTAAAGTTTCTGCCAGCTCATCCGAATCGTTAAAACCAAAGAAACTGCCTCTTCCGTTCGCCAGCAATTCGGCTGCGTGCCAGTAAGGCGTTGAAAGCACGGCGGCCCCCACTCCAACGGCATACGATAGCGTTCCGCTGGTAATCTGTGCCTCATTCAAATAAGGTGTGATGTAAATATCGCAGGCATATAAATACTTGAATAAATCCCGTTCATCAACAAATTCATTCAGGAATACGACATTATCTTCGAGCTGAAGGTTTTTAACCATCCGAAGTAAAAAAGTACGGTATTCCTCACCGGAATGCCGCAGCACATTTGGGTGTGTTTTCCCCAAAACAATATAAATAATTTCAGGATGCTTTTTAACCACTTCCGGCAATGCTTTTATCACCGTTTCGATGCCCTTGCTCCGACCAATAAAACCGAAAGTTAACAGGACTCTTTTGTTTTCGAGTTTGAACTCCTTTTTTGCTTTTTGGGGATCGAAATGAATATCGGGAACACCATGTTCAATCAGTGCAATTTTTTCTTCAGGAACATCATAAATGGTTGTCAGGAATTCCACTGCCTTGTGGCTCATTACCACAATCTTAGCGGCCATCTTACAAATTTCTTTTAAAACCGCTTTTTCGTTGTAAGAAGGCGATTGGAGAATGGTATGAAGGGTCACGATGAGGGGAATCTCCAGGCGGTGAAGCAGCGGAAGGATATACATGCCGCTATTGCCCCCAAATATGCCAAATTCATGTTCAAGGATACAGACATCTGCCCCGCTTAAATTAATGTACTTTACTGCTTTGAGATAATCTTCCTGGTAATCCTGCCTGATGGTACTTTTTACTTCTTCAGGATAACTATAGGCAAGATCATTGTCACTCAAAGCTACTACAAAACCTTCATGTTCGTTTTGGGTCAACATTGATTTGAACAGGTTGGCAGTAAAAGTCCCGATACCACATTCACGTGGCGGGTAGGTTGCAATAAAAGTGATTTTCATGGGACATTAAACTTCACTTGAATCACTCTTTTCATCCCTTTTAGCCTTTTTGGAAGCCCTCTTTTCTTTCAGGGTCATCACTGCTTCCTTTTTCGAGTTTTTTTGCTCTTTACCTTCTTTTGCTTTTGCCATGATCGTTATTTTTAATTTTATGTTGAATTTGCTTCAATTCTCATTTTCACGTGGTTAAGAAGATGGTTTCCTCAAACCGTAAACGGCCCTGAAATGATAACCATAAACCGTATAAGTTATGGCATCAACCATCAGCTTTGGCTTTTTAAAGAGTGTCCAGAGGATAAATTTCCAGTACTCTGCCCTTCCGCTATCCATAAAGCCAATAATAAAAACTGATTTTAAAAATGCTTTAAAGAGCGAAAAGTTGATTTCAGCCTTTCCCTTTTTTAAGTTGTTGTAGTTCAGCAATAATTGCCTGGCCCTTTGATAATAAGGTTTTGCCGAATAAATACTTTGAATGATCGTTTGATATCCTTCCAATAGCTCATTACGATCCATTTTAGGGATAAAATTCATTGAAAAATCGGTGTTATTCCCGGTAGATTCCTTTGTTAAGCGGTTTTCAGCTTGCATCTGGCGATATAGTTTCGTGTTTTTGGGCGCATTCAACAATCCAACCATGGCCGAAACAATTCCACTTTTCTGGATAAAATCAATTTGCCGCTGAAAGACAGATGGCGTATCGCTGTCGAAACCAACAATAAAACCGGCAGAAACATAAATACCGGCTTGCTGTATTTTCTTGACACTGGCCAGCAAATCACGGTTTATATTCTGAACCTTATTGCAATAAGTCAACGACTTTTCTTCGGGCGTTTCAATGCCAATAAAAGTGGAACCGAAGCCGGTTTCTACCAGTAACGCCATCAGTTCCTCGTCATCGGCAAGATTAATGGAAGATTCCATATTAAACGTAAACGGGTACTTGTGAATTTGCATCCATGATCTCATGGCGGGCAACAAATCGTACTTTAACTGCTGCTTGTTGCCTATTAAATTGTCGTCAACTATTGAAACCGGTCCGCGCCATTTGATGGTGTGGTACAAAGCATTGAGTTCATTAATAATCTGGACCGTACTTTTCATCCTTACCTTATGCCCCAAAAGTGAAGTTATTTCACAAAAATTGCAGTTAAAAGGACATCCACGCGTAACCTGGATATTCATGAAAGCATAATCCTTGACCGATAATAAATGGAAATCGGGTACCGGAGTCTGAGAAAGATCAGCAAATTCATCGGTAGTATAAACAACTTGCGGATGTCCTGATGCTAAATCAGCCAGAAAAAGGGGTAAGGTAATTTCTGCTTCATTCAAAATAAAATGATCAACATCCAGGTAATGAGCATATTCCTGAGTAAAAAGCGGGCCACCGGCAACAATTTTTTTATTGTATTTTTTGCTTTCACTAATGATCTTATTCACCGATTCTTTTTGAATATACATCGCACTGATAAATACATAATCAGCCCACTGAATATCACTTGCATGTAGCGCGGTAATGTTTAAATCCACCAGTTTCTTTTGCCAGGTATCAGGCAACATAGCCGACACTGTAATTAAACCCAGTGGCGGCACCGCGGCTTTTTTAGATATAAATTTCAGCGCATGGCTAAAGCTCCAGAATGAATCGGGACATTTCGGATATACCAATAATACATTCATTTTGCGTCTGTTAAATTGTTTTATACAATCCGTCGCCCCCTTTTCAGGTGGTAACTATATTTAAAACGTAAATTTCGGGAATCCGGTGAAGGATTGTGTTACACAATTCTATATAATATTTACATCATTCATACCCGCTACAATGTATCGCGGTGCTTATCACTAAGCATTCTAAATTGGGTTGGTGTTAGTCCGGTAAATTTTTTAAACTGATTTGAAAGATGGGCCACACTGCTGTAGTGCATTTTCCAGGCTATTTCCGAGAGGTTAAGCTCATCATAAATAATCAGTTCTTTAACCCTTTCAATTTTATGGTTAAGATAGAATCTTTCGATGGTTATCCCTGTTTCTACTGAAAATAGATTCGCAAGATAGGTGTAATTATAATTTAGCTTTTCGCTCAGGTAATCCGAAAGGTTTACTTTAATCTGATCATCAGTAAAATGGACCAATTCGATAATCAGGTTTTTTATTTTTTCGACAAGAATGGTTATTTTGTTGTCCATCAGAAGCAAACCTGACTTTTCAAGATTTTTTTTTAATTGTTCCTTCTGCTCAGGTTGGATATCCCCAATGATATCAGCTTCACCGATCATCACATCAGTGTAATTTAAGCCGAGTGTTTCCAATTCGGTCTTCACCGCCATTTGGCAGCGAATACAAACCATATTTTTAATGTAAATTTTCAATCTTAACAAGCATAAGTGGGATATAAAGGTACTCTTTTTTTGGTTGTCGTACTGAAGCAGGCAGAATCTTATTTTGATGTGCCTATAAAATGAGATGTTTCCTTTTCGCTCCTTTCAGGGACGCCATTTCTTACTCATTCCCGATAACCGTGGTTGGAGCAATGGAGGACACAAAAGACAATGGAGTCCGCTGTGGCGGGGTTGAACTCCTTCTTCTTTTCCATGGATATCTGCCTCGAAAACAGTTTATTCAACCCGGCGAATTTAATCCGAGCACATCAAAATAAAATGTAGTGCTGAAACCAGTATTGAATCATTAGTGAGACATGAAATAATCTGAAATTGCAAATTTCAGGGTTATAAAAACCGACAAGTAGTTAATTATCAATCAACAATACGCTGGTTTGTGGGGTTGGACTGCAATCCCAAATTACTTTCTCTTCAAAATCACTTTAACCGACTCCCCTTTATTCAAACTTGCCTTAATCAGGTTATTTTCACGCCCATTTATAATCACCGCTTTAAAGGTTGTGAGCGCTATAGAACCTTCTTCTGCTGCTATGAAAGAAAAGGTCGTTTCCCGTTCCTCTGTTGCTATTTCATATTTAAATGTTTGCACCTTATTGGTGATTTCCAGGTTGTTGATAACCCTGACGCCATTTTTCAAAACACTTATTTTATCCCCATCCTGAAACCTGTCATCAACCAATTCCAGAATGAGATAATTGGATTTGAGCTCCAATTCAGCTGTTTCCCCTGATTCCAGCGAAATGATTTTCCGGCTCCATGAAGCAGTGTCAGCCTCTGTTCCTGGCACTGGTTTCTCGGGCTGAGGTAACTTCTTTATCACTTTTGCAGTTTTGGCTGACAGTTCGTTGATGTCTTTTTCAGAAAGAAGAATCAAGGTTCCTGAAGCGCAGATTACCTCATTGCTGAGGCTGAATGCATTAAAATTGCCGGTAAAAACGGTTTTCCCACCTTTATTATCAATCTTCCCCTGAACTTTCATCAGGCAGAATTCTTCAACCGGAGTTTTAGCTTTCGAATTGAGAATTTTTTTTTCTTCAAAGGTCAGCGTGTTTCTTTTTGGATCATATTTGCCGGTGATCAATGACTTTGTTTCCTCTTTCCCGTTCAGATCGCCTGTCGAATAGCCCGTCAGTTCATTGTTTTTAGATAACTGGTAGGTGATAGTATAACTCATCACTTCGGTTTTGTCAATAACAATGGCGCCCGAAAAGGTAATGTCCTGCGCAGGTGTTTTGAGCCAGGACAACAAGATAATTGTTATTAAAAGCAAACGCGATTTAGATGAGTGTTTCATTATCTTTGCCCCGTATATCTTTGTTAAACATAAAAATGTAAAATTATGAAAATTTTTCGACCAGGTCTTACCGCAGCCATGCTGTTGGTCTTCTTCATGTTTGGATTTGTAAATGTGGCTGATGCTGCTTTTGCAGGAAAAAAGAAGCAAGCTCAATCTGAAACTGTTGTTGTTACTGAATCGCCGGCACAAGCACCGCCAGTTGCGCCAGTGAGCGCACAAGCGGCTAGCGACAAAACAATTTTACTCGTGATCCTGAGCTTTATTTTGCCTCCTTTGGCAGTATATCTGGTGTATGAAGAAATCGGCACACCATTTTTGGTAAACCTTATTCTGACTATATTATTCTGGATTCCAGGTGTAATTCACGCATTATACCACGTGCTGAAATAATTATTAAATTTATTCCGATTAGCAAAAGTCTGCATGAATTAAAGTTCATGCAGGCTTTTTTTTTAGAAGTATGAAGCCAAAATCGAAGTAGCAGCCCTCCTGTAAAGTCTAATCCCGACTTGTCTCCTAACAGGTCTTCTTCTGACCTTATAGGTGTGCCGGGTTAAGGTCGCTAACATTTACTCCCGAGACAATAATCGCCCCCCACACAAGGCCGTAAATAATTAATTTTAAATCCATAAAATTGTAAATAAATATGAAATCCCTAATCTGAACCGGGGCGATGCGGAGCTCACCGAAGGTAAATCTGCAATCCGAAA
>JAVEVB010000053.1:0-25595 GCA_034005265.1 Lentimicrobium sp.
TTTGTCAGTTCTATTTAGGATTATTGTTGAAATTTTTACTTTTCTTTGTTCTCAGAAATATAGATTATTAAGCCATATTAAAGCAAGTCATAAGAAATTATACTGAAATGAAAGCAACGATTAAAGACATTGCAAAGGCACTCGGAGTTTCAGTTGCTACTGTGTCCCGGGCATTAACTGGTAGTCATGAGGTAAATAGTACAACCAGGGAAAAAGTGCTTAACCTTGCACGTGAACTTCATTACAAGCCCAATATTCAAGCTCGAAATTTATTAAAGAGACGAAACAATATGATTGGGGTGGTGGTGCCCGAATTTATTACTTTCTTTTTCCCTGAGATTATCATCGGTATTCAGGAGGTGATGAATGATGCCGGTTATCAGGTGCTGATTTGTCAATCCAACGAATCTTCTCTATTAGAAAGAAAAAATATCGAAATGCTTGAAGAAAGCATGGTTGAAGGGTTAATTATATCTGTTACAAAAGATTCTAAGAATATTGATTTATACAAGCGATTAATCGATGAACGTATGCCTTTGGTTTTCATCAATCGTGTTCTGCCTGAACTTGAAGCGAGTCAGGTCATTATTGACGATCGTAAATGTGCTTTTAAAGCTGTTGAGCATTTGATTAAATGTGGATATAAGCGTATTGCACATTTGGCAGGAAACGAGCATTTATCGGTAACTCAACGTCGTGTGGAAGGCTATCTTGATGCGTTAAATGCTTACAATATACCATTCTGTGATCAATATCTGATGTATGTCGGCGTTCAGCAGGATAGAGCCAGAATAGGGGTAAATTATTTACTAAGTCTTAAAGAAAAACCTGACGCAATTTTTGCTGTAAATGATCCAATTGCGATAGGAGTAATGATGGAACTGAAAAAAAGGGGATTGAAAGTCCCGGGTGATATAGCTTTGGTCGGGTTCACAGAATCACCGATTGGCCGTATTCTTGATTTAAGCAGTGTTTCGCAGCCTACAAAAGAAATGGGGCGTGTAGCGGCTGAATTGTTACTCAAGAAAATTAGCAATCATGATGCTCCGGTTGAGATAAAAATCTTTGATGCACCCTTGAATGTTCGGGCATCATCCTTGCCCGAACATAAAAGAAGCAAATCTAAATGATAGTTTTATATCGAATCTTTTCTTTTCGGATGATAGAACACTGACCAAATACTTGTTGCCCCATTACTGTGTTTCCTGATTCTTATTTCGGTAATTGTATTATTCTCGATAATCTTAAATGATCCTTTCAGTGAGGACCTCACAATATTTGCTTTATCATTGACGATATATTCAACCTCTACCCATTCATCGTCTTTATCAACGGTAAATCCAACCACATAGCCATTATAAACTTTCTCAACGTGTTGAATGGTAGGGGGAAGGAGCTTGTCTTCCGGCATGAGTTTTATCGTTTTACTTTTGACCGACTGTCCGTTGTCATCGTATACCTCCAATACAATTTGATGTTCTGATGTATTCTTTTGCAAGGGGATTTCAAATGACGGATTCATCAACGGAATTTGTTTTCCATTATAATGCAAGGTGTAACCATCAGCTAATCTTGTGCCTGAAAATGCAACCTGCATTTTCTCCGTGTTAACCTGGCTATAAATCAATTGAGGAAGCGGTATTTTTTTTAGAGCTATTTTCTTCTCAGCAACTGCGTAATGGGTAGGAGTCATGATGCTCACCAGAAAATAATCACCTGTTAGTTTAAGCTGTTTACTATCAATTATTTTTGAGTATTGATTTTTTTGAAAAGAAAATTGCGTAAGGGGAATATTTACCTTTTCTCCTTTGGCCGATACCACAGCAACATAATAGTTTTTTAATTGAATACCCGGTATTTCTTCCTGCGTTCTTCCGGAAAATGTAATGTTTAGTTTTTTGTTATTGTATCTGACATTGAAATCTTTGACAGGAACGAAAAGTTCACGGATTGACTTAGTCGCAATTTTCGGATTTCTCCAAACATCTACCACTCCCCATGCACGATTTTCGGAGGGAGGTGTCCCGCGGTAGCGACTCCGGTAATCATTGTAAGTCCACAACGATGCCCCGATTAGGTAAGGGAACTCTTTCGCCTTGTTCATCAAATCATAAACGACCGGCAGTATATCCGAAGTGTTGAGATTCTCGCCAATCATTCCTCTTCCAAATTCGCTGATATAGATTGGTTTGTCTGGCCATTTGCTGTTTATTTGAACGCAATTATCAACCACATCTCCATAAGAGTTAAAACTAATAAAGTCGCATAAACCTGCAGGATCAGTCTCCGGGTTGGCTTTAGCACGAAAAGCAGTAAAACTGGCGTAGGTAAGCAATCGTGTGCTGTCGAGTGAAGTTTTTATGTGATGAAACATCGAACTCACAAAACGAAACTGCTCTTTACTCATCCGCATATCGGTCCAATGTTCATCAATACCAATTTCGTTAGCCACACTCCATGCAATGATGCTTGGATGGTTGTAGTCTCTCATAATCATTTCTTCATTCCATTGTTTTGCAATCGGACTGTTTGCAAAGGCATTAGGATCAAATTTACTCCAAACAGGATTTTCGGCAATCAATAACATACCCACTTCATCACAATAATTTAAAAGCTCTGTGGATTGTGGTGTATGCGCAATTCGGGTCAGCACGCAACCAAGCGATTTCATGTGGTCAATATCTCGCTTAATCAATTCAAATGGTTCGGTATTGCCGTATGCCCTGTGATCCGAAACCCTGTTGAAACCAAAAGCCCTTATTGGTTCATTGTTTAGGAGCATTTGCACTCCTCTCACCTCCACTTTGCGGACACCAAACCTTGTTTTATGTTCTTCCAGCACAGTGTTTCCTGACTTAATTTTCAAAGTAACATTATAGAGATTAGGATCGTCAAAGTGCCATAATTTCAACTTTTCTGTATTGATACTGAAAGTGTTTTTAATCGTTTTGAGTTCGTTTTTGCCCAGGGAAATGCCTGATTTAATTGATGGTATCGCAGGGTCATCAAAAACAAGTTCTAACTGAAGTTCTTTATTGACAGCTTTGAGGTTTTCCAGTTGGGAACTAATCGAAAAAGTCGTTTGCCCTGTCTCAAAATCGGGTATTGCAGAAATCAGGAAACGATCAATTTTTACATTTTTATATTGATGGATACTTACATTTCGTGAGATGCCTCCCCACGACCACCAGGCTCCACGGGAAATCTCATTACTGATAAGTACAACCAACTCATTAATTGTGTCTCTTCTTACCATATCAGTAATACAAAACTCGAAAGGCGTATAACCTCCGGCATGTTGACCAAGGTAATTGCCGTTGATATAAACCTTTGCTTCATAATACACAGCATCAAAATGAATAAACAGTTCCCCTTTGCTAAATGCTGAAGGGATTTCGAAAGTCCGATAATAGGCAGCCTCACCGACATACCTGCTGTACTCATTCTCTGTGTCCCAATTACCAGGAACAGCAATACTATCCCATTGCAGGGTTGATAAATCAGTTTTAATGGTATGATATGTACCCCATTCAAGCTGAATAGGAGCTTTGAATTTCCAGATGCCGTTTAAGGATTTTGTCGCTGTTTGTGCTGAAACACTTAGGTATGTAGCGATAATGAGAACAGCTGTCAGGTGTTTTTTCATAAATATTTATGTTATATCGAAATTGCAGTTACTTTAATGCAAAGAAATTACATATTTTTTTATTTACATCAGCTTAAAGTATTATTTTTCCGTAATCGTTTACATTAATTTTTGCTTTATCTCATTCTTGCTTGTTCAAACATGAATATCTTTGTCACACTTTGATAATAAAAAAACAAATAATACCATGTACTACCTCGATTTTGTCTTTATTTTCATTTTCACCATATTGGTTTTAATTACCGGTATTGCCTTTGCAAAAGCCGGCGGAAAGGATATGAAATCTTTCTTTGCTGCAGGAGGTGCAGTCCCCTGGTGGATGAGCTCATTGTCGCTTTTCATGGGTTTCTTCTCTGCCGGAACCTTTGTCGTGTGGGGATCTATCGCCTATGGCAGTGGAGCTGTAGCTTTGGGTATTCAATGGACGATGGCCTTGTCGGGCATCATTATCGGATTTGTAATTGCACCGAAATGGAGAAAAGCCAACACACTCACGGTAGCTGAATTTATCACGAACCGCCTGGGACAGAATGTCCAGCGTACTTATACCTATATCTTTTTGATTATCTCTCTTTTTACCAGCGGTGCGTTTCTTTATCCGGTGGCAAAGATTGTAAGTGTGGCAACAGATTTCAATATCTATTACTGTATTTTGATTTTAGGTGCTATCAGTATCATTTATGTTTCTATTGGTGGTTTATGGGCGGTTGTGGTGACCGATGTGTTACAGTTTGTAATATTGGTAAGTGCTGTTATTATAGTACTCCCATTGGCTTTTAGTCAGGTTGGTGGCGTCTCCGAATTTATTGCAAATGTTCCCGATGGTTTTTTTAATTTAGTCAATAATGAATATACCATTTGGTTTATTGTTGCTTTTGGTTTTTATAATTTAGTTTTTCTGGGCGGTAATTGGGCGTATGTGCAACGTTATACCAGTGTAAAAACACCTAAAGATGCCAAAAAAGTGGGTTGGATGTTTGGGGCATTGTATGTAATCAGTCCTGTGTTGTGGATGCTGCCACCCATGATTTATCGCGTATACAATCCGGGCCTGGTGGGAATGGAGAGCGAAGGGGCATATCTGTTGATGTGCAAGATTGCCTTACCGGTTGGTATGTTGGGTATGATGCTGGGTGGTATGGTGTTCGCAACTGCCAGCTCCCTGAATGCTACCCTGAATATCTCTTCGGGGGTATTTACCAATGATATATACAAACGTCTCAATCCCGGTAAATCGGATAAGCAGATGATTAAAGTTGCGCGCATCTCAACCATTTTGTTTGGTGTGCTGGCAGTGGTTGTGGCGATGCTGATACCGGCCATGGGTGGTATTGTAAACGTGGTTATCAGTTTGGGCGCACTAACAGGTGTTCCGCTTTATTTACCAATCATCTGGACACTTTTCTCAAAACGTCAGACTGCAAAATCAGTTGTTACCGTTACGGTCTTCAGTTTGCTGGTCAATGCGTTTTTCAAATTCATCACACCAATACTCTTCAGCTTCTCACTCAACCGAACAGAGGAAACCATCCTGGGTGTTTCGTTGCCTATCTTGTTGTTGTTGGCTTTCGAACTTTATTTTATCAACAAGAAGAAAATTGACCCTAAATATGCAACATACATTGAACACAAGGAAAAGCAAGCAGTTCTGCAAGTGGCTGACGAAAGTAAGGATGCCGCTGAATCAAAAAATAACTCATACAGCCTGCGTGTAATTGGTTATGCCATTGCTGCTTCAGGTTTAATTATTGCTTCAATTGGTGTGTATGCGGCAACCGGAAAATATATCATATTGCCAATAGCAGGATTACTTTTAGGGTTGGGGATTTTTATCGTAAATAAGAATAAAAAAAATAGATAGTTATGTTGATAGAGCAATTCTCACTTGAGAGAAAAATAAAACAAACAAATATACAATTCGATTTTGTCGTAGTAGGAGGAGGTATAGCCGGTGTCTGTGCTTCAATTGCTGCTGCAAGAAGAGGTTTTAAGGTAGCATTGATTCAGGATAGACCTGTGTTAGGCGGAAATGCGTCCAGCGAAGTCAGGTTGTGGATGCTCGGAGCAACTTCGCACATGGGAAACAACAACCGTTGGGCTCGCGAGGGAGGCATTGTGGATGAAATTTTAGTTGAAAATACTTTTCGAAATAAAGAGGGGAACCCTGTTTTGTTTGATATGGTGTTGATCGATAAAGTGCTGGCCGAAAAAAATATATCCTTGTTCCTGAATACAATTGTTTACGACATTGTAAAGCATGGTGACAAAGAAGTAGCATCAGTAAAAGCATACAATTCACAAAGTGAAACAGAGTACGTGATGAGTGGCAAGATGTTTTGTGATGCTTCAGGTGACGGGATCCTGGCTTATCTTGCCGGTGCGACTTATCGAATTGGTGCTGAGGAGCGCGATGAATTTGATGAAAAGTTTGCACCTGACAAAGTAGTGTATGGTGAGAAACTTGGACATACTTTGTTTTTTTATACTAAAAAGGCTCCCAAACCGATTAAGTATATAGCTCCTGATTTTGCGTTGACGAAGGAGTTTGTTGAAAAAGAGATTTATCGTGTGAAAAATCCGAATTACTTCAATCCGATGGCTATAGGATGTAAGTACTGGTGGATTGAATATGGTGGAAGACTAGACACCATACATGATACGGAAGAAATAAAATATAAGTTATGGAGTGTAGCATATGGTATATGGGATTATATTAAAAATTCAGGGAAGTTCCCTGAAGCGGATGATCTGACTCTTGAGTGGGTAGGTTTATTCCCGGGTAAAAGAGAATCACGCCGGTTTGTAGGTCCTTACATGATAAATCAAAAGGATGTGATTGAGCAGCGTACCCATTATGATGCTGTTACATTCGGAGGGTGGTCCATTGACCTCCATCCTTCAGACGGTGTATTCAGTGAAAAAAACGGTTGCAACCAATGGCATTCGAAAGGGATATATCAGATACCTTACCGTTGTTATATTACCAATGACCTCGATAATGTATTCGTAGCCGGACGTTTGATAAGTGCTTCCCATGTGGCATTTGGATCAACGAGGGTAATGGCAACCTCAGGAGCAGGTGGTGAAGTTGTGGGAACAGCTGCGGCATTGTGTTTGGAAAACAACTGGAAAACAGTGGAACTTGCAGAAAAAAGTAAGATAGGACTTTTACAAAAAGCATTGGTTAAGGCAGGGAATTATATTCCTCAAACCACATTATCTCTCGAAGATAATTTGCTCCATAAAGCTACTTTATCAACATCTTCTGAATTAAAGTTAACAGAAATACCATTTGAAGGAGGGCAATGGAAGTCACTGGCACAATCAGCCGCTCAAATGTTGCCTTTATCTAAAGGAAAATCTCCAGTCTTTTCTGTTCAGGTGAAAGCAGAGGAGAAAACAGACCTGCAAGTTGAATTGCGGATTAGTTCGAAAAGTTTCAATCATACACCGGATGTTACCCTTGCTAAAAAAACGATATCGATTGAAAAAGGAGAACTAGCTGTTGAAGTTGATTTCGATGTGGTCATTCCTCACGAAACTTATGCCTTTGTGTGTTTCATGAAGAATAACAAAATTGAGTTGATGTTCTCTCCTTATCTGATTACGGGATTATTGTCGGTATTCAACAGAGTCGTTCCTGCTGTTTCGAATTGGGGAAAACAAACGGTTACCGAAGATATTGGAATTGATGAATTTGAGTTTTGGTGTCCGGAACGTCGGCCCGACGGGCAAAACATAGCCATGAGAATCAGTCCAGCCATCAATTCCTTTGGGGCAGATAATCTGTTGAATATCGTCAATCGTCCGGTTGAAAAGGCAAATGCATGGGTGGCTGCTTTGGATGATCGTGATGCCAAAGTGATTGTCGATTGGTCAGAGAAGGTTGCAGTAAGTGAAATAACATTGTTTATGGATACCGATTGGGATCATCCGATGGAGTCGGTTCAATGGGGCCACTCGGATAACCGCATGCCTTTCTGTGCTGATCAAATTAGCATCTATGACGATCAAAATAATTTATTGGCTGCAAATACGGCAAATCACCTGACACGTGTGGTATTTACTTTCGATAAAACAATCTTTACAAAGCAATTGTTGGTCAGGATTTCAAATTCGTTTGATAAAGTACCGACTGCACTGTTTGGCATAATTATTAAATAATTCAACCCTATTATACAATCATGAAATTACATCTTAAATCTCTCTTGGCTCTTTTTTTCTTGGTTATTTTTTCATTTACATTACATGCAAAATCAAAAGCATATATCTATTCAGTTGAAGGAAATGATTTTGAGTATAAAGGTGATTTTTATATTTATTACTCAGTCGAAAATCCCAAAATGGCTTTGCGCCCATCGGGTATAAAAAATGTGCAATATAATGTCATAACCTGGGAAGGAGAATCGGTTCAGAAAACAGTTAAAAAAGTAGAACGCTTGACCGAACAAGCCGGAGATGGATTCGACGATCGAATTCTGGAGGGGAATGTTCAAAAACGCACTGCAGACTTATTTTCACTTCAAAACAAACTGTTGATACAGCCTGTAAATGTGAGCGTTAAAAAAGAGAAAGCAGTTTTTAAATATAACAAACAAGCTGATTTTGAATTTGAAGCATCAATTCAAATGAATGCTGAATTTGGAATGCCTGAATTAATCTATAAATTAACTCCCAAGGTAAAGGGTTACTTTTCAGTAGTATATGTTGGTGCACCTCAGGTAAACCCGGAGGAGACTGAAGAGATATGGCAACCTATGATTTGGCAGGAGAAAAGATTTCCTGAAATGAGTTATGTTACAGCAGCTTTTCAATGCCCTGTCCCAACTACTTTTGTCCAACACAAAGGATATACTCTTGGTGTTGTGGCGCATCCGGGGGAATTTCCCTTTAGTCCACTGCCACTGCTCGACAACAGCCGGTTTGCAGTCGCTTTACGAACAGTTGATGGTAAAGCTTCACCCATGATTATGGCTCCTTTGTTTGGTGGAGTTGGTTCGTTGATGAAGTCGGGTGATACTTTCTCTTTTCAATCGTTGTTGTATGTCAACAAGCAGGATGTTACCCATGCTTATGAATCAATTGCCCGCAATATATATGGATTTAACGATTATCGCCGGAATGATATATGTTCGTTAAACGAAACATTTGAGAATATTGTGGATTATTCACTATCCTCATACAGTTGGTTTATTGATGAAGAAAAAGGCTGTGCATATTCCACGGATGTTCCCGGGGCAGTGAAAAATGTTTCCAGTCTGAATCCTATCGGGTTAGCGATGGTCACAGATCGCGGGGAGATGATGGAAAAAAGGGCTTATCCGATACTTGAGTACATGCTTTCCCGCGAGAAATTTCTGTTTTGTGCTGATTCAACGCAGAAAATACAATCTCCATCCAGAAGGCTGACAGGTCCGATTGCACCTGTCAGCGAAATGTCGACTATTTTCAATATCTTCGGGAAAAACATGCCATTTCTAATGAACTTCGCTGAAAAGGAATACAACAGTAAAAGGATTCGGAATCTGGAAGTGAAAGAAAAAGGTAGAAGTTGGCAAAATGCCATGTGGATTTATAAAGCTACTGGAGAAAAAGAATGGCTAAAGAAAGCCATGCAAGGTGCAGATGAATATCTGGCAATCAGAGTGGAAAGACGTGCAGAAGACTTTAATGACCCTCAGGGTGGTGGATTCTTTTTCTGGACTGGCTTTACTCCTAAATGGATAGATTTGCTTGAATTATATGAAATTACAGGAACACAGCGATATTTAGATGCTGCTCATGATGGAGCAAGACATTACACGATGTTTACCTGGATGAGTCCGGCAATACCTACAGATAGCGTTTTAGTCAACCCCGGAGGTAAAGCTCCCATATATTGGTATCTGGAAAGAAAAGGTCATAAGCAAATGTATTCAGCAGAAGAAAAAGCCCCGGCATGGAGGTTATCTGAAATTGGATTGACGCCAGAGTCTTCAGGGACATGTTCCGGGCACCGTGCGATCTTTATGTCAAATTATGCTGCCTGGATGCTTCGGATAGCTTATTATACAAAAGATAATTTTTTGCGGGATGTAGCCAAAGCTGCTGTAATTGGTCGTTATCGTAATTTTCCGGGTTATCACATCAATACTGCACGCACTACCATATACGAAAAGGCTGATTATCCGTTGCGTCCACATAAAGAGTTAAGCGTGAATTCATTTCATTATAATCACATCATGCCTAAAGCATCACTGCTACTCGATTATCTGGTCACTGATGTGTGGTATCGCTCAGCAACAGCTGTTAATTTTCCCAATGAATTTATCGAAGGTTACGCTTATCTTCAAAGTAAGTTCTATGGTCATACCGAAGGTACTTTCTACGGAGAAAAAGCAACACTTTGGATGCCTGCAAATTTAGTCAATATTTGCTCGAAAGAACTGAATTATATCAGTGCCCGTTCGGCTGATAAATTGATGATTGCCTTTACGAATCAATCTGGTCAATTAGTTTCTACAGAAGTTAAGTTGAATACCGAGAAAATGAACCTTGTACCCGGAAAGAAATACCGTGTTCGCTATATTGCAGATAATCAATCCGAAATTGTAGGTGAGATGGTGAACGGCAAATTCGATATGCAAGTTTCTGCCCACGGCATTACGGCTGTGATAATCGAAGGTGTCGATTTGAAAATCAAATTTCAGGAAAAAATGCTGGCCAAATCAAACGCGTGGAGCAAAGATTACGATGCAACAGAAGATGATGTTGTTCGTGCCATGATTTTAAATTTAGGAAATGTTTCCACTACTGCTTATGTCTATCTTACTGCCGACGATAAAAATATCAGTGCTGTCAAACTGGTTGTTGATGGAATCGAAATGATTGATGAGGTGTATCCTTTTGAATTTACTGTTCCAATAAGCGCAGATAGAACACAATTTGGTGCTGAGATTATTGTGATTGATAAGAAAGGAAATGCAGGTAATCTTGGAAATATCAAACTTATCAAATAAGTTACATCCTCATGCTCGATTTTACAAGTGATTGCATTTTCGTAAAAATATTGATATATAAATAGATGAATCTGAATTGTGAGGCTGTAAACGTTTACAACGATTTTCTGTTATTTAACAATATTGAATGTTGATTTACCCTAACTTTACATACAATTAAATGTTGATTTTTATTGATTTACATAAAAAACACTTTTTAATTAAAAAATCTAATGTAATAATATGAAGCACATCACAGGAATATTTGTTTTTCTTTTGTTACTATCTAAATTGTCGGCAACGAGCATCAAATTAACCAATGACCGGTATGAACTGGACTTTAGCACAGAGAACTACACCTATGTCATCAAAGAAATCAAGAGTGGTGTTTCTCGTACTTTTGCTCCTGGTTTCTATGTTGTGTTCAGATCAACGAAACCTTCACTTTCATTAGCAGTAATCACAGAAGACTTTAACTATAAATCTGTTTCTTTCGGAGGATCTCTGGATTTGTTTTCCCCGAATGCCGGCGCATTTACCCAAAGGGGGACCCCAACTTCAATGACTCAAAATGAAGGTGTTATAATACTTACATATCAGGATAATGCAAATTATCAGCTGACGGCACGCATTTATTTACCAGAGGGAGACCAGGAACCAGTTGTCGAATCCTCCCTAAAATCACTTACGACCGGTTATTTCTCTGTTGGATTTTATGGTGCTCCTGAGTTGGATAGTAGCGAGATTAAAGAGTTATTTCAACCCCTGCCATTTACCGGTAAGCGAATGCCATCAACTTCTTACTTAACACCGGCATTTTTGTCAACTTTGCCGGGAACTTTTCTCTCGATTGGGGCTATAACCTATGGTGTGTTTGCTGATCCTGACGAATTCCCGTTTATGCCTTTACCCAATAACTTGGCAAAAAGTCGGTTTGGAGTAGCCCTAAAAAACAGAACCGGTTATGGAAAAGAGTTAAAACCGATGGTGTGGGCACCAATCATCGGAAATAATGATTCTTACATGGCTGCTAATAGCACAAAGAAATTCAAGTTCAGACCTTATGTTACAATGGGCTCAATGACAGATGCCTATGAGGATATTGCACGAAGACAATTTGGATTCGGGAATTACCGTCACAATGATTTGGGTTCCCTGAACAAGACAATGCACAGAATGATTGATTATGCTATGACAACAGAGTGGGGTATTTTCAAAGAAGATTTAAAAGGAGCAAGTTATGATACTGATGTACCAAACTCTGTAAAAAATACATCGGTCTTACCAAAATATGCTGCTGCTTTTATTGCCGATCGTGCTGATGTTTATGAAAAAAGAACATTGCCTGTACTTGAATTTATGCTTTCCCGTGAAAATACCATGTATGCTGATGAAGAAACAGGTGGTGCAGGTGGTCAAACAGCTACCAACACCCTCGGAAAACCCTGCATGAATTATTCAGAGATGATTGCTTTTTACAACATAACCAACAAGCAAATGGCAGCCATGTTAACATTGGCCAATGCAAATAAAAAAGGTTCACTAATTTCAAGTGAGATTACTCTCAAAGAGAATTTTTCTTTGTTCAGAGCAACTCAACATGCAGGTGTTTACAATGATTTAATAACAGGCGTTACCAAATACATCAATGAAGAGTTAGTAAATAAACCTACTGATTTCAGTTATGTCAATCATCAGAAAAATAGTTTCTGGAGTTCCATAGCCCCAAAATATGTGGAGTTGTATGAGATTTACAGGACTACCGGAAATGAAACATACTTGCATGCTGCCAGAGAAGCTGCCCGTATTTTCGCCTATCATCTCTGGATGGCCCCAAGAGTTGTACCAGGTGATAGCGTACTGGTAAATATAGGTAATATCGCTCCAAGGTATAGGGGAACTGGTAACATTGCTGTTCCTGAAGAAAAAGTTCCAACCTGGCGTTTGTCGGAAATGGGACTGCATTGCGAGGCCGGAGGTACATCGACCGGAGGTCACAGAGCTGTTTTTACAGCCAATTCTGCAGGATATTTATTACGGATTGGTAGCTTAACCAAAGACACATTCTTGTTGGATATTGCAAAAGCTGCTGTAATCGGAAGGTATACCAACTTTCCCGGGTATCACATAAACACTGAAAGAACAACTGTTTACGAAAAACCTGACTTCCCACTTCGTACATTGGCTCAACTCACGAGCACATCAATGCATTACAGTCATATTTGGCCTCAAATCAACCTGATGTTTGATTATTTGGTAAGTGATGTGGCTGCCCGTACACTGGGAGCTGTCGATTTTCCAGGACACTATGTTCAGAATATTGTTCACATGCAAAATCAGGTTTACACTACCGGTGGAAAATTCTATGGTGATGAAAACCTGACACTTTGGATGCCTAAGGATATACTTCAAACAGAGAACGAACAGCTGAATTATATTACAGCACATGGAAATGGTAAATTTTATATGGTGTTTACAAATCAAAGTGGACATGAAGTAAATACTGCCGTCACCATCAATCCTTCTCTTTTGAATGTCAGCGGTAAAAATTTTGCTCAATGGATTCAAAATGTTAGTATGCCGGGAGGTGTAATCGCCGGAAATCAATTTATGGTTCAAGTTGCTCCGCATGGAGTTACTGCAATCGCAATTGATGAGGTGACTGTTAAAACAAGTTTCCAGCAAAAACTATTGACTAATACGATTAAAAACAAGTGGAATAAGTATTATGAGCCGAATATACCACTTGGTGCTTGTCGCTCAATTCTCATTAACCCTTCAGATTCCCTGACACGACTTTTTGTGTTTTCAACCAATGCCAAAGGTGTACATTCCGAAGTAAAACTTCATTATTCAATTGATAAAGGTAACTGGCAGGTTATGACAGACAATGTTTATCCCTTTGAATTCTCTGTAGATATAAATACAGCAACTTCAATTGATTATAAGGTAGTAATTGGTTCAAGCTCTTCCGAAATATATACCATCGAGAGACTAAGACCCACCGCCGTCATGAGTGGATGGACCAGTATAAATAAAGTCCAGGAAGCAGTGTTACCGATTGAATTTACAGGACTCCCGCCATTTGAGATTACCTATACCGTGAATGGAGATGTTATCCAGGTTTCAGGCATTCAGGAAAATTCTTATTTATTACATGTAAATCCTCAAAATACATCATATTACAGATTGATATCAATGAAAGATGGAACCGATACAGACGGCATTGTTTCCGGAGATGCAAAGGTTGTTGTATTAGATGCATATGAACCATTAGTGAAACATTTTGCTACAAAAGACGCGCAAACTTATAAGTCGCTCGCTACCAGAAATTATGGAGCTGATGCTCAAATTGAACTGAAAGGAAGTGCAACATTCCGAAGGGATTTATTTTATGCATTTGATATTCCACCTGTAACCCTCGAGTTGAATCAACGTGCATTCATTCAGCTATGGATCAATGAAACATCTCGTTTAGATGAGCCTTATCTAACCACACACATCAAAATTACAAAGTTCTCAGATGAATGGCAGGAGTCCACGATTACCTGGAACAATCAACCAGCCATGTCAGATGCCCATATACTTGATACCATTGCTGTCTCATACCTAACAACTGTGCCTGGATGGATTAATTTTGACATAACCAATCTCGTTAAACAAGGTTATACAGGCAACTTAAATTTAAAAGTGGAATATCTGAAAGGTGAAGATGTTTCTTCAATTTATATTGCTACCAAGGAAGATGCAAATGACTCTAAGCATCCTTATTTTGCGGTTGTTGAGCCTATGAAAACATCAAATAATTCACTCTTTGATAACAGCAATTATATCATTGTTCCAAACATCGTAAACGATTATTTCGAAGTAAAAGGTAATTTTACGCCTGCCGAAATATCAATATTTGATTTTACCGGAAAAAAAATACTGCATATTCAGCATCAGTACAGGGTAAATACATCTTTGTTGGAATCCGGAATTTATCTGGTTATCATACGCAGTACTGATAATCAAATATTCAGGTCGAAAATAGTCAAACAAGCTTAGTCTTAAATTAATATCTTATAGCAATTCACATGAACAAAATGCTACTTAAATTATTGCCGATTTGTATTTGGATGATCCTTTTTTCAGGATCCTTATCAGCACAAAATACGATCACCATAACAGGTCAGGTAGTGGATGAAGCCAATGAACCCTTAATCGGTGTTTCAGTAGTGGCAGATGGAAGGGGTACCATCACTGATTTGGATGGTAATTTTACCATGACAATACCTGCTGGTGCAAAAGAAATCAGGGTTTCTTACGTAGGATACAAGACGGTGAGGCTCCTCGTTGGAAGCAAAGTCAATTTCAGGGTTGTCCTCGAAAACGATGTGGTGATGCTCCAGGAAGTTGTCGCTGTCGGGTATGGAACGCAGCGAAAAGAAAATCTGACAGGGGCCATTGAAAATGTGAACGTAAAAAGTCTGGAAGGACGTGCGTTAACCAATGCCAGTATGGCCCTGCAAGGTCAGGTAGCTGGTGTGATGGTCATTCAACAGTCGGGACAGGCAGGTGAAGACCAAGCTCAGATTCGAATACGTGGTATTTCATCGATGGAAAATAACAACATACCTCTTGTTATCATCGATGGTATGGAGGGTGATATCAACGATGTTGATCCGCAGGATATTGAAAGTATGACGGTTATGAAAGATGCTTCTTCGGCAGCTATCTATGGAAATAAAGCTGCTTCGGGTGTTATCCTGATAACTACCAAACGTGGAAAAGGAGAAACTTTTCAGGTTGATTTCTCTTATATGACCTCGTTGCAACAACCTACTCGCATCCCGAATGTTATTGGGGCAAAAGATTATTTGAAATTATGGAACGAAGCGAATGTCAACAATGGTGAAGCTGAGCGCTGGAATTTGGAATCTGAGTACCTGGCTTATGATGAAGGAAGAAAGGTGTCAATAAACTGGTATGATGTATATTTCAAAACAGCAGCCATGGACAAGTACAATCTAAATTTAATGCTTAGTTCAGGCAATCTTACCACCAATACCTCATTTAATATTTTGGATCAGCAAGGGATGCTTTATGGTACCGGATACAATCGTTTCAATTACAGATCGAACATTGGTGCGACAAGCAAAGATAAAAAAATCAAGCTTGATATTCACTTGTCGGGTTACCGGGAAAGTATAGAAGATAATACAAGTGAAAGTCGCTGGGTAATGAACAGAATTAACAGCTCGCCTCCTTTTGCTCCTTATGTAAGTGATGATTCTGACCCAAATGATCTGCATAGTTACATCAGCAAAATGACTCCTGATGGAGTTGTTTATAGTGGATATGCTGGTTTTATAGGTTATAAAGATCAGGGTGGTGGAAAAAACACCATTAAAAACCGGGTAAATAATAACTATGTGCTTACTTATGAGCCGATTAAAGGGCTAAATTTTGAAGCCAGGTATGGGTTTTATTTCTTGTCTACAGGCGTTTCCCGCTTTATTCCGGTTACATTAATGCAGAGTGACATCAACGAAGCTGCCGGGGGTACAATCTCTTCGAATCGAGCTGAACTTACCGAACAACGCACTGAAACTTTTTTCCAGAATTTTCAAGCAATCGGGAAGTGGGATAAGAACATCAACGAGGAAAACAAATTGAATCTGTTGTTAGGTTTATCTATGGAGGATCAGAGTAATAGTGCAATCAGTACAACTGTAAATGGATTTGTAACGAATGTGGCTATTCTTGATTTTGGTGAGAATCCCCAAAATCCACTGGGAACAAAAACGCAACGTCGTTCATTATCATTCTTTGGACGTGCTAATTATAATTACAAAGAGCGTTATTTGGTGGAAGGAAATTTAAGATACGATGGTTCTTCCAGGTTCTTAAAAGGAAATCGTTGGGGAGTCTTTCCATCTGCATCAGCTGCATGGCGTGTCAGTGAAGAGGAGTTTTTTAAACCGGTTAAAGGTACTGTTTCAAATTTCAAATTTCGCACTTCTTATGGATTGCTTGGAAATGAGAATATCTACACCAATTATGCCGGCTATAATCAGTTGAAGAGTGATCAAAATTACAGTTTTGAAGGTCAGGTTTACAATGCCTTGCGCTTACTCTCTTTTGCCGACAAGAATACAACATGGGAAAAAACTTCCCAGTTAAACTTTGGTGCTGATTTCACTTTTTTCAACAAACTGAATACATCAATCGATTATTTTTTCAAAAACACAAAGGATATTTTGGCTCGGGTACAAGTAACCCATCTTGTGGGTGCCGATGTTCTTCCTTATCAGAACATAGGCGAAATGAGTAACGAAGGTTGGGAGTTTAGTACAACATATAATGATAAAATTGGCAAAAAATTCAGATACTCAATTGGGGCCAATATATCAGGGGTTAAAAATGAATTACTTAAATTGAACAATACTTCACAGGATTATGTGTTCAATGCTGTAGGGAGCGATATGTTTGATGGTTATAATATGATTATTACTAAAGTAGGTCAACCATATGGTTCCTATTTTGGATATCAGGTTGAGCGAATTTTTCAGGTAGATGATTTTACATGGCAAAATAACAGCGATGCGACTATTCCCCATGGACAACGTCAATATGAACTGAAACCTGGTTTTGCTTCTCAATCTGAAGGCCCGAGACCCGGTGACCTGATGTTCAAAGATCTTGAGCAGGATGGTATCATTAATGATCAGGACAGAACCATCATTGGAAAGCAAATTCCTGATTTTATGTATTCTTTGAATCTTTCAGCCAATTGGCGAAATTTCAATTTTTCATGTTTCTTTCAGGGTGTGGAGGGTGTCGATGCCTATATAGGTGGATATTTGGTTTCACCATTCTATAACAGCGCACCATTGCTGGATACCTGGCTAACAGACAGGTGGACTTTTGAAAACCCCAGTGAGCAATTTCAACGAGTTTATGTTGATAAAACGAAGCAGAAAATTGTTTCGGATTATTATATAACCGATGCATCATATTTAAGGCTTAAAAATATAGAATTAGGATACGAATTTGATAAAAAACTGATTTCCAAATTGAGACTTCAAAAACTCAAAGTATCTGCCTCGGTTCAGAATGCGTTTTTATGGAGTAATACCAAATCGTTTGATCCGGAAAAGTTGGGTGATGTTGTGAGCTCTGATTTTCACCCGCAGGCACGTGTTTATTCAGTTGGGGTTAATGTTATTTTTTAAAGTTAAGTTGAGTCATGAAAAAAACAATATTATTTACGCTGCTTAGTTTCTTGCTTCTGACAGCATGCGATGATTTTCTGAATTTGGAGCCTAACGACAGTTTGGTGCCGGAAAACTTTTATACGAATGCATCTGAGGTCGATAAGGCCTTGAATGGGGTGTATCAGGTACTCGTGCTAAAAGGTGGCGCGGATTTCATCCTAAATCCTGAAGTTATGACTGATAACTGTGCATACAGCTCAGCATCTGGTTCAGAATGGCTTGATTTTTCGCGTGGGACATTGAACGCAAGTACTGCTTTCGTCGAGAAAAAGTGGAAAGATAATTACAAAGGAATTGTTAGAGCAAATCTGGTTCTGGATAATTTATACAACAGAACGGATATCATTATTACCGAACTCAACAGAGCTAGATTTTTGGGTGAAACGCATTTTCTGCGTGCCTATTTTTATGCTGATTTGTTGTTAAACTATGGTGGAGTTCCCTTGTTGGATCGTCCTTACGGTAATATAGCCGATTATTCCTTGCCTCGGAGCACTGCTCAGGAAACACTCGAATTCATATTGAATGATTTGGATATTGCCATTGCAAATCTTGAAGTGAAAACTATTGCTAATGGCAAAGGTCGGGCAACACGTGGTGCTGCCATGTTCCTGAAAGCCCGAGTACTGCTTTTCAATGGATACAATAAGGAAGCAAATAGGGTTTTAAATCAATTGAGTCAGTTGAATGAGTATTCACTCATGACTAATTATGCTGATATTTTCGATCCATCTAAAGAAAACAATGCTGAAGTGATTTTTGATATTCAATATGTGGATCCAAACCGCACGAATACATCTTACCCTTTTTATGCTTATATAAAAGACTGGGCAGGTGGCTATGTGCCAACTTCATCTTTGGCCGAGGACTTTTATGAACTTCGCGGTTTACCGGTTGATCCGGGTCGCACCTCATTTGCGAATTTCTTCAAAAACAGAGATAAGCGCATGATTGTAACCCTTACACGTCCGGGTGACAATTGGGGTGATAAAATATACATTCCGAAGGGAACAGACAAACGTTACTACAATTCGTGTCTGAAGGTAAAAAAATATCTTGTGTTTTCGGATGTGACAAATTCTGGCAAACGGTCGCAACTGAACATCATTGCTTTCCGCTTTGCGGATGCAAAATTGATGCAGGCAGAAGCGATTATTGAAGATGACAGCCTGTATAATGTACAATCAGAAAGACGCAAAGCCATCACACTACTAGATGAAATTCGCATGCGAGCAGGTTTGCCGATAGTGGAAGCCGTGATTGCATCACCATCCAGGGAAGAGTTACGCGAAATCCTACGCCGTGAACGAAGGGTCGAACTGGCTTTTGAAAACAGCAGGCTCTATGATATCAGGCGTTGGGGAATTGCCGAGGAGGTCATGAACGGGGATGCTATGGGATACGACCCTGAGCAATATGAATCAGGCGTGTACGCAACTTATCCCATTGAGACAAATCGCAGGTTTTTCCCCAGAAATTATTTATGGCCAATACCGCAATCTGAAATGGATGCCAATACGGCAATTACCTTGAATAATCCGGGTTACTAAAAAATATAAACCATATATAATATTACCATCATGAAAAAACTATTCATTTTATGCATCAGCATTTGGGCGATTGCATCAACTGCTTTGGCTGTTTCAAGTGTTCCAAAAGACACGCTGAAAGCTAACTTTTCTACTTTCATTGATATGAACTCCAGAGCATCGGATAACTCTTCTGGAGCCAACATCCGAATTACCTCCAAAGCTTCCTATTTCCGTTATGGAATCATTGGTTTTGATATGAAAGATATCGAATCTTTGCGTGAAAAAGTCGAAATTGGTGTCTTGGTGTATGAATCAGCATCTGACGATTATTTCAAAACAGGTGTTGGTGACTTTCCGCTTGCTGTATATGCCATGAAGCGTAAACCAACTTTACCGACGAGTTATACCAGATTTTTCAATTTACCTACTGATGACCCGGCAGGTGATGGTTTTGTTGTAACGGGTACATACCCCAAAGCTCTTTCTTCAAATGATGGAGAGAAAATCGGAACTATCTTGGTTAAAAAAACAGACAAGGATAACTTTGTAAAATTAGATGTTACTGATTTCGTAAATAAAAATATTAACGGATCAGACAGCATATTTTTCTTTCTTACATCTGATGCGACTGCAAACGGAACCGTTTCGCTATGGATTCGTTCGGCTGCTTACGGACCAGTTAGCGCTCCGAAGCTTTTTCTGTTCGACGAAAAGCCTGTGACTGTAATGCAAGGTGGTAGAAGCATTTATGTTGGCGAAAAGGACTCCGTACGCATTTTCTTTCCTCCAACGGCTGTGCCTCCATATAGTGTAACTTATACCGACGGAACAACTCCGGTGACAATTAACGACATCATGCAGAGAAATTTTGCTTTTGAGGTTTCACCTACAGCAACTGTAACTTACGCCATTACTGCAAGTGCTGATGCGAATGGTGCAATTGCTGTTGATGGTTCTGCTACATATAATGTGTTGATACCTAACGCAACACTTAGCGGAGTAAATAAAATTTATGCCGGACAATCAAGTACTCTTACCGTGAACTTCGGTGGAGTTCCACCATTTGGCTTTACATACAACGATCATACTGGAACACCTGTTACAGTTGGTGAAATCAACGCAACAACATATTCTTTTTCTGTAAATCCTACAAGCACATATACTTATTCTTTATCCAATGCTTACGATAAAAACAATGCTACTATCAGTGTTGCGGGGAATCCTGTTGTTACAGTCATCGATGCACCAATACCCGTTTTAGCTTCAGGTGCAGATAATTGGAAAATTCTCAAGGGTGATGAATTTGGAAAGACAGCATTAGATGCGAAAATGTGGAACGTTGTTTCAGGTACTCCACAGGTAATAAATGATGAATTAAGATTGCCTGTAAATAAAAGCGGGACAAGTTATGTCGCTTCTCAAATCAGAATGATTGATAAATTGCCAAATAATACCGATGTATATCTTGAAGTTCGTGTTAAACCTTTGAATGCGCAGGGGGCAAATACAACCTTGTCGACCCAGACCTATAGCACACAATTGGCTTCGAAATATGAAAATCGCTATGCCATGGGATTCCCTTACATGATTCGCAGGGCTGATAATGAGTATGATTTTTATTACAACCTGGAAGATTGGAAAACTGCCTATTATATGGCTGACGTTAATCCGAACAAACAGTTCTCGATGGTAAGGGATTCTCTTAAAAATCAGACTGTAACAGACTACAAAGTTTTTGGGATAAGCATTTCAACCAAAGACATTGTTTACTATGTTGATGGGGTAGAGGTAAAAAGAGCCTCCGCTATGGAAGGTTACAATTCTGGAGAACTGGTTGATGCCCTCAAAGCTGCTGGTATTGGTTCTGATTTGGAAGATGTCGCCCAGAAAACTTATGGTTATTACGGTCAGTCTGATTGGAATTATAATGCAGGATATACCGGAGATTATATGGCATTCCTGCTGGGGACATCTTTCAATGCTGCTGAGATCGATGCTTCAATTGAAGGAAAATATGCTGCTGTAGACTATATTAGAATATTCAAATTGACTGCTGACATGAATGAAGAACCTCAGGAAAATATAACTTTTACGGATGCATTCAATGTTACGCTAAACGGGACGGCTACAAAAGCTGGCAAATCCGTTATGGTAAACAATGGGGGGAATGCAACCTTCTCACTTTCCAAGGATTATAGTTTAAATGAGAATGCTGTCAGATATTTTTCAACCATCGTTCGGAAGTCGGCTGATGGAGAATTTGTGCTTTCTTTATCGAATAATTCAGATCAGGTTCTGGCAGGTGTGATCATCGATCAGTATAATCAATTGCAAACCGGATTCGGATCTAATAAGCTCTATTATGCTTCAACTGTAAGTGCAGAGCCAACTGGACGAAAAACCAGTTACATCAGAAATGACGAAGCTACTTTACTGGTTGGTCGTATTGAAACAAGTGCTAATGGTGATGATGTGTTAAGCGTCTCTTTACTTCCTGTGATGGGGGATAATCAGGCTCCATTTTTCTATCCTAATATTGAGGGCGAATATGGTCATACAAGTCTTAACAACGAATGGGATCTGAATTATCGTTATGAAGCAGGTTCAGGTACAATATCCAAAATTAAGGTACAGGGTAACCGTGCAGAATCTTCTGTTCAGAAATTTCTGGTTGGAACAAGTTTCCAAAGCGTCATCCCGAAAGAAAGTTTTGCAGCATTTAAACCAAATTTGTTTTATGTAGCAGGCGGCACCCAAGTCAATATGCAGGTTGAGTTAAAAGGTACTGCTCCATGGACATTGACCTATTCGGATGGTTCACAAAACTATACAATAAACGATATTACATCTAACATCATAACCATACCCGTAACACCGACGAAAACAACAACCTACACACTTACTCAATTGCTAGATGGTAACGGTTTGGAAGGTATCGTTTTTGGCAAACAACTGGTGAAGGTAAAATCTGATCGTGCTATGACAATTCGTCCTGCATACGATTCTTATATCGATGATAATTCTCCCAATAGTATATTCCACACGAATTTCACGGGATTGATCAAAAGAGCCGGATATGCGCGTGAAGCTTTCTTCCGCTATGACATTTCGGAGTTTGGAAAAAAAGATTCCATCGACATGGGTTCTTTAAGTGTGTTCTTCATCAGTAATGATAAAGGTGTACCTGTGGTTTTGAGCCTTTATGCCATAGAAGGAGGTATGCCAGGTGATATTGAAGATCTTTGCTGGAACAACAAGCCGGATGAAATCAATTATAAACTTATTACTGATATCACCTTGCCAAATCCCGGCTTTACGGGTGTTCGTGCGAACTGGGACGTGTCGGCTCACATTAATAAAAAATTACGTTCAGGGGCTGGTACTGTCGATTTTGCCATTAAGTCAACTGGTGGAGAAACATCTTCCCTGCTTACCTGGCAGCAATATGTAACTGATTCGATTAAATGGGAACATCAATTCCCGGCATTGGAACTTGATCCTTACGTTGATGCAACAGGATTAAAATCGGTTTTTGGTAATGGTTCGGAAACCGGTTTGCTTAAATCGTACCCCAATCCGGTTACAGATGGTTATTTCTTTGTTGATTTACCTGCTTCTGATGCCCTGGAAATTGATATTTTTAGTCTTACAGGAGTTTTGATGCGTCAGGAACGAGTGTTGAGCGGTCGTGTAAACGTAACTGGTATGGACAAAGGAACTTACCTGATTCAAGTGAATACTGAAAGGGGAAAATATCATGCGAAAATAATGATTCAATAAGTCGATATGGTTAAAAGAAGTTTTATTGTTACTGTTTTGCTCTGCTCTCTTCCTTTCTGGGGAAGGGGGCAGGCTGGTAACCCACAACCTGTGTTGCCAAATAGTGCTGACTATCAAATGGTTTTTCAGGATGAATTTGAAGGATCTTCACTCGATTGGAATGTATGGGACAGTGATGATGCCATCAAAACTTCGGCAAGCGGTCAGACCGTAGGTCGTTGGAAGGATAATGCTGTTGTGGCTGATGGTTTACTCAAACTGATGGTTTATAAAGGAAATCGAACAGATTCTCAATGGACTGCCGGTTATGTTTGGGTAAAAGAACTTTTTGGACCAAATACTTATTATGAATCGCGCTTCAGGGTTGGTGCTGCAACGGGCGTAAATAACGCCTTTTGGACAGCAATTCAAACTGCTTCTGATGTCAATACCCGTAATTTCAAAAATCGGTATGAAATTGATGTCGTGGAAGCTAAGGTGTTGAATGCAAGTAGTAGTATTACCGGTCATCTGGCCTGGCACGACTGGAAAACATACAGTTATGCTGGTGTGGATATTGCGCAGGGTATCAGTAAAACGTATAATACCATTGGTTTTCAAACATGGGGTTTATGGGTGGGTGAAGACCACTTCATCATTTATTGCGATGGCGTGGAGCAATGGCGTGGTACGACCCATGCTACCTATACTAATCAATGGAACACTGGTGTAGGGAAATTACCGGTTTGGCCAACAAATGAGGAAAAACGAGCCTATGGCAAATGGGGACAATCCGACTGGAATTATATGGGTGGAATGAACGGGGATGATATGAATATCTGTTTCAGTAATATGCCCTGGAGTACCTCCAACTCAACGTTGAAGGATGATGCGCATAATACATCCATGGATATTGATTACTTGAGAATTTACAAACGTAAAAGTGATTTAAATGTAACTCCTGTTCAAATAGTGACCAATCCTCAGGTTGATCAGTCAATTCAAATTACAAATCCCATTGATCTGAATGCGAATCGCAATTACTATTTTAGTTTTGTGGTGGATCGACCCTATAATAGCGATGTTTTTGTTGCTCTTAAGTCAGACAATAAAACGGAGATGAATTTGAAAATTTCAAAGAGCAATGAACTGTATTTGATAGATGATCATGGTCAGGCTTCAACGGCAACTGCTTATCCCGCTGCTTCAACCCCTGAGAGTTATTTTGAATCGGGTAGAAAATATCTCATTGTGGGTAGGATGACAGCATCAACAACTGCCAAGGACATTGTGAGTATCCGTAGTTTTGAACTGGCTAAATCCATCCCCCAAAAGGAACCGTTTTTATATCGCAATATTGATGAAACAGGTAATACTTCGATAACAAACGAGTGGCACATCAACAAAAAATTAGACAGCAATAGCACCATCAATGCTTTTGTTCTTGTCGATGAAACACAAAAAGCCTTGTTTAGTAATTTGACTTTTGGTGATACTTATGGCTCTGTAGTGAATCCTTATCTTGATAAACCCAGGGCATACGTGTACGGTCAGACCAAGTCGAGTAACGAAAGAAGAATTTATTTTGATTTGGATGGGAAATTTCCGTTTTCGCTAACTTATACCGATGGTAAACAGGAGTTTACAATCACAAACATCACTCAAACTCCACACACTTTCATCCTATATCCTGAAGGTATTTCAACATATACCATCGTGTCGGCATCAGATGCCGATGGAACACCTGCCATCGTGGGAGGGAATGCAAGTTTTTATGTTTTTGATAATGATTTTCATACCATTCGCCCAACTTTTGATACGCACCTGACTGAAGGAACCAATACGAATGCGCATACATCGAGCGATTTATTTGTAACCAGTAAAGCGGGGGCTGCACAGGAGTCGTATCTCGTTTATAATCTGCCGGCAGATATTGAAAAATCGAATCAGGTTCATGCTGTATTTTATCTGACTTCCAAAAGTATTGCTACTCCAACCAAAATTGAGTTGCTTGGAAGCTCAACAATTGTCGACAGCAATACAACCTGGAGTACTGCGCCGGCAGCAGGACTGTGGGAAGTACTCGGAAGAAAGGTTCTTGGGACAACAGCAGGATATTACATCGATTTTGATATCACCACTTTTTGCAATGTGTTATTGGCGAAAAACGAACGTGTTTTCACCCTCAAACTCAGACAGCCAATTGGGGATGAAAATGTTTTGACAAAATTTAAGCCCGGTCACAATACCACGACGTCCGTACCAAGCTTTATGGTGGTGAGTAAAAATGTTAGTAGCGGCATCGGTGATGGTGTTCTGACTTTAATTCCGAAAGTTTGTTATCATCCTTTTTCCCGTCAGTTGATTAGCTGCACCCAAACAGAGATTACGAGTGTTTCACTTTATAATGTTGCGGGACAAC
>JAVEVB010000117.1:0-5246 GCA_034005265.1 Lentimicrobium sp.
CTGACAATACAGCAGGCTCACTCGTTCCGCAAGCTGTGGCTGCTGTTACGGCCACTTCTCCTGAAGCTTCTCCTACAAGCACTGTTACCATATGCGTATTGCCTCCGCTTTGCTGAACCCATCCTTCAGGAAAAGTCCAGTTGTAACTTACCCCATACTCCTGCTCTACACTATAGGCCACTTCTGTATCTATCTCCGGAGATACAGGACCGGTAATGGATCCCGGTTGTAAGGGTGCCGAGGATGTGGGGCTGACGATAAGGTATTGCGATGAACCATTCCCGAAAGCATTTACCGGAGTTACAAGTACAATTCCCGGGGTGCTCCCAACCAGAACAAAAATCTGATTTGTTCCACTACCTGAAATTATTGTCCATCCGGAAGGTACTTGCCAATTATAAGTAACACCAGGGACATTCTCGACGAAATAAGTTTGAGTGCTTCCTATACAGGGAGCTTGAGCTCCGATTATCGGTGATGGTTGAGAAGGAGCCGAATTTTCGAATTGACGCGCATATACCGGTAATCCGAAATTCTCAAATACACCGGCATACAATGTGTCATTAAATATTTCAATAGTTCCTATGTTCAAGCTACCTGTTGGAAGTCCTTGATTGTATGATGTCCAATTCATCCCTGCATCCGTTGTGAAATATATTCCACCAGATACTGTGCCTGCAAATAAAACTCCGTCATGATATTTCAGGGTATTTATGCTTTCTGATGAGAGTCCTCCGGTTGTCCATGTTAATCCAAAATCAGTCGACATATAAACCCCCGATAATGTCCCGGCGAATACAGTATCTCCTTTTACTTCAAGATCAGTAATTCTTATGTGATCCATGGCCGGGTAACAACTATTCCAGTTAACTCCATTATCGACTGAACGAAACAGACCATAAAGAGTGCCTGCAAACATGTTGGGCCCGACATTTTCAATACAATATACAGTAGGCCATCCTCCATTGGGATTATTAATGCCCGAAACAGACTGAAATGAGGCTCCATCATCAGTTGAATATGCAATGCCACTTGCAATTCCACCTCCGGAAAAAAGTGTATCTCCTTTTGTGAACAACGTATATGCCGGAAGTGCATTCCAGGCATTTGACATTACTTCCCAGGTACTTCCATTGTCAGCGGACCGCAAAAGTTCCATGTTATAGGTAATGAACAGATATCCATTGTGTAAAACAGGCCCAACTTCCACACTGTGGTTGCCCTGCGCCCATGAATTTCCCGAATTGTTTCTGGTAAACAATGGACAACCAAAGTATGAAGTGGCAGTTAGCTGGTTATTACCTGTTTTAACCACACGGCGAACAATAATACCCTCCATGCCTTCATTTGACAGTTGCCATGTTGTGGACTCGTCAATTGACCTGTAGACACCATCATTGTAGACACCTGCGAATATCACGTCACCACTGCCATACAAACAGCGTATACTGTTTACGGAAATATTGCCATTGGCAACTTCCCAGTTGAGGGAGCCTGATAATGACGATTTAAATAATCCTATATTTGTTCCTATATAGGCGTACTGTCCGTTTACCATTAACCTGACAGTTCCTGTATTACCGGCAGGGAACCCGCTGTTCTCGTCCACCCATACTGAGCCATTATTCGTTAAACGAAATATTCCAAGTTCAGGAGTGCCGGTTAATACGTCGTTGCCTGAAGCAACCATGGTTGAAAACGTCAGATATTCAATCATCCAGGGTTCACCAATGCCATCATTTAAAGCTTCCCAGGTATATCCGCCGTCAGAACTACGATATACACCCGCGTAAGCAGTACCAACATAAACATAACCTGAAGTTACGGCCATTGATTGGATTTCAGGGACTTCCGGGTAGGTAAAACCGGGAAACGTGCCTCTGGCTGACCAGTTTAATCCGTGGTCATCGGAGGCAAAGAGCCCTGAAACCCCTCCACCATATAAAGTATTTCCATCAAATACAATTACATTGGGGACAAAGTTACCTGAGGGATAATTGCATTGAACCCAATTATTTCCATTATCACCACTCCTATAAACGCCTGCTCCTGTTGCTGCAATCACGTAGTTATCAGCTACCGATAAAGATGAAACAGTATAATTGCCTTGGCCGGACCCCAATCCATTATTTACTTTTTCCCACGAAAGTCCATTATCTGCCGACCTGTAGATTCCGGAAGCATATATTCCAAGTCCTTCACTCAGGAAAATGTATTCACTGTTACCGGTAAAGTTGGTTACACGTCCCCCAAAAGGCCCGCTTGTGGGTTGCCATTCCTGTGACCATCCATTAAGATAAAGCATGGAACATAACAGCAAAATGTTAAGCATTCGCATCCTGGTCGTAGCTCTTTTTTTCATTTTTTGTTTTTTTTTTGATTAATAGTTGAATCCCCCGAATTCTGAACAGGCTCACTCAAACCCAATTGCATTTGATCAGATAGCTGCTTTAGTAATTTTGTTAAGACATCCTTTTGAATTTTCAACTTTCGTGAGAGATTCCGCTCTTCGTTCATCATTGTTCGGTTTGTGCCACAAATTTATAGGCGCACAACGGCTACAAAAAATTTCAAACACCTACTTTTCTTGATTATCACGCTTTATTAAGTCCTACATTTATCCTACAAAAACTACCTTTAATGTTAAATATTAATGCATTGGAAGGTTTTTGCAAAAACCTGCATTAAATGGAAGCAGTGTTGGAAAACATTAAAATCTGCAGGAAAGAATCTAGAATTTAGAGAGGAAAGTAACCAGGTTAACCTCAGAATTTGAAATGCCAAGGTTTTTTCTTAAGCGATATCTGGCTTGTTCAATAGTTGATATCTGCTGGCCTGTCAATTCTGATATATCCTTTGTCGACATATTCAGCCTCAGGTAAGCGCATAGTTTCAATTCATTCGGGGTGAGCCTGGGAAAACTTTCCAGCAGCTTCTCATAGAAACCTGCATGGACTTCCTGAAAACGGGTGGTAAACTCGTTTATCATTTTATTGTCCATTTTATTATCTATATCCCTGATGAAGTTTGCAACCAGCTTTTTTGATTCATCACCTTTGAGTTCTTTTTTAAGTTGAATCAATTTGTCGTTTATGGTCGACAACATCTCATTTTTCTTTATAAGGGCCATAATATTGATGGCCAGCTCACGGTTCCTGATATTCAACTCTGTTTCAGCTTTTTCCTTCTCAAGTAAGGTATTCTTATTTCGTATCCTCTGATTTGAATTGATCAGTAGTACAATCAACAGCAGAGAGGTAAGCGTCAGTATCACGAATCCCAGAATATAATAAGTCCGCATTTGCTTGATATACAACTCTTTTCTCAGCTTTTCCTGATTGTATCGCAACTCTGCCTTGTACAGCTCCTTCTGACTTTGCTTCTGGAACAGGGTGTCGCTTGCCCGACTGATTATTCCGCTGTAAAGGAAGGCACTGCCCGTATCAGCTCTGTCCAGGGCCAACTGCTGCAAAAGAATGGCCGAATTTTTCAATGTTTGATACATAGAAACAGATTCCGCAAGTTTCTTTGCTTTCAATGCATGAAATTCACTGCTGTCTCTATGACCGAGGCTAAAGTACAACTCGCCAATCAGTTCATGACATTCCGCCACCTTCCCTGTTTGTCCTATTTCCTGAAAATACTTTATGGAACTGTTATAATAAAATAAGGTACTATCGTAAGATTTTTGCTGTGACTGAATCAAACCGATGTTCAAATTGGTCATCCCCAATAGATAGGTGTCGTTGATTCGCCTCGCATATGCATTCGCTTTTCTGAAGTAAACAAGGGCTTTCTTTAAATCTTTAAGCCCTTCGAGGTAGATGGCGCCCATATTATTCAATTGTTGGGCAATCCCCACCTGATCCTTTTTGAGGGTAGCTATTGCTAATGACTTTTGGGTATACTCCAATGCTTTTGTGTAATTGCTCTGACTCAGGAAGTCAGCTCCTATATTACCAAAGGTTACCCCAATTTCAATGGAGTCCTTTAATTCCTCAAAGATTTTCAGATTTTCAAAATAGTAACCCGAGCTTTTATCAAACTCGCCAAGCTCACCATAAACTACTGCAATTAAACTGCCGGCAATGGCCATAGCCTTTTTGTTACCCAGATCACGGGCCATTGACCGTGCCTCTTCGCCGTAAGTTACAGCTTTGTCAAAGTTATTAAGCAACAGATGAGCCTTGCCCAATGCTATCAGTGCTGATACTATACTACCCTCATCTTTCTCAGCTTTAGCAATATCGCAGGCTTTTTCAGCAAATTTTAATGACTTATTCGGATCAGTATATTCATATCCTGACGCGGCTTCAAGCAACAAACTGATTTTCTGTCGGTTATCTCTGGTTTCCTGAGAAAGAAGTACCAGACTGTCAAGATATATAACATCCTGAGCGATAGCCGTTTTAAGCGTTGCAATTACAACTATCACAACAAAAAAACTGAATCTGACAGACTTCATCCCGTTTAAAACCGTGTTGTGACTTCAAAATTAATGATTATTCAACCACAATTAACTTAACAAATAATTCCGGTTTTTGGATGAGTTTAATAACCTGTTTATCATCCGGGAACGGTGCTGCCGGGTTAAAAACAGCCATGCACATGGCAAAAACCGGCTCCGGAAGGGGCCTGCTTTTTTTGTCGGGAACACCTAAAAACAGAGAATACAAAACTTTATCCGTTCGTTTACCAGGCGGCCTGGTTTCCTCCGGAATTATCCAGCTCTTCCAATACCTTATTGATCTCCATCCCTATCCTGTCAATCTCTGAAACATATCTGTCGGTATCTTCAGAGATTGCCTTTACAATTACCTCATTGTGTGCTATCCTTAAATCACAGTACTTCAGCAGCCTTTGGTTCTGAACCTGTAATTCCGCCGGCAGGTTTTCAATGGCGTTCAGTTTGTTTATGATTTCCTTGTTTTGTTTCCATAAAACTATGCCTTCGCTGAACTTCCTGATTAAGTATTGAGGTTCAGCCGAATCTGCCACCTCATATACGGCCAGTGATCTGCGTTCGTTTTCGGAAAACGCTGCCACCCCCTGATCATAAGCGGCAGCATCAAAACCGGGTTTGGAAAAATCACCGGAAATAAATGCTGCGCCGGCTATAACTGCAAGCAACATGACCATAAATACGGCGCCTATCCCCGTTGCTTTCCAGGCGCTGAAAAATTCACCGCCCGATTCTTTATGTGCTTTGATCCAACTCCCCTGGAGCTTTTCCACAATCAGGTAAA
>JAVEVB010000054.1:0-25048 GCA_034005265.1 Lentimicrobium sp.
CTATTCAATATTCATTGATTGTAAATAACTGAATGCGTGAATGATGTGTTTCGCTAATTTATTCAGAATATTAATTATAATGGAATGTATATTTTTCTTAACAATTAGTTTGCTGAAATTATAATAAAAAAACATCCTTATTGCTTGTGGGTTTGCTGATTTTCGTACTTTTGAAATTGCGATTGTTAAAACCTTTCAATTTTCATTGGGACTTTGTCAGAAATTGCCATTAAAACCGCCTGAATGTTGATCCGAAAAATGCTTCCGGTATCCTTGCTGCTTTTAATAGTCATTGGGTTACTGATGGTTTTTGCCCGCAAAACTGGAAGTACTCATTTTAATCATAAGCCAACAATTGCCATTTCGGAAATGCCTGAACTGCTTGAAGGTGATCTTATTTTTCGCAAGGGGCGCAGTTTGGTGAGTACGGTTGTGTTGATGAATGATCGTGCTTCTGCATTTTCGCATGTTGGTATTGTTTCTTTTAAAAATGGGGAAGCTTTTGTGGTTCATGCAGTTCCGGGGGAACCTGATGAAAATGGTGATGAAAAAGTAAAATGTGATACCCCTGTTGATTTTCTGGATGAAGAAAAAGCATCGCTATTTGCCATATTCAGGCTTGCAGATGAAGATCAGTATAAAGCAAAAGTCGCTGCACATATGGCCATGGATTATTATGAAATGGGTTTGGCTTTCGACAAAGGACTTGACTTTAGAAGTAATGACAAATTATATTGCACCGAATTGGTGTGGAAAGCTTACCTGAAGGCAGGGATTAACCTTACCAATAATAAATTTCATGTGTTATCATTGAAATTGATTGCCGACAGTATAATATTGCCTGGTCAGTTTATCGAAAGCAGGTTGCTTAAGCAAATTTATCCATTGCGCGAATGAGGGTTCAGGGTTGGGACAAAAGGCAACCGACTAACGACTAACTGACTAACGACTAATCATTTATTAACCTAATATTTTCACTATGAGACAGATCAACAGAATTTCAATGATTATGGCAGTTTTTGCCTTTTTTGCCTTTATGGCGTCCTGCGGAGGCGGTGCAAAATCGCCAGCGGATGTGAGTAAATCGTTTGTTGAAAAAATTGAGAAAGGCGATGTTAGCGCTGCTGTAAAAATGCTTGATGGTGCGGACAAAGCCACCGAAGAGGAAATCCAAAAGATGGAGGCATTTCTTGGTGAAGGGTCTAAAGAAGTTGCTTCCAAAGGAGGCATCAAAAGTATTGACGTTTTGAGTGAAACCATCAGTGATGATGGTATGGAGGCCGATGTAGACCTAAAAGTTATCTACGGTAATGGAGAGGAAGATGAGTCAACCACAAAATTGAAAAAAATAGACGGAAACTGGAAAATTTCCATGGGAAAATAAGACCCCGTTTTATTTCTCTTTTATTCAGGCGGCTCCCATATCGGGGGCCGCTTTATTTTACGGATAATGGATATTCTTTTTGATTAAAACTTTGTTAAAGAATCTATGTTTAATTCTGGAACTTCACTTCTTAACATAAAATTCCCTTATGCGGAAGAATTTAGCCCTTTTCATAATTCTTATTGCTGTTACTGTTTCTTTTTCATTTGGTCAGCAGAATGTTGCCGATAGTCTTGAGCGGGTCATCCGAACTGGTGAAGCCCGTGACACCAGCCTGGTCAATGCTTTAAACCGTTTGTCGTATAGTTATTTGTATGATGATGCCGAAAAGTCGGGCCTATTGATTAAGGAGGCTATTGCCGAAGGCCGTCGGATTAAATTCGATCGCGGACTGGCCGTGGCCTACAACCTGCTGGGAATTGTTTATGATATTACTTCCGAATACGATAGTGCGCTACTCTATTATCGTCTTTCACTTGAAAAAAGCCGATTGACAGGATATACCAAAATAATTGCCGGTGCTTACAACAACATTGGTATGGTGCATAAATCCCGTGGAAATTATGAGGAGGCCATTCGCACCTATTATCAGGCATTGAATACTTTTAAAGACCAATCAGACCCGAAAATTATTGCCAACATTTATAATAACTTAGGCCTGGTGTACTCTGAATTGAAGCAATATACACTTGCGCTCGATTTTCACAAGAAAGCACTGGTCATTCGTGAAGAAATCAATGACAAATATGGCATTGGCGCTTCACTTACCAACATCGGGCTGACCTATGCCTTTCAGGAGGAAAACGACAAAGCTTTACCCTATTATTTGAGATCGTTAAAAATTAAAGAAGAAATTGGGGACAAATATGGCATGGGTATTCTACTCAACAATTTAGCGATTGTATATAAAGACAAGAAAGAAAACAAGAAAGCACTCGAAACTTATAAACGTTCAATTGAGGTTGCACGGGAAATTGGCGACCATAATACCCTGATTTCAGCGTACATTAACTCAGGAATGATCTACGCTTTGCTCAAACAATCTGATCAGGCAAAAATCATGGTTGATTCTGCCCGCGATCTGGCCGTGGGTCAAAAAGCCTTGCTCAGGTTGGCAAGGGTTTATGAAGCTTATTCGGAAATATATGCGCGCAAAGGTGATTACAAGCTGGCCTACGAATCCCGTTTGGTTTATGATTCCATCAGCGACAGCCTCTATTCAGAAAATAACAGCAAAAGTATAGCTGAAATGCGTACTCGCTTTGAAACCGATCAAAAAGAGATTGAAATTTCCTTGTTGCAAAATCAAAATCAGGTAAAGAACCTTGAAATAGCGCAGCAAAGGAGCCAAAATCGTTATCAGCTCATGGGTGGGGCATTGGTATTAATTCTAATAAGTGGCTCATTGTTTTTGTGGCGTCAAAGAACCAAATACCGTCTTAAATTTGAGGCGGAACATGAAAGGTCGCAGTTGGAGAAGCAGTCTTACACCGCTATTCTCAATGCCGAAGAGCACGAACGTAAACGCATTGCCATGGAACTTCATGATGGGCTGGGGCAGTTGCTTTCGGCAGCCAAATTGAATGTTTCAGTGCTTGAAGATATTGCCAACGACGAAGATCAGACTGCAGTCACCAATGCCAGTCTGCTAATTGATCAATCAATAGCCGACCTGCGTCAGATTTCTCATAACCTGATGCCATCGGCGCTTATCCGACTGGGCTTAATGGCTGCTCTTAACGATATGGCTTCAAAGATCAATTCAGGGAGACAGGTTAAAGTCTCGATAAATGATTTTGGTATTGACCAAAGACTACCTGAAAATTTTGAAATTGCCCTTTACAGGGTAGTGCAGGAAAGCGTGAACAATATACTGAAACATGCCAATGCCAGCAATATTTCCATTCGGTTAAGTAAAACCGGAGAGGCAATTGACCTTGAAATTTCTGACGATGGTAAAGGCATGGAAAAAGACTCCGAAAATAAAGGTAAAGGCATTGGCTGGGATGACATTCGCAGCCGTGTTTCAATGTTTAACGGGAGAATGATGTTATACTCCCAGCCTGGTGAGGGTACACGTCTCAATATCAATTTCAGCAAAGCAACTTTATGAACGACGACGAAAACAAAAATATTCGCATACTTATTGCCGATGATCACCAGATGTTTATTGACGGCTTGAAAGCCCTGCTGAAACGCGAGAAAAGTTTTCAAATTATTGGTGAGGTGAGTAGCGGTGGGCAGGCAATTGAATTTATTGAGAAAACTCAGGTTGATTTGCTTATTACCGATATTAGTATGCCGGGTATGAGTGGTGTAGAACTTACCCGTTGGGTGAAACAAAATTATCCTGACATAAAGGTCCTGGTGCTTACCATGTATAACGATCGCGAAATTGTGAACGAGATTCTGATGTCGGAAGCCGAAGGTTACATCCTCAAAAATACCGGTAAGCAGGAGCTGATTAGTGCAATAAGCCGTATTAATGGTAACAGTACCTATTACAGTGCCGAAGTGCTTAATACCATGATGACACGACTGAAAAAGCAGAAAGCGATAGAGAGAAACACGGCTTTACTTACACCGCGTGAAATTGAAATCTTGAAACTAATTATGGAAGAACTTTCGAGTGAAGAGATTGCCGATAAGCTATTTATAAGTAAACGTACAGTAGATACCCACCGTAAAAATATTATTGCGAAAACCAACACCCGAACCATTGTTGGCTTGCTTAAATTTGCTATTGAGAACAATCTCACGGAGTTTAGTGCCTAGCATTGTTGTGCAACAAATACAACAACGTCTGTGTTTTTTGCGATTCTTAGGATAGAATCCGTACCTATACGTATTTAAAATACCTAAAGTTCAGTATTTCAGCAACTTCTCACAATGTTTAGTTTTGTTAAAAACAAGTATTATGGATTATTCATTGATTGAAATAAATGTCACTTCTCGCGAAAAGCAAATACTGCGGCTGATTGCGCGGGAATACAGCACGTTTGAAATTTCTGCCATGCTGCAGATAAGTTCACGAACGGTAGAAACCCATCGTAAAAACATCAACCGGAAAACCAATGTAAAAACACTGGCCGGCTTAACCAAATATGCGATCAAGTTGGGGCTACTCGAAGATTTCAGTTACCTGCCGGGAAAAAGCAGAGAAAAATCAGGAAAACCCGGATGCTCTATGTGTAGTCAGCCCGATTAATCGAAAAACAATGGGAATATCTCCTTTAGGTAATATATATCATACGTTTTTATACCTAATGATACTTACTCAAAATACCGAACAGCAGGCATATACCTGCCTTTGGGTATAATGTAATTTTGTAATGCTGAACCATCGCGGGTTTCACACTAAAAATTATAAATTAATCCAAATCAGAAAAACTATGAAAACACCAGTAAAATTTTTCGTTTTGTTTTTGGCTTTATCGGCTGCCATTTTTACCGGATGCACCAAAGACGACGACACCCCGGAAGATACCACTTCCTCCACCAATGAATTTAGCTTCGATGATTCATTCGGTATTTTTGTAGCCGTGAAAAGTGTTACAACCCAAACCGTGGGTGGTTTTACCATTCCCATTGAGGTGAACACTGCAACTGCTGCTTTTATGGAATCGGCCGGTTCTACATCTATGGTAGACGGAGGTGATGTGACCTTGAACAGCATGAGCCTGAAAAAAGTACAAAACAATGCCTATGTTTACGATGACTTTCTCAATCCGCTTGATTTCGGTACCGTAACATGGACAGCTGCTGGAAATGGCAGTGTCCCGGCCATTAATAAAACGGTAAGCCGTGGCTTCCCTTCCTTTTCGGGCTCAGAGTCCCTGCCGGCCAGTGTTAGCAAAGCAACAGGATTGAGCATCAGTTTAAGTGGAAAAGTGAGCAATGCAGACTCCGTTCTTGTTGTCATATTAAGCAACAATAAATCAGCGTATAAAATTGTAGCTGGTAATGCCGCTTCAGTAAATTTCAGCTCAACAGACCTATCGGGTGTTGAAGCCAGTTCCGCTGGTTTGGTTACGGTAAGCCCATATAATATCAGTAGTGAAACCATCAGTAGTAAAAAATACTACTTCATCAATGAAACGGTTTATTCCAAAGCAAATGTGAACATTACCCAGTAAGCCTATTTTCACTTTTAACTTTTTGAGCAAAAAACGGCTTTCCCAACACTAGGGGAGGGCCGTTTTTTCTTTTGATGAATAGATTTTGTCTGAAACAGGCTGCCTCCCTCTGTTTATGAAAACATTATCAATGTTTTTCTATAGAGATAAATATTGATTTTATAGGCGAGTTATAGTAATATAGTAGCGAATAGAGAAATTATATATTATCATTTAAGATTATACCTGTCATTATCCTTTAACTTTGGCCTGATTCTTTCTTAGTTGTTTTATTATGAAAAAAATCTCTGTCATTTTAATTGTATTTTGCGCTCTTGCCATGCAGGCATTCCCGCAAAGAGATACCTTGCTAACCGAGCCGATTTCTTGTAAGACAGGTGCCTGGAAGCTGGTTTTTGAAGATGAGTTCAATACCGAAGTTTTAAATACGGATGAGTGGCTTACCTGGTTTCCCTATACCAATGATGGAGGAGATAGCTGCGTGTTTTGCCGCACTCACGGTGATGAAGGTCAGGTTTTTTGGGATGAGAATGCTGTGGTGGTTGACAATTCTCTGAGAATAGTTGCCAAACAAGAAGCAGCCACCTGGATGGGAGAACAACGAAACTATACTTCAGGGATGATACATTCGCGCAGAGCGTTTGGTCATGGCAGGTATGAGGTTCGGGCAAAGCTGCCAGCCGGCCAGGGTTTTTGGCCTGGAATCTGGACTTTCGGGCAAATTTCTGCTGAAATTGACCTTATGGAAGCTGGTATGCAAAATCCTGAGCGGTTTCATACTTCGGTCCACAACTGGAAGATTGGCAAAATGGCGCACAACCGCAACAAAACAAAATACGATCTTTCTGCTGAATTTCATACCTATGCTATGGAATGGGAAACCAATATTATCCGCTTTTTTATTGATGAGCAGGAAGTGTGGGCTTTAAGTCGCTATACTTCACGCCGTGGAAGGAATTTGAAGCGTTGCGAGCTTAAACCGGGTCGATATGGGCTTAACCCTGTTTTTCCGCATGAAGCTGAAAAATTATTTTTGATTATCGGCCTCGGTGTAGGCAATGAGAGTACGCCTTTTACCAAATCACCGGCTGAATCTACGGTATTTCCTAACCAACTGGAGGTGGATTGGATTAGGGTTTATAAACGGGAATGACTATAAAAATCGCTGGTTCATAAGTTGATTAATTGAGACCCTAAAGTGATGGCTACAATCAAATGGGCCATACGAACCAAAAGCAGTATTCATAAATTATTGTACTATAAATTTTGTCTGCATATATTTCAATATTACCGATCAGGTAAAAAGTCGTTTCTTTGCAAATATTTCAGATCGTTTGCCGTTTCTGTTAAAAGAATTTCTCCACCATCAGGCATTATCATATAATTATTCTTTACTGTATGCTTCAAACTTACGCCATTTATTGCGAAAACACACAAACCGAAAAGGAATATCCTTTCGGAACTACTCTTGCTGAAATCGCAGCCGATCAGAAAGTTGATCTGGGTTTCCCCATTTTAGGAGCCATGGTTAACAATTCTCTGAAAGAGTTGACCTATATGGTATATAAGCCTAAAACAGTGAATTTTATCGGATTTCCTCATGTTGACGGGCAACGCATGTACCTGCGATCATTGTCTATGGTTTTATTCAAGGCAGCACGAGATTTATATCCTGATCATAAGTTAAAAGTTCAGCATTCGGTTTCAGGAGGATTGTATTGTGAGTTGGTGAATCACCATAGTCCCGGTCCCTTAGCCAAAATTGTGGAACAACTACAGCACCGCATGAGAGAAATTATCGCGATGGATATTCCTTTTGAGCGGAATGAAATAAGAACCGAAGAGGCTTTGAAAATTTTTGAGAAATTCAATCTTGAAGATAAATGCACACTTATGCGGACCAGGCGGCAGTTTTATAGCTCCGTCTACAGGCTTGATGATGTGGTTAATTATTTTTACGGATATCTGGTCCCTTCAACAGGGTACCTGAAGTATTTCGGACTGGAGGAATATCATGAGGGAATGTTGCTGGTTATGCCCCAAAAGGACAATCCTGATCAATTGGTTAAGGTGGTGCACCAACCCAAGTTATTTGAGATTTTTAAGGAATACAAGGCGTGGGCAGAAATTATTGGCGTACCACATATGGGTCAGTTGAATCAAATGGCCCTAAATGGTGGAATCAGCAATATCATTAAGGTTTCGGAGGCTTTACAGGAGAAAAAAGTGGCTCACATTGCCGATATGGTCAGTCAGCGCAGGGATGAAGTTAAGGTGGTTTTTATTTCGGGGCCTTCCTCGTCGGGGAAAACTACTTTTGCCAAACGCTTATCAGTACAGTTGTGCGTTTTGGGTTTTAAGCCCAGGGTAATTTCTATGGATAATTATTTTGTTGATCGTGAGTTGACGCCACTTGATAGCAACGGAGAATATGACTTTGAATGTCCTGAAGCCATTGATGTGAATTGTTTAAACGGCAACCTGAACGATCTGTTTGCGGGAAAAGAAATTGAATTGCCAAAATTTTCCTTCGCAGAAGGGAAACGGTTTTATGATGGAACAATGCTTAGCCTGAAAGACAATGAGATATTGGTAATTGAGGGTATTCATGCATTAAATCCTGTCATTTCGCGGTTTATTCTGCCAAATCGTATGATGAAGGTGTATGTTTCTGCATTAACGCCTCTTCTTATTGATTCGAACAACAATATTCCCACCAACGACAACCGCCTGATCAGGCGAATGGTGCGAGACAGTAAGTATAGGGGGTACTCCGCCCTTGACACAATGCGGAGGTGGCCCAGTGTGCGGCTGGGCGAAGAAAAGTATATTTTCCCCTACCAGGAAGAGTCCGATGTGATGTTTAATACTGCCATGGTTTATGAATTGGGCGTATTGCGCCAGTATGCAGAACCTTTGTTAAAGGATGTCCCACCCATTGTTCCTGAATTTTCGGAAGCCAAAAGGCTGCTCAAATTCCTTTCCTACGTTATTCCCATTGGCGAAAAAGAAATTCCCCCTACCTCCATCTTGCGGGAGTTTCTGGATGGAAGTAGTTTTGATTATTCATAGAGGAGGGAGGCTGAAATTGTTGCAGCCACCCTTACCGGCCAGCATTCTTGAATTATATGGTGTAAAAACAGGCATTGCTATTTCGTCGTCTTTCCACCCATTGCTGTAAAAACGCTGTCAACCGGCTCCCAAAGCTCTATTTTATTCCCGTCTGCATCCATAATGTGTACGAATTTGCCATACTCAAACGATTCAATTTCATCGAGTATGGTTACACCATTATTTTTTAATTTTTTTACCAATCCTTCAATGTTCTGCACCCGGTAGTTGATCATAAATTCCTTTTCGGATGGAGCGAAATACTCACTTCCATTGACAAACGGGCTCCACTGAAGATAGTTGATCTCGTCGGGGCGGTTGGCATTCCTGAATTCAAAACTTGAGCCCCATTCATTGGTTTCCAATCCCAGATTGCTGGCGTACCAGGCTTTCGTTTTTTCAGGATTATCAGAGAAAAAGAAAATACCACCAATGCCCGTTACTTTAGGCGTGGTGTCGTTGGTATGCTCCGCTTGAACAGGGGTGTTTTTTTGCTTGTCCATAGTTTCAGTGGTGTTGGATTTGGGGTTGCAGCCTGTCATAACAGCAACAATAAGAATAAGGGAAAAAAGTCTGATCATCTGTTATTATTTCAGGTGGTTCGTTTATTTAAAGATGCTCCTGCTCATCAAAAGTAAGCCAATGGTTTCAATAAATCAAACGTTTCAAAGTGGTTTCGTGGCTTTTAATCCATAGTATAACATCTGTCGGGCAAAAGACGACTGAATGCATTATGTATTTATACGACGATTTCGTGTATCAAGATCTCATTAACAACAAGATTGTTGTTGAAATGACTTATCGGAAATAAAGTAGACTCTTTGCATAAATCATTAGAAAATCGGCTGTCTGTATTTGTTATTTTTGAGTTTCTGCTCGTGTCGGGTTGAGTTTTGGAAAATCAGGTTACGTCGTTGGGTGAAACCGGTGATGAGAAACTTGTATCTAAATTTTAATTGTTTGACAATGATTTTTACTATATTTGTAACTATCAGATTATAACCAGTTTCCAAATTACAAATTTGTGAAAGGACCGGCCAAATCTTATAGCATTTCCTATGTATCGTTTAGATACCTGATCCTGGTTGCCCTTTGTATTTTTTACCATTCTGTTTTTTCAAACGACCAGATACCTGCACTTGAAGAAAAGCTTGCCTATATGGTAGACGACACGATAAAGGCAAATGTTTTGCTTCAGCTTGGAGAACACTATTGCAGCATTGACAACGATAAAGCACTCGAATATCTGCAGGAAGCATATACCATTTCCACGGCATCAAAATACAAAATAGGCATGGGAAAAAGTATGCTGTGGCAGGGTCGAGTGTATTACTATAAAGATGATTATCGTCTAGGGCTGAAATACTTAGATAAAGCAAAAACCATCTTCGAAAATACCAAACAATTTGATGACCTTTCCTTTATTTATTTCGGGAAAGGCGAAATATTTAAAATCAGGGGCGATTATGTTCATGCGCTTGAAATGTATCAGGAGGCCATTAAAATAGCAGAAAAAACGGGGAATAAAAAACACATTTCTTCTTACTACGGGAGTATCGGGGTTGTGTTGTTGAACCGGAATGAAATTGAAAAAGCGCTGGTTTATTTTAAAACGGCGATAGCAATTAAAGAAGCAATTGATGATCAGAAAGGAATTTCAAACATTCTCACCTGTATGGGCATCACTTATGAAAAAATGGGCAAGCTTGATTCTTCTCTTATGCATCACCAGAAAGCTTTGGAAATAAGAACCCGCCTTAGTCTGGACAGGGCTGTTGCCGGATCAGAAAATAACATTGCAAACATTCAGACCAAACTGGGGCACTATCATGAAGCTGAAGAGGCCCTAAAAATTGCACTCCGGAATTTTACTGCCCTTAAAGATAAAACGGGCATAATCATCAGCAAGCTGCAGTTAGCTAAAACCCACAACAAGCAAAAGAAAAACGATGCTGCTGAAATCGCCCTTGATGCGCTCAATATTGCATTAAGTATTGATAATCCGAATCTGGTGAGTCATGTTTATAAAGTTTTATCGGAAATTTACTTTGACAACAATAATTTCAAAGCTTCTTTCAATTACCTGGTAAGGCATAAAGCCATTCAGGATAGTTTATTTAGCACCGAAAAAGAAAGAATTTTAGCAGAAATTGAAGAAGAATTCCAGTCAGAATTAAAGGATAATGAGATTGCCCGCTTAAAAGATAAAAGCCATAATCAAAGGAACAATAACATATTATTGATCATGTTGTCTGTTCTTTTGTTGGGTTTGTCAATTGTATTGATCTCGATGTTCAGGTATAAATCCAAGGCATTCGGACAGCAGCAGAAACTACTGGAACAAGACAGTATCATTCATGCTCAGGAGAGCAAACTGGTTGAGAAGGAAAACATCATTTTGCAGGAACAACTGGAATCGAAAAACAGGGAACTGGCATCTAAAGCCTTGGAAATGATTCGTTTGAATGAAACCATTTCAAGTATTATTAATAAACTGGAAGATTTTAATAACTCGGCAGATGCAAACCCGGAAATGATCAAACACATCAGGGAGATAATCCACGAACTTGAGAATCAAACCAAACAAAATATCTGGGACGAGTTCGACAAGATTTTCAAAAATATTCATTCCAGATTTTATTCCAAATTATTGCAAATTTCTCCTGACCTGACAGCTACCGAAATAAAAACCGCAGCCCTCTTAAAACTGAATCTTACCACCAAAGAAATCGCCTCCATTGCATTCAAATCTGAAAGCAGTGTTAAAACAAACCGATACCGTTTACGTAAAAAACTAGGTATTTCTGGTGATGAAAAACTGATCCCCTTCCTTATGCAGATATAAATTATACCTCTGTATTTGCCTTATATACAATTACATGCAAGTTTTGCGACTTTTTTAAACCCTGCGTGAAACTTTTTGAACACCCGGAAAATTTTGTTTCGTCTATTTCCCGAAATAATTTCGTTGGCGATTACTATGCCCCTTTAGTATGGAAAAGAATGAAGGCACACGGAGCAAAACGAAGAAGGTGGAAAAACCGGAAGAGACAAATTCACTGGATAAATTGAAGAAATCATTGAAGCAACAAAAACAGGCATTAATCAAAATCATAAAAAGCATTCAACATGAAAAAGATTCGAATGAATAAGCCATTCGCCCAATCGACGTTAAAAATCATTTTATGCCTGTTCATTATTGGGCTGATTTCAGGTATTCCATTCAATGGTTTTTCGCAGCAAATTGATCGTGAGGTAATCTGCAGTAGTGGTGAAACATTTGTCAATCCACCGTTTTTACTCGCCTTTGCCCTTGGTGAAATAGCTGTTGAATCTTTTACCGGGTCAACTTATATGCTAACCCAGGGATTCCTGCAGGGAACCATAAACAGCACCGGAATCAACGAACAAGCAATTGACCCGGCAAAAATTATCGTATTCCCAAATCCAGCGACCACTTATCTGTACCTGAATTGCCAAACAGATGAAGCGCCCACAAGAATTGACTTAAGGGATATTCGGGGACAATTGGTATTAAGTGCTCATTACCTATCCGATCCAACCCTGCTTGACATAACAAGATTGAATGCTGGTTTTTACATGCTTACTTTTTGCTTCATCAATAATCAGCCGATCATAAAAAAAATCATCAAAGAATAAACATTAAAACCTTATTGAAATGAGAAAGACAAATTTAATCTTACTTCTGTGCTTGCTGTTTGGTACTGTTATGGCACAGGCTCCAAAAAGTTTTAAATACCAGGCCGTTGCCCGCCATAATGATGGTACAGTCATCGCCAATGCCAGTATTGGTATTAAGATTGAAATTAAAGCAGGCGGTAATACAGGAAATGCCGTTTACACTGAAACATTTACAGCGTTATCGAATGGTAGCGGGGTTTTTACTGTAAATATAGGTGAAGGAAACTCTGTATCTGGTGATTTCTCGAACATAAACTGGGGTGAAGGAATTTATTTTCTGGCAGTAGCAATGGATGCTTCCGGAGGAAACAGTTATACCCCTATGGGAGCAACCCAGCTATGCAGTGTCCCGTATGCCCTCTACACCAACTCAATTTATGTCAAGTACTCCAACGATACCCTTTATATCGGTGATCAATATGTTGTTATCCCGGGAGGAATTGGGCCACCCACCGGTACAGTAACCGATTTCGACGGAAATGTTTATGAAACCATAGTGATTGGCACCCAAACCTGGATGAAGGAAAACTTACGAACCCTGCATTATAACAATGGAGACCCCATTGATGGCGTCTATGCCTTTGATGACAATGAGGCGAATGTGGCTGGCTACGGCAGGCTCTATACCTGGAATGCCATTATGGGTGTCAGTAAGCATTCGTCCGGTGTATCCGGTGATATATGCCCCGCTGGATGGCACATACCTTCTGCCGCTGAATGTGAAATACTGGAAGATTACCTTGATGGAAATATGGTTGCAGGTGGGAAAATGAAAGAAACAGGTTTCATATATTGGCTTTCCCCTAATGAAGGCGCCACCAATGAATCTGGATTTTCAGCACGTGGATCAGGTGCCAGAGGAACATCAGGAAACTATGTGAATTTACAGGAAGCATTTTTCATGTGGACTTCAACTGAAAATAGTGACACAAAGGCCGTCAATTGTGCTTTGTTCTATGATTCTGATAATTCAGCCATGAATCAGGTTCATCCAAAAAGCCTGGGATATTCCGTCAGATGTTTAAAAGATTAATCAGATTAATCAAACCAAAAAACTAATCTCATGAAAAAATTTACCTTATTAATTGTTTCAATTGTTGCCACATTGTCCGTGTTTTCCCAAACTACATTAACTGGCAATATTAATTTATCTATCGGTGATACTTATCGATATGATGGTTATGAGGAAGTAACAAATATTGATCCCGGGAATGGGGGAGCCAATTTAGTGTGGGACTTTAGCACTATTTCTGGTGCATTATTTATCGAAGGCAGCGGTGCCATTTGTGTTGATCCGGCAACAACACCTTTTGCCGATTCCAGCGCTGTCAACAATGCTAACATTTGTTTACGGAATATCGACAACCCAGATGTTGGTCCGTATCAATACTATGATAACGATAATTCATCTCAGAATTTACTTGCCATGGGATTTCTAATGCAAACAAACAATAGTTTCACCACTTATACAGACATCTACACATCATTAGAATTCCCTTTCGCGTATGAAGATAGTTTCAATGACAGCTGGGAACTTCTGGGTTTTCATATTGACTATGGATATTATTTTATGCGCGATTCGGCCATGTCAACAATTGAAGCTGATGCTTATGGCACAATCACAACTCCTTTGGGAGAATTTCAAAATGCTTTACGAATAAAAACAACAACCATTGATTATTCCTGGTATAGATATGAAGCAGGGGGCGATTGGATACCTACCGGGCCTTTCACCGATATCGAATATACGTGGTATGCTCCAAACATTAAAGTTCCTGTGATGATTATTTCAGAATGGGGAGGCTTCACCAGTTATAGTGTTCGCTATCTTGTTGAATATGATTTTACAACCCAAATTGAAGATCATCATTTGAGCCATCAAATAGAAATATTCCCAAATCCCGTAATAGACCAGGTGGTTATTAAAACAGTTAATCCAATTAATTGCTCCAGTGTCTATTCTTTAAGTGGTCAGCAAATGGGTGTGCTCAATTTAGAATCCCGTCAATCGTATCAGCAAACAATTGATTTAAGAAAATATCCAAAAGGTATTTACCTTATAAAAGTAGTTCTTGAAGACGGACGTATTTTAACAAAAAAAATCATGAAACAGTAAAAACCTCTAATACCAAAAAAATGAAAATAGTTATAAAATTTGCATTTTTCTTATTGCACTTATTATCGCCCTGATAGGATGTGACAAGGAAGATGAACCAGTTGTAAATAACGATAATTCATTGACTATTGCCGAAGCATCAGAAGCAAAATACTCACTTCCGTTAACAAACGGGCTCCACTGAAGGTAGTTGATCTCGTCGGGGCGGTTGGCATTCCTGAATTCAAAACTTGAGCCCCATTCATTGGTTTCCAATCCCAGATTGCTGGCGTACCAGGCTTTCGTTTTTTCAGGATTATCAGAGAAAAAGAAAATACCACCAATGCCCGTTACTTTAGGCGTGGTGTCGTTGGTATGCTCCGCTTGAACAGGGGTGTTTTTTTGCTTGTCCATAGTTTCAGTGGTGTTGGATTTGGGGTTGCAGCCTGTCATAACAGCAACAATAAGAATAAGGGAAAAAAGTCTGATCATCTGTTATTATTTCAGGTGGTTCGTTTATTTAAAGATGCTCCTGCTCATCAAAAGTAAGCCAACGGTTTCAATAAATCATACGTTTCAGCTTGCTTTTGCTGATTTTAATTCAGCCTGCAGTATCAGTTTAACTGATTCTGAATGAAAATATGTACTTTTAATCTTTATAAAGAGCATACACGACTTTACCGTTAACTAAACTAAATAAACCATGGGCGACACCGAAACAATTACCCTTCATGAAGATGAAATGGAAAGTCATCCCAATAATTACAATGGCTGGAGCCAGGAATATGCCCAGCTGGCCATACTAAAAGCCCTGGAGAAAGTTGAATACAATGAAGTGAGTCCGATTGAATTTACCAGGTACTCATGTACTAAAATAGAGCCCGAACGTTCCTGCTCTGAAGTCTGTTATGTGGAGACAAAAAGTCCCGGTTATTTCTTCGTTATGAGAGATTCGGTGGATCATATCAATGTGGTTTACAATCGTTGGGATTGAAGAGTGTCTGCTGATAAGTGCAAATATCTTTGGTTGTAAATCAATTCGGATATATGCAATTGGAAAGTTGACTTAACAATGTTGTTTTGTGCTTTGTTTCCATTTAGTGTAGCTATCAGCTAAATATCTTACAACTACCTTATCAAGGTATAGTCGTTGATTAATACATCAGGTGAAAGGTTTAACCTGAGGGATAATTTTCGGATCATCTCAACTGTTAGTTTTCTTTTTCGGTTTAATATTTCCGAAACGCGGCTTTTCCCTCCAATTTCCTTCACCAGATCAACCTGCTTCAGCTGCATTTCTTCCATCCTTATTTTAATGGCTTCAATGGGGTCAGGTGCTGCTATTGGGAAATGGTTTTTTTCATATTCATCCACCAACAAAGCAAGTACATCTGCTTCGTCGCTTTCTGCAGTTCCAACTTTTGCATCAAAAATGGTTTCAAGTCTGTTTAAGACTCTGGTATAATCAGCTTCTGTCTTAATGAGTTTCATTTTCATGTCAATAAAATCTTAAATTGTGTTTGCATCTATCTTATCGTATTCAGCGTGAGAACCTATAAATCGGATAAAAATCCATTGTTTCTCGAAGTTGAATTTTGCAATAAGCCTGTATGAATTGCCCTTGATATTAAAAACAATTCTGCTGTCTTTTAGAATACTTGCGTTAATATACGTCTGCTTAACCTCATGTGGAGTTTTCCAGTTAGAGCTCATCGCTGTATCAAACCAGGTTTTTAAGTATTGCTCCGAGTCAGGATATTTCTCCCAAAAAACTCTTAATGTACTCTTTGCAAATATTCTCTCCATTGCAATTATTTGATTGAGCAAAGGTAATAAAAAATTCTCAAAATGGGAACTTTATTGAATAATTCTTTTGGTAGCATTTTCACTCCAATGCCACCCGTTCCCCAAAAAATCCCTAACTTTGGTCAAAATACGACGTTTCACCGATAAATCCTGCCATGAAACACCAATCTCTACCTGTAAATCTCAACCTGAATGTAAGGGGATTAAAAACCTCTGCCACCTTAGCCATTAATGAAGCAAGCAACCAACTGATAAAGGAAGGGAAAAAAGTATATAAATTCGGCCTGGGGCAATCCCCATTTCCTGTGCCGGAAAGTGTGGTAAAGGCATTACAGGAGAATGCACATCAAAAAGATTACTTGCCTGTTAAGGGTTTGTATGAGTTGCGCAAGGCTGTGGCCGGATTTAACAGGCAGCACGAAGGCATTGACACCCAGCCTGAAGATGTATTGATTGGCCCGGGTTCAAAGGAACTCATATTTTTGCTACAGTTGGTTTATTATGGCGATCTGCTGATCCCTACTCCAAGTTGGGTTTCTTATTCCCCGCAGGCTCAGATTATTGGTCGGCAAGTACACTGGATACCGGCTTCGGCCGACAACAACTGGCGCATGAGCCCCGAAATGCTTGACAAGGAGTGTCGCAACGATCCTGACCGGCCGCGGATTCTCATTCTGAACTATCCTTCCAATCCAACCGGCAATACCTATCCCATCGAACGCCTGAAAAAGCTGGCCGAAGTTGCCCGAAAATATAAAATCATCCTGATTTCAGATGAAATTTATGGCAGGATCCACCACACCGGGCAGCATGTTTCTATTGCCCGTTTTTATCCCGAAGGCACCATCATCAGCAGTGGTCTGAGTAAATGGTGCGGGGCCGGGGGATGGCGGCTGGGTACTTTTTCTTTTCCACCAAACCTGCGCTGGTTGCTCGATGCCATGGCAACCGCCGCCAGCGAAACCTTTACTTCAACCAGTGCGCCCATTCAGTATGCCGCGGTTCCTGCCTTTAACGGAAACGATGAAATTGAAGCCTATTTGCACCAAAGCCGCAGGGTTTTAAGGGCATTAGCGAAATTTATGAACGACTCGCTTCATAGAATAAATGTGAGCCTGCCTCAAATGGATGGCGGGTTTTACGCTTTCCCTGATTTTGGTTATTATCGCGATAAGCTAAGCCAAAAAGGAATTTTCACCAGTAGTGATCTTTGCAATACCATACTTAAAGAAACCGGAGTAGCCATGTTGCCTGGTACTGATTTCGGGTTGCAACCCACCGAATTGGTAAGCCGCGTGGCTTATGTGGATTTCAATGGCAAGGAAGCCCTCGAAGCTGCCGGCGGATCCTGGGCCGATAAAAAACTGAATGGTGATTTTGTTGAAGCCTGCTGCCCGCGGGTGGCCGAAGGGACAAGGGTGTTGATTGAATGGTTGAAGGGACTTTGATTTCATCCCATAAATATTATCAGACCAGCGTTATGATACCGCTTCAGACTCACACGGACATTATTCCCGTTTTGCGATGAAATACCTCAGCCCTTTCTGAAAAAGGGAAATTTACAATAAATAAATTTCGTGAGACATGTTTAGAAGTAGTCAATTTTGTGTACTCAACTTCAGGAATTTGAAGATTCAAATCTTAAATGATAAGATCATTTGAATTCAATAATATGAAGATCATTCTTTAATTTTGGGATTCTATTCTTAATTATTAGCCATACTTCTTCAGCGTCATTCCCAAAATAATCATGAGCAATAATATTTCTAAAACCTTTGATTTTTTGCCAATCAATGAAATGATTATGCTCTTTGAAGTCATTGGATAGTTTGTCAATCATCTCTCCAATTACAATGAAATTCATCATAGTTGCATCAAAATTCCGGTAATCTTCATTGAAATCATCTGCATTTTCAAATTCAGAGGTGTATTCAAGAATCTTATCGATGGACTCTTATATAAATTGAATACAAAGTTGATCTTTAGTTAACATATATTGCCTCTTTTAGAATATGTTCCTTTACTCCACGTTTAATATATTTTTCGCGACAAATATCAACATCCCTACCTGTTTCCTCCTTTATAAATTCTCTCAACCGGATTTTAATTTCATAAAGGTCCTGAGTATTTTCTTCAAATTCAACAATTAAATCAATATCACTCATAACGGTATGTTCACCCCTGGCAAAGGAGCCGAAAAGGCCGATTTTGATTATATGAAATCGCTCCCTGAACAATTCTTTGTTCCGGGAAAGAAAAAGCAGTAACTGATCTCTTGTTTTCATTGGAATACGAAGGTATATAAAATAGTAAATACAATTAATGCAATCAATTTAAGAGTTCAGATTTTTAACTGTGATCTTTGAAGTTGCGATAGTTTTCAAGTGCAAAATAAGGGGAATCACAATAGGTTCGTAAATTTTAATAATTATAATGTGCATAATATCAGGGTAATGCAAGTAATCTTATAAATTTGTTTAATAAATATGCAAAAAGATTAAACAATAATAGCGCAGTTGGGTTTATATAGTTGTTCAACAATTAATTTAAAACATTAAACAAAACTCAAAATGAAAACTTCATTCTCAAAACTTAGCTTTGCGTTTCTTGCTATATCTTCATTCGTGTTATTTTCCTCTTGTTCAAAAGACGAAACCGATGAGCCAGTGAATACAGCAAAAAATATTGTAGAGGTCGCATCATCTGATGCACGTTTTTCAATTCTGGTTGAAGCCGTTACTAAGGCCAACCTTGCATCTGCCCTTCAGGGTGTGGGTCCTTTTACTGTTTTTGCACCAACCAACGATGCTTTTAATGCATTGTTTACGCAGCTTGGCGTTAGTGGAATTGCCGATCTCGATGCAGCAACCCTTACTCCGATTCTTCTTAATCATGTAGTTTCCGGTCAGGTGAAAGCCGCTGATGTTGCTACAGGTTATGCATCAACACTGAATACAACTGCTCCGGGGGGAAACAGTGTTAAAATTTTCCTCAACAAAGGTTCAGATGTTATGGTTGATGGAAGTAAAGTAATTATAACTGATCTCATGGCTTCCAACGGTGTAATTCACGCGATTGACAAAGTGATTCTGCCTTCGAGTGTCGTCGGCCACGCCATCAACAACCCCAACTTCAGCTTACTTGTTGAAGCCGTTGTAAAAGCCAACCTCGTGGAAGCACTGAGCGCAGCCGGTCCTTTTACCGTTTTTGCACCAACCAACGATGCTTTCAACAAGCTTTTCACTACCCTGGGAGTTACAGGCATCAGTGATCTGACTGCTGAGGCGCTTACCCCCATCCTGCTTTACCATGTTGTTTCAGGTAACGTAACTGCATCGCAGGTTGCAACAGGTTCAGTTTCTACACTGAAAGACGGAAGCAACCTCAACCTTATGGTAAGTGGAATGGGCGTTACCCTAAACACAAATGTAAATGTGATAGCTACCGATGTGCAGGGCAGCAATGGGGTTGTGCATGTTATTGATGCTGTGCTTCTTCCGTAATTTTATTTATTGCTCCATATATCTCCACAAGCTGCCGGGTTATCCCGGTAGCTTTTTTTGTTTTTACAGATTGTTACAGAGGTGATTCATGAAAACTTAATGATCGTTTTTGGCTGGCTCAACGCCTAAGACGGCTCGATTGTCAAATTCCGCTCAGCCATGGTCACAAAAGCAACCTAACAGTAAAAGTTTACTCACAGGCAAATCCAAGCATTAATGCGTCCATTGAAAAACTTATCGTCCATCTGAATGAGACGGAAACAAAAAATCCTGGCACTAATCTGGCGTTAAATTATAAAATTGCGACATGAGATTTACGCTGGGTCAGGAGTTCTGAAATTACATAGTATGCTATCAAGCAGATGATTAAAAAACTAAAGGGAATGTTGTGTCGAGACAGGAAAAACTATTCCCGATTTTGTTCATGGATTATGGGATATGATAAAGCTAAATCATAAATGAACCGATTAAAGAATTTTCTTTCACTGTTATATTGCCTTTTGTGCGAGAGCAATAATTTCAGATTGGGAATGGTGGAAAATTATTTTGATTTTTGTTTCATTTTCATGTATGCTAATTAAGAACTTTGCATTTTTGATTTAGAATATTAAGCTTCATACTATCTTTTACTATATTTCCACGACCCCAATAAAACAACAGATTATCAGAACCTTTATTCTTTTCAATCCAAACACCTTCTTCGTTTATTCTTTTTTCAATTTTAAACCCAATAAATTTTTGTTCTTCAAAAGTTCGGTTGTAAGAAAAGTCATACCACTTATCATTTATTTTTAAAAATGAACCTTTCTCATTTTCTATATGAACAACGTCTTGAACAACACCTTCAAAAGTTATTTTATTTTTCCAGTTATCATTAAATCCTTTATTCCTGTGAATTGTCAGTACAATAAAAACAAGAAATGATAAAGTAACTAATAAATAAATGATAAATTTCTTCATAATACTTTAATATTTACCTCCTAAAAACAGGTGTTGTGTATGTGTAATCAAAACCTAAAGACCCTCCGATTCCAAAGCCAAAAGAGCCATATGCTCCAAACCATGTTGTTTTGCCTGTATGATTATGACTTTCAAACACACCTAATCCAGGCCCCCAACCAAGTGCCAGTCCCAAATTAACATCAAGACTTGCTCCATAATCATTCATCTCTCTTACATATGCAGATTCTGCTGGCCCATTAAACCACATTTTCCCAGCGCTAACATCCCAACCGCCTTGTGCTCCTAATCGAAATGAAGCTGTATTAATAAAGTTCAGATTAAACGCATCAGGACCACGTAAAGGGAGTACAAAACCAGTTGCATTAGAACCACCTCCTAAAAACACTAAACTGAATGTTGAATTTACAAATATAGCATCACCAGTATAAGTTCTAACAATTGTACTATTCCAAATATCACTCGCCCAACTACTTTCACCCCCACCTGAGGCATTACTCCCGCCCTCAAAAGGATTTCCCAAATTCCTCTCATACCCCGCTGTAGAATTGGAAAAATAAATTCCACCATCGGAACCATAATAGGATGAGCCAAGTGGACCAATGCTACTGACCACATGATATTGATTAAATGCGAGAACAATGGTTTTTGTCATTGTATTGTTCATCAAGGCATCCATATAGTTGACCTCAAATGATGAAAAATTAAAAATTTCGACTTTTGCATATAATGTATTTACCACCACTTGAATTGACCTACCACATACAATCGGAATAGGATAAACGTCAACAAGGGCATGGCTACCAGCGCAACGTATAAGAAGGCATTTACAATCCTGCGTTTTCTAACTCCCATAGCATTGTACGAAACCTTGATGCTGGCAACATCCAGGTGCCTGTAGTAACGGAAACTTAAAAGGACTGGACTCAGAATAAAAACTGACATCCAAAAGTACAATGGTTTGCCTTTCAATAGCATACTCAATGGGTTTTCATATAATATCCCTATAAAACAATTTAAGGATAAAATACTGATTGCGAAATAGACCCCAGTAAAAAGAAAGGCGCTCCATTTAGCATCGCCTTCATTTTTCTTTAACTTGATTAAAAAAAGGTACATCTTATAGAAAAAATAATCCACCAATCTCATGTTTAACGATTTAATATTCATTAATTTATTGCTAGGTGCAAAACTGTTCCAGGTTAATACCTAAGGTAAAAATGCTTTTTGTCAGTTCCTCTTTTTGCAATAATAAGTGAATCGCCGCGAATCTTAAAAACAGAATCACCAACTTGCAGATAATTAAACAGACCACTCTGATCAAAATTTAATAAAACCCTCAAAATGTCAATGTTTTCCTGAATAATGCAGGTTTTGTATTCATGATTCTCATAATCAATATATTTATCTATAAGTAAGCCTTTTAATGACAAGGATAGGTCTTGCTTAAATTTTTCATTTCTCACAGATGAAGGGCTTTCGTAATTATAAATAAAAAATGCAACAACAAATATCATTGATAAAGCAATGTACCATTTTGGCCATTTAATAATTTTCATGATTGTAAGTTTATTTGTCGAATAAATCCTTTAGTTGATAAACCCTTGTATTGGTTTCAAATATTCCATAGCCAATGTGTAAGCCATCACCCAATCCGGTAACTGAGTGCATTTGATAATTTTTATCAGAATCCCATCCAAAGGCTCCACCTATTGGCCCTACACTAGCCATAATTTCAATACCTTTTCCAGTTAATTGCCCAATTTTAATTTGTTTATTTGATGTCGTCTGAGCATAGAATACTTCTTTTGAAAAACCAAAGCAAAGAGCATTATTAACTGGTGATTTTGTCGTCCAATAGAATCCTATCCCAAGGGCCGTATTATCTGCCACGAAACCTAAATCTAATCCAAAACCTAATCTTTTTCCAGTTAACCATTCTGGGAAAGCAATTACAACACCAACCCCTATGCCAATCGGCTCTACCTCAAAAGAATTTCCCCCACCCTCAAAGGGATTCCCCAAATTCCGCTCATACCCCGCTGTAGAATTGGGAAAATAAATTCCACCATCGGAACCATAATAGGATGAGCCAAGTGGACCAATGCTACTGACCACATGATACTGATTAAATGCGAGAACAATGGTTTTTGTCATTGTATTGTTCATCAAGGCATCCATGTAGTTGACTTGAGATGATGAAAAACTAAAATTACCGGCATTCGCAATAGAATTCACCGCTGCTGCCTCTGATGCGCCAGAGTTATAGTTAGGGAAGTGCAAATATCGTAAGTAAGTCGATAGAGGCATAAAATAACAGACTGGAGTTAATCTAAACATGCGACCAGGAAGACTTAATAAAAACTACACCATGCTCTGCATTAGCAAAAGCCCTAATACACAAAAACTCAAAAACAATAAAATCGAATAAACCGACCTGTTAATATCTTCAAGTATTCTCCCTGGTTTTAGAAAGATAATTCTAAAAGAAATGGAAAATAAAATTGCGAAACCAATTGCAAAAGCTAGTGTAAAAGCTGATATAGTGCCAATGCCAAATGGCTGTGAAAAATATTCTTCTGGTTGGCTTAACAATAAATCCAAAAGAACCGGAATGAGTAAAATCATAGGCATAATTATTTGAAAACCTTTTTTTACCGGATTCTTACCTCCTTCCTGATATTGCTTTATCTTAAACTGATCACCTTCCTTCATAATTGATACTTTGCTTTCTTTTCTACATTTCATGATTGATTCATACAAAGCCTTACCTTTTGCTTTTCCAAGCGTTATAGTAAATTGGGGATAGTTTTGTATTGAATGAGTTATTTTTAATGATAGGAAGCCTATTAAAAATGAATCCGTAATTATAACATCCTCTATGTCGTTGTATGCAAGGCAATAGTTTCCATAAAGGAAGCCATTTAAAAGGATATAACTCTTATTAAGTTCAACCCTCGAGATAGGAGGAAACCCTAAAGTATGATACCCAGCTTTGATTATGGCGTTGAAGGTTTTTCCCATTTTTCCGGGGTATAGGTTAATGTTTTGAAATTGAGCAACTTGAATTTATACCTAACAGTATCACGGCCAGTTATATTGGTTACTGTTAAGATACTGTTGTACATTTTTTTTTCAATGTGGCTCCCTATTTGCATAATTTCGGGTAATCTTAAATCTTGTTCTACCGGCTCTGCCCAAATTTCTATTTTTCCTTGATGAATTGTATTAATGAATGAGGTTTGTGGTGATCTGATTCTATCAGGGACAAAGACCGAAACCACCTTATCGTTAACGGAATCTTTGAAACGGATAAAGTAGTATTCTGAACTTAGCTTCTGATTGTACAAATCAATATTTCTTTGATCTATCTTGAAGATTATAAAAATAATAACAATAAATAAAGGTAGCAGAAGCAGTCTCTTGTATGGGTAAGGATTGTCTTTGTGCATTCTGGTTCGCTATTTTAATTTAAAACTACCCCAATGTTGATAACCAGCACTTATCGGGCCTAAAAAGCTCAATCCGGCACTTAAAGAAACTGAAGTTCCGTAAATATTATATCCTGGTCGAACATTAGTCCATGAGAAACCAGCACCAACGCTTAGAATGTCAAAAGTAGCAGGAATACCAATTGCACCATAGCCTTTTGAATAATTTCCATTCAAATCAGCGGCCCTGAAATCGTTCGGATTTATTCCAACAGCATCAAACCTTCCTAACTCAAAGCCCACGCTAAACTCGCTATTAAACCCCTTGCTCATCTCAGAATAACCATATAAGTAACCGATATCATTACCTGCTAAAATAAAAACGCTACCCCGGTCACTCTCCAATGCAGTAAATATTACTCCAATGTCTCCAAAAACAGCCACGGCCTCCATTAAAGGATTTGGATAAATTCCTAATGGACTTGCCATTGAAGGGGGGCCATAAATAATAGGAGAATTTCTAAGAAAGTAAGCAAGATATAAATGACGACTTCGTATGCCACCACCGCCACAACCGTTACAGGCAAGTAACCCTTCTTCCGCTGCTAATGAGGTTGGATCTTGATAAATGGTCATTAAAAAATCCATATAATTATCTCCTGAATGGTAATAACTACCCCTGTCCATCCTGGCAATGTTATTTACCGCTGCTACCTCAGAAACACCCGAGTTATAATTGGGGAAATACATATCCTGTGGCGAACTGCCTGAACCCCAGCCGTATTGGGTGTTGTAACCTATAATACATGGCTTCATTATATTTAACCCGTAATTATTGCGACTATGTTTCATTACTTTCTATTTTTATTTATAAAACTTCCCAATTTGAAATAATATTCTTTTCCCATCTTTTTAACGAT